>DFUR01000015.1 GCA_002380425.1 Bacteroidales bacterium UBA4181
ACAAATGATTAACTAAAAAAACCAAGACAATGAAAAGGAAAATGTTACTGTGGTTATTGGGTGCGATTGTGTTTACAGCCGCATCGGTGAACGTGGGGATGAACCTGTTGAAGCACACCCCTGAAAGAGACTTGATGCTTGCCAATGTGGAGGCGTTGGCGAAAGATGAGGTAATGGGAATTGCTCTAAAGCCTGGCACATGTGGCTGGGGATGGCATACTCCACAAAATGAGGAAGTTAAACAGTGCAGCATTTCGTTGAGATGTGCTTATACGCTTTACTATTATTTGGGTGGCAACTGGTGCTGTGATCACTGCTATGAGACTTGGTATTGCGGAAGTGGCAGTTAATGATTATGGTGAAGGCTGAATTCTCTGTTTTCGCGGTTTGTTTTCTGTTGTTCTTTTGTTCTTGTGTTGGGAGCAATAAGGAGCAATTGCAGAATATATCTGCCGAACAGACTCTTGGTGTCGCAGACACTTTGATTATTGATTTAGAGCATAGTATCGGCGCAAGTAGCGCCGATACTATGGTGCTGAATTCTATTGCCGACTCAGTGCGTTTTGTGCCTTTGGAGATCAATGAGCACTGTCTTGTTGCTGACTACTACAATAAACTCGCTGCAACCTCAGACAGCTATTTTGTTTCCGGAGGGGCATTTGAGGATAACAATGGGGTTTTGCAGTTTGACCATGCGGGAAAATTTGTCCAAAACATTGTAAAGATTGGTCGTGGGCCTGGTGAATTGCCCAACGTTCTGGTTTGGAGTATCAATGCTTCTTTGCGCAGGATATGTGCATCCGGCATGTCCGAAAGTTTGCTTATCCGGAGTTGGGATACAGATGAGTCAATGGGTTTTCCCATCCAAGGAGAATCGGACTTTTACTTCGTTTCACTTGATGATGGTTCGTTTGTCTCCACAATCCGGTCAGGCATTGTGAAGGATGGTGCAGACGTTTCGTATCTCAACTTCTGCGACTCTCTTGGTTTTGTGCAGCGCACGATCAAGTATGCTCAGAAGCGCGATGTCTTCTATGTGGCCATTCCCGGGAAACTGCAACATCCCTTTGAGAATTATTTACTGTCTGCCAGTTACAGGGGTGGGGCTTTGTTTGGTGATGTTTATAATGACACCATTTATTACATCAAGGATCGGGACCATATTTCTCCACATGTTGTGTTCACCCGTGGTAAGTTGATTCCTCAGATTAAGGACGTGTACGACGATGTCCGTAAGGCAGAACAGATTTATTTCAGAGATGCCACAGAGACTGCGCGATATTTTCTGCTGAAGTATTTCTACCGGGGTCAGTTGTATACCGGTATCTGGGACAAACAGACCCTGAAACTGGTCAGCCGAGCCGGGAGGCCAACAGAAGCAGCCTTGAGTGAGAAGTTTCATGCCCGGTATGTTTTACCCGATGGAGAGCAGGTGTTGGTGAAGATTTTGTATGCAGACAAGGATCGGTTGTATGGTTTGCTGGATGCTTCGGTGGCTGCACGGTTTATGGACGGGGTTGACGAGGAGGACAACCCGGTGGTGATGGTTGTGCATCTAAAATCATGATGGTTATGAAGGAGTTTTGATATTTTCTTTCTTGTTGTAGTTTCTTAGGTAGATATAGTCAGATATTTATTATATTAGCCTCGTGGTTTGCTGATTCAATAAATAACTATCTATGAATAGATACGTTGCGTTGTTTGTGTTTGGTTTTTGTTTGTTTGTTTTTTCGTGTAAGCAATCTTCCCGGAAGGATGAAGGAGCGGCTTATGATTCCTATGGCAATGTTCTTGGGCCCACGGGCAACAGTTCACGGCCTGTGGAGGCCGAAGGGAGCACACCTAAGGCGGATAGCTTGGTCAAGGTGGATAGCGTGGCCAAGCCGGATGCTGTAAAACCCGCACCCGTTATTGCCCGACGATATGCTCCTGTGCCCGTTCCCCAGAATACGTCGTTTCACGATGTATTTCGCAGTTGCAGGTACGTGCAGCTGGAGACAAATAAAAACTGCCTTTTGGGACGGATATGGCAGCTTCTTGCCCACGACGGCAAGATTTTTATCCTCTCAGGCACCCATGCTGTGTATTGTTTTGATCTGAATGGGCGATTTCTTTATTCGGTGAATCATCAGGGGAAGGGCCCCGATGAATATCTCAGTATCGCGAGCATCTGTCTCGAAGATACGGTGTTGTATCTGAACACACCCAAGAAGATTATGTGTTATCGGCTCAGGGACGGGGTGTTTATCAAAAGCATTCCGATAGAGTTTTATAACAAGTTTCTGGTAGTCGATCGCAATTTTGTTTACCTACAGCGTTTTATGGCTTCCGGGGACAAGGGAGGGAGCATCATGGTGTGTGATCTGAGCCAGCCTGGTTCTGCGGTGAGATATTTTCTCGACGGTCCGAGGTTTTCCATGAGTCTTCCCGATCTTTTTACCGCCGGGCTCGGCCAGGGATATTTTGTAGACCCCTATTTCAATCAGGTTTATTTGTTCCGGGATGGGGAGATGTGGGATTATGTGAAGTTTGATTTTGGTTCCCGGAACCTGAGTATGCGCGCTGTGGAAGAAATGGTAGCCAACAAGAGGCCGCCCCAGTCAGAAAAGTGGGCGTCTGGATTATCGCGGGTTCGGGAAACATCCCGGTTTATGGTTGCTTCTTTCGAAATAGAGAAAATTCTGTCTGTGATTCTTACCGATAAGACCCGTGGCAAATCAGTATACTATTCTTTTGAGAACTTGAGGGATTCTCTGACCCCATTATGTGCAATCCCACTGGATTTTGAGGCGGCAACAGAACGAGGGTTCCTCGCGTTTGTGCCCGAAGGAGACATTCCTTATCATAAAAAGGCCATTGAAGGCATGCAACTCGATGCCAGGTCGCCGTACTACGCCAATTATATGGTGCTGCGCAAACATGCTGATGACAGCAACCCCATCCTGGCGATTTATGAAATCAACGAAGATGTTTTTAAGTAGGAGCAAGGGAATTACTATTGTGTCCAGGATAATGTTCGGGTGACGTTTTTTGAGTACAGACCAGACATTTTTGGAAAAATGTTTTTTATCTTTAGCGTCGCCAAGGGGGAGGCTATTTCTCCCTTAGTGCTTTGATAAATATTAGGTTTGTATGAATCAGCTTTCCGGAGAAGTCGTGCAGGTGATTGGGCCTGTGGTGGATGTCAGTTTTGAAAGGACCGGAGCGGGCCTTCCTGAAATCAGGGATGCGTTGTATATCGAACGCGAGGGGACCCGCCCTCTTGTGGTGGAAGTGTATCAGCATATTGGGGAGCATGTGGTGCGCACCGTGGCTATGGACTCCACCGATGGTTTGCGTCGGGGGATGAAGGTCACCTGCCCGGGTGGTTCCATCCGGATGCCTGTGGGAGAACAGGTGCGCGGCAGAGTGCTTAATGTGGTGGGCGATGTGATTGACGGGATGCACGAACTCGATAAGACAGATGGGTATCCGGTGCACAACGATCCGCCCCGCTTTGACCAGTTGGCAACCACTTCCGAGGTGCTGTACACTGGTATCAAGGTGATTGACTTGCTGGAACCCTACGCTAAGGGAGGAAAGATCGGCCTCTTTGGGGGTGCCGGGGTGGGCAAAACGGTGCTCATCATGGAGATGATCAACAATGTGGCCAAAAAGTATTCGGGCTTGTCAGTTTTTGCCGGTGTGGGGGAACGTACCCGTGAGGGGAACGACCTGCTCCGCGAGATGATCGAATCGGGTGTGATTAAGTACGGCGAAGACTTTGAGAAGTCCATGGCTGCCGGAGGCTGGGATCTGTCGCTGGTGGATCCCGAAAAACTCAGAGAGTCGCAGACTACCATGGTGTTCGGACAGATGAACGAGCCCCCCGGAGCCCGTGCTACTGTAGCCCTTTCGGGTTTGAGTATTGCTGAGTCGTTCCGCGACGGGGATAAGGACTCCCCCACAGGCCGCGATATTTTGTTCTTTGTAGATAATATATTCCGTTTCACTCAGGCCGGTTCTGAGGTTTCTGCTTTGCTGGGCCGTATGCCCTCGGCCGTGGGATACCAGCCCACTCTGGCTACCGAGATGGGGGTGATGCAGGAACGAATTACCTCCACCAAGCGTGGCTCCATCACCGCTGTGGAGGCTGTGTATGTGCCGGCCGATGACCTTACTGACCCGGCACCAGCCACTACCTTTGTTCACTTGGACGCCACCACGGTGCTCAGCCGTAAGATCACCGAGTTGGGGATTTACCCTGCTGTGGACCCGCTGGCTTCCACTTCCCGTATTCTTACTCCCGAGGTGGTGGGTCAGGACCACTATGAAACTGCCCAGAGGGTTAAGGAGTTGGTGCAGCGATACAATGAGCTACAGGATATCATCGCCATACTCGGCATGGATGAGCTTTCGGAGGAGGATAAACTCTCCGTACACCGGGCCCGCCGTGTGCAGCGTTTCCTGTCCCAGCCCTTCCATGTGGCCGAACAGTTCACCGGGACCAAGGGGGTGTTTGTGGACATCCAGGACACCATCCGGGGCTTTAAGATGATTCTGGACGGGGAGATGGACAAGTATCCCGAGAATGCCTTCCTGATGGTGGGTACCATTGATGAAGCCATCGCCAAGGGAGAGAAACTCCTTGCACAGTCCTAATCCCACCGCCATGCATCTGGAGATTCTCACACCGGACAAAAAGGTTTTTGCAGGAGATGCCGATGAGCTGTTCGTCCCGGGAACCAGCGGGGCCTTTGAGATTCTGAGGAATCATGCGCCCATTATTTCCACTCTTTCCCGGGGCTCTGTGCGTATCCGCACTTCAGGTAAGCCTGAGTTGGACTTCCTGATCCCCCGCGGGGTGGTGGAGGTACAGCGCAATCAGGTGGTGGTCCTTGCGGAATCTGCTACAGTATATTGTACCCGGTTCAACGAACAATGCGCCCGCTTCGGGGGACAGTGTACTGACCACGGAGGAACCTGCTTCCTGGCTTAAATCAGGATTATGTCCGGAGAACGCCACAGCATCATACGTCGCGAACATCTGCTCCCGTTTATTCTGGTAACGGCCCTGTTTTTTTTCTGGGGGGTTCCCAATAATCTCAATGACGTACTCATCAAGCAATTCATGAAGTCGTTCGAGTTGAGCCGGCTGGAAGCCGGTTTGGTGCAGTCCGCCTTCTATATGGGCTATTTCCTGCTTTCCCTGCCCGCTGCCCTGCTGATGCGTCGCTTCAGTTACAAGGCTGGGCTGGTAGCCGGCCTGTTGTTGTTCAGCCTGGGCACCTTTCTGTTTTACCCCGCGGCTCTTGCCGCGCAGTTCGGGTTCTTTTTGTTTGCCTTGTTTGTGATAGCCAGCGGGCTGGCGTTCCTGGAAACCGGAGCCAATTCCTTTATCTCGGTACTGGGCGATCAGGCTACCTCAGAGCGCAGGCTCAATCTGGCTCAGGCTTTCAATCCTATCGGAGCCATTGCCGGGGTGCTCATCGGAACCTTCTTTATTCTTTCAGGAGTGGAACTCAGTGATGCCGAGATCCTGCAGCGTCAGGCAGCAGGCACCTACGAGGCCTATCTGAGGCACGAAACCATGCGTGTGGTCACGCCCTATCTGGTCATCAGTGCGGTGACATTTATCTGGGCCCTCATCCTGCTGTTTACCCGTTTGCCTCATCCCGGGGATGAAACCGATGACGGAGGTGCCCCGGCCAGGGGACGTTTTCGCGATCTGTTCCGGTATCGGCATTTTCTCTTGGGGGTATTGGCCCAGTTCTTTTATGTCGGGGCGCAGGTGGGAACCTGGAGTTTCTTTATTCAATATGCTCAGGATTATACCGGAGCCACAGAGAAGTTTGCCGGCTATCTGCTTGCCGGGACCCTTGGAATGTTCCTGGTGGGACGGTTTCTGGCAGCTTATGCCATGAGATTAGTGCCTCCTGCGAGACTGATGGGTGTCTTTGCTCTGGCCAATGTGCTGCTGGTGGCGGTTTCAGTTACCTTCCCCGGATGGGCAGGCCTGTGGGCAGTGTTTCTGACCAGTTTCTTCATGTCCCTGATGTTCCCCACCATCTTTGCCCTCGGAGTGAAGGGGCTGGGGGTCAACACCAAAATAGGGGGGTCGCTGATCATTATGGCCATTGTTGGCGGGGCAGTTTTCACCCCGGTGATGGGCGCTTTGGCCGAAAGCAGCATGGCTCTGGCCATGTTGGTTCCGCTGGTATCCTATCTGTTTATTTCTCTCTATTCCTTCCTTTGGTCCCGCCCATCCTGGTCCGCTGACCGCGGTTAATCGGCCTGAGGGAACGGTTTTATTTTGTGATTTTCCCGATTTCGATTAGGTTTGCACCCTCGGGCTTAAGTTGGACGCATGAAACAGGATTGTGTGAGGCATCAGGGAGTGATTCATCGGGCAGAGAGCCGTCACTGGGTGGTTAGAATGTCGCCCTCTTCAGCCTGTTCCGGCTGTGGTGCCCGTTCTTCCTGTACTCTATCTTCGGCCTCAGACCGGTTTGTGGATATTCCCCGTGATGGCCGTTCCTTTGGGATTGGTGAGGAAGTACAGTTATCGGTTACGCCCCGTCAGGGATTTCGTGCGGTATTCTGGGCCTATGTGCTGCCTCTGATTGTGTTCCTGAGTGTCCTTTTCGGGAGCTATGCCCTATGGGTCAGCCAGGGATTGTCTGCTCTTCTGGGCCTGGTTGCCCTGGCGGTGTACTATGCCGGTTTGTACCGCTTTTCGGAGGCTCTTTCCGCTTCGGTATCTTGTTCCATGGATAAATTAAGCCAGTAAGCATGACCTTGATCCTATACTCCGTTCTGGTACTCGTTTCGCTTGGTCTGCTCTCCGCAGTTGTGCTGTATTGGGTCTCCCGAAAGTTCTATGTGTTCGAGGACCCCCGCATTGACCAAGTAGCGGGTTTGCTTCCGGGGGCCAACTGCGGAGGATGTGGGTATGCCGGATGTAGAGCTTTTGCCGAGACGCTGGTGAAACGGGAGGACATGGGTACCCTGTTCTGTCCTGTGGGCGGGAACGCGGTGATGCTCACCGTGGCGCAGGCCCTGGGCCGGGAGCAGGCACCACAGGAGCCCAAAGTGGCGGTGGTTCGTTGCAGTGGCTCCTTTGAGCACCGCCCCCGCACCAGCGTGTACGATGGGACTCGTTCCTGTGCCGTGTTGCACCTGTTGTATGTGGGGGAGACAGACTGTCCCTACGGGTGCCTGGGATGTGGAGACTGCGTCACAGCCTGTGCATTTGGTGCCCTGCGGATGGATCCCCAGACCGGGCTTCCGGTGGTGGATGAGGACCGGTGTACGGCTTGTGGTGCTTGTGTGAAGGCTTGTCCCAGGGAGATTATCGAGTTGCGGCGCCGGGGACCCAAGAACCGCCGTGTGTTTGTTTCGTGTGTGAACAAGGATAAGGGAGGCATTGCCCGCAAATACTGTAGTGTGGCCTGTACCGGCTGCTCCCAGTGTGTCCGGGTGTGTGCCTTCGATGCCATCACCGTCAGCCGTCATCTGGCATACATAGACCCCGATAAGTGTCGGCTGTGCCGGAAATGTGCTCCGGTTTGTCCCACGAATGCTATTCTGGAAACGAATTTCCCGCCCCGGGCGGTCACTCAATAATCATCATCTAAAACACACCTTATGAACTACTACGAAGCTCTTGAGAAACTCAATGACCTGCGTCAGCGCGGAGTCATCACTGAGGAGGAATTTCAGGCTGAGAAAAGCAAACTGCTCTCGGCCAATCAGAATCAGGTCAACAATGGCTATATATGGGGGATGGTGCCCGAAACCTATTGTATGCTGATGCACCTGTGTTTTTTGTTGGTTTCTTCCGGTATCGGCCTGGTGGGATTTCTGGTCCTTTGGATAGCCAACAAGGATCAATATCCCATTGTGGATCAACATGGCAAGAATATCGCCAACTGGGGTCTGAGTGTCGTGCTTTATCTCATTTGCTCGATTCCTCTTACGTTTGTTCTGGTGGGATTCTTTTTCATGGGTGCGCTCGCTGTGCTTGTATTGATATTTGGCATTATTGGTGCAGTGAAGGCCAATCAGGGTGAAGTGTGGGAGTATCCCCTTTCCATAAAGTTTTTCAGGTAAGACATGATCAAAACCTTTCCCAAGGGGGGGATTCACCCTCAGGACCACAAGCTTTCGGCAACCTCTGAGGTGGTTCCCCTGGCGCTGCCCGAGGTGGTAACCCTGCCCGTTTCGCAGCATATCGGGGTGCCGGCTACTGTGATCGTCAAACCCGGTGATGTAGTGCGGACCGGACAGGTCATAGCCGAGAGTGCGGAGTTTATTTCTGCATCCATCCATTCCCCGGTATCGGGGGTGGTGGTCCGGACCGATGACTTCGTGGAGCCTTCGGGCTTACGGCGTACTGCTGTCCTGATTCGACGGGAAGGGGATGATTGGGTGGAAGAGGTGGACCGCTCTCCAGAGTTGGTTGAGTCCTTTTCGATGTCTCCCATGGAGATCCGCTCCCGGATTGCCCGTTCGGGAATTGTAGGTCTCGGGGGTGCCACCTTCCCTGCTCAGGTGAAGCTGGCATTCGACCCCCGCAAGAAGGTTGAGGTTCTGATCATCAACGCAGTAGAGTGTGAGCCCTTCCTGACCTGCGATCACCGCCTGATGCTCGAGAAAGGTCCGGAAATTCTTACAGGAATCCGGATTCTGATGCATGCCCTGCAGGTAGAACGGGCCGTGGTGGGTATTGAGGAGAACAAACCCGATGCCATTGCCCACCTGAGGGCTTTGGCAGCACCGGGCCCAGGCATTCAGATACAACCCCTGCATATGAAGTACCCACAGGGGAGTGAAAAACAGTTGATCAAGGCCATCACCGGGAGGGAGGTTCCTTCCATGAAACTTCCTATTGAGGTGGGGGCCGTGGTGTTTAACGTGGCCACGGTGTTTGCCGTGTACGAGGCGGTTCAGAAGAACAAGCCGCTTGTGGACCGGGTCATCACCGTCACCGGACCTGAGGTGGCCCGTCCCGGCAATTTCCTGGTGCGCATTGGGACGCCGATCTCAGCCTTGATTGAGGCCGTCGGTGGAATGCCCCGGGATACAGCCAAGGTGATTGCCGGCGGACCGATGATGGGCAAGGCGGTCAAACGTCTGGATGCACCGGTGACCAAGGGTACTTCGGGCCTTCTGCTGCTCCCGGAACGTCTTTCGTACCGCGAAGAAGCTTCGCCCTGCGTGCGCTGTGGACGCTGTGTGTCGGTATGTGTTATGGGCCTGGAGCCGTATTTGCTGGCAGCTTTGACGAACAAGCAGATGTTCGAACGGGCTGAGGGTGAGGGTATTGTGGATTGTGTTGAATGCGGAAGTTGTCAGTGGACCTGCCCTTCGCACCGGCCGCTGTTGGATTTCATCCGGTTGGGCAAGGTTACCGTGAATAAGCGCATCCGGGCACGGGCCGCGAAAATCTGAGGGTGTGGAATTGAAATACGATTGTTGACTATGGACAGACCTCTTGTTGTTTCCCCCGCCCCGCACATACACGGAGGGGCATCGGTGCACCGGCTCATGTACGATGTGTTGCTGGCGCTGATTCCTGCCTATCTGGTGTCGGTGTGGATGTTTGGCTGGGGGGCTTTGTATGTTACCGCTCTATCGGTTGCCTCCTGCGTGGGATTTGAGTACCTCATCCAGCGGTTTGTCCTGAAAAACAAACCAACGCTTTGCGATGGTTCAGCAGTGATCACCGGGGTGCTGCTGGCATTCAACGTGCCCTCGAATCTTCCCCCCCTGCTGCTGGTTGCCGGTGCGCTGGTGGCCATCGGGGTGGGCAAGATGACCTTTGGAGGCTTGGGGCAGAATATTTTTAATCCGGCCTTGGTTGGGCGGGTGTTTCTTTTGATATCTTTTCCTGTTCCCATGACCTCCTGGCCGGTGCCGCAGGGATTCCACACCGGAGTTCTGGATGCTGTGACAGGGGCCACTCCTCTGGGGATGGTGCGTGAGGGGCTGGCCTCCGGAGAAAGCATGTCTTCCATTATGGCTAACCTCCCAGACTATCTTGATTTGCTTGTTGGAAAGATGGCGGGTTCCACCGGGGAGGTGTCTTCCCTGGCTCTGCTTCTGGGCGGTATATTCCTGTTGTTACGCAGGACCATCACATGGCATATACCTGTGAGTGTGCTCGTAACCATGGCTTTATTCACGGGTGTCATGCATCTGGCTCATCCCGGGCAGTATGCTTCTCCTGTGTTCCATCTGCTCACCGGAGGTGCCTTGCTGGGGGCTCTGTTTATGGCCACGGATTATGTCACTTCGCCAATGACTCCCAGAGGAATGCTGGTGTATGGGGCTGGTATCGGAGTCATCACTGTTTTGATCCGCCTTTTTGGAGCCTATCCCGAGGGTATGTCCTTCGCCATTTTGATCATGAATGCTTTTGTTCCGTTGTTGAACCGGTATATCCGTCCGGTGCGTTTTGGAGAGGAGGTGCGTCATGGGTAAGAACGCTTCCTCCCTGTCCCGTTTGATGATTCCTCTTTTGTCGGTGTGCCTGGTTGCCTCTGTCTTGCTGGGACTTGCCTACACGGTCACCCTGAAGCCCAAGGCCGATGCCGGCCTGGCCCGCCAGTTGCAGTCGATTCAGGCAGTCTTGCCCCGGTTTGACAACAATCCCTTTGAGGAACAATACTCCGTACCCAGTGTGGACGGGGGTGACTCCCTGGCGTGTTTTCCTGCTTCTCTTGACGGCAAACCTGTCGGTGTGGCGGTCCGGACATGGAGTGCGCTTGGTTATTCGGGCATGATTCGGCTGATGGTGGGGTTTGATGCCCAGGGGAATATTTTCGACATTTCGGTTCTGGAACAGAAGGAAACCCCCGGATTGGGAGCCAAGATGGTGCTTCCGGAGTTCCGGGGCCAGTTCAAGGGGCGGAATCCCGGGTCTGAACCGTTGAAGGTTCGGAAGGACGGTGGGGATATTGATGCGATTACCGCCGCCACCATCAGTTCCCGGGCTTTTGCAGATGCAGTCCGCAGGGCTTACGAGAGTTATTTTCAAGACAAAAAACAGTCAGAGAGATGAATGTCAGGAGTATTCTTTGGAACGGGGTCCTCAAGGACAATCCCGTCTTTGTGCTGGTGCTGGGGATGTGCCCCACCCTGGCTACGACTACCTCGGCCATCAATGGTTTGAGCATGGGGCTGGCCACGACCGTGGTCTTGTCGCTGTCCAATGTGGCCATATCTCTGCTGGCCAGTTCTATCCCGGACAAGGTTCGCATTCCCTCGTATATTGTGGTGATTGCCTCCTTTGTGACGATTGTGGACCTGCTGATGTCTGCCTACCTGAACACCCCTGGGCCTGACGGTGGAGCCAGCCTCTACGAACAACTGGGGATTTTTATTCCCCTGATTGTGGTCAACTGCATCGTGCTGGGCCGGGCCGAAGCTTTTGCTTCCCGCAACGCCCCCCTGCCTTCTCTGTTCGACGGTATTGGTATCGGGCTGGGTTTTGCTGCATCTCTGACCCTCCTGGGTTCTGTCCGGGAGTTGCTGGGCAACGGTTCCGTGTTCGGGATCTCGCTGCTGCCCGAATCAGCACACATGTTGCTGTTTGTGCTTGCTCCGGGTGCGTTCATCGTCCTGGGGTACCTGATGGCTTTGTTTAACCGGTTCCTCAAAAAGTAACCCCATGGAATATCTGCTCATTATCATCTCGGCCATTCTGGTGAGCAATATTGTGCTCACCCAGTTCCTCGGGATTTGTCCTTTTCTGGGCGTTTCCGGAAAAATTTCCACGGCATTGGGGATGGGGGCGGCCGTGACGTTTGTCATGGCGATTGCCACTACTGTTACTTTCCTGACCTATGACTATGTACTCAAGCCTCTGGGACTGGATTATCTGCAGACCATTGCCTATATTCTTATCATCGCAGCCCTGGTGCAGATGGTGGAGATTATGCTTAAGAAGGTGAGCCCGGCACTGTATCGGGCGCTTGGGGTGTTCCTTCCGTTGATTACTACCAATTGTGCTATTCTCGGGGTGGCCCTGCTGGTCATTCAAAAAGATTTTGACTTGCTGCAGAGTGTGGTGTACGCAGTGGCCAATGCTCTGGGTTTTGCACTGGCGCTGGTGATCTTTGCCGGTATCCGCGAACAGTTGGAACTTGCCGATGTACCTGCCGGAATGCGTGGTGTCCCTCTGGCCATGGTCACAGCGGGGATTCTGGCGATGGCTTTTATGGGTTTTTCGGGTATTGTTTAATGGCATGAATCTTGTTTCTTTGCACTATCAACCCTTTAATTAAGTACCTATGGCTACGATCACATTCAAAGGCTCTCCCGTTCGCACCGATGGCAATCTGCCCGCTGTGGGCTCAGTGGCTCCGGGATTCTCTCTGACCGGAGGAAATCTTCAGGAAGTAACCTTATCGGACTTCAAAGGCAAGAAAGTGGTTCTGAACATTTTCCCCAGTGTAGATACCGGGGTTTGCGCGGCATCAGTCAGGGCATTCAACAAAAGCGCAGCCTCCCTCCAGGATGCTGTGGTGTTGTGTATCTCCCGTGACCTGCCCTTTGCCCTGAGCCGTTTTTGCGGGGCCGAAGGCCTGAGCGGGGTGGTGACACTCTCAGAATATAAAAACGATGCTTTCAGCAAGGCTTACGGGGTCAGGATGGCCGAAGGGCCTCTGGAGGGATTGCTCTCCCGGGCTGTTGTGGTTGTTGGAACGGATGGCCGGGTTGTCTATACAGAGCAGGTACCTGAGATAGCCCAGGAGCCTGATTATGCTGCTGCTCTGAAGGCTTTGGCTTAACATTTGGTTTGCAAGCATCATTCACGGATGAGATTGAGGTTGCTGCTGGCTTTTTTATCGTTGATGTTCTCTGTTTTAGGCCAGAGCGGTGTTGCCGTGTTTGGCCAGAGTGGCGGCGCGGCGGTCGAAGGGAT
Source organism: Bacteroidales bacterium UBA4181 (assembly GCA_002380425.1). Lineage (GTDB taxonomy): Bacteria > Bacteroidota > Bacteroidia > Bacteroidales > UBA4181 > UBA4181. The sequence continues at coordinate 12,911 of DFUR01000015.1, forward strand.
GCTTCCTGCCGCTTTAGAGGTTGCGGTGAGCAAGGGAGATGCCCACGCCATGAGTCCTTTTATCCACACCAATGTGGAGTTGATATTGCCTGAGATCAGGGGGGTGTATGAGCGGCCCCACGCGGTGCAAATCCTCAAAAAGTTTCTCAGCAGCAACCCAATGAATGATTTTGCTTTTACTTATCGCATGCCCCGGGGAAATGGGTATTACGCCATCGGGAAAATGTTCACGCAAAACGGTAACTACCGGATGATTATCTGGCTCAAACAGACACAGGGTCAGCTGAGCATCCATCAACTCAGGATCGAAGATGAAGACGAGTAACGAGGACTTTCTGGATCGCTTTATTGATCAGGCTTTGCAGGAAGATCTGGGAGACGGAGACCATACCTCCCTGAGTTGTATCCCTGCCGCGGCAACCGGAACTGCCCGCCTGCTGATTAAGGAGGACGGTATTCTGGCAGGTGTTTCCGTGGCTCAGCGCATCTTTGCCCGTTTTGATGCTTCGCTGGGAATGGTGATATCCATTCAGGACGGAGCCAGAGTGAAGCAGGGCGACGAGGCCTTCCGGGTGTCGGGCAGTGTACGTTCCATCCTGCAGTGCGAGCGGCTTGTACTGAATGTGATGCAGCATATGAGCGGCATTGCTACCTGTACGGCAACTTATGTGGAGGCGCTTCAGGGTACCCGGGCACGGGTACTCGATACCCGCAAGACTACCCCCGGGATGCGTTTTCTGGACAAGCAGGCCGTCCTGCTGGGTGGGGGCTGCAACCACCGTATCGGCCTGTATGATATGATTCTGATCAAGGATAACCACATTGATTTCGCGGGGGGCATCCCCCAGGCCATCCGGGCTGCACGGGCGTATCTTGAGGCGCGGAGTCTTAACCTCAGAATCGAGGTGGAAGCCCGCTCCCTGGAGGATATTCGGTGCATCCTCGAAACCGGGGGTGCAGACCGTATCCTGATTGACAATTTTGATGTACCTGCTACCCGTGAGGCGGTTGCGCTGATTGACGGCAGGGTGGAAACAGAATCTTCGGGCGGCATCACCCTGGAGAACATCCGGGCGTATGCGCTGACCGGGGTGGACTTTATCTCCGTGGGGGCCCTGACACATCATGTTTCGGCACTTGATATGAGCCTTAAAGCGGTGGATTTCTGATTTTTTGGGTGGTCTCTGCCCCTGAATAACTGATTGTTCGATTAAAACCATTAAATTTGACGCCCTAATTGTTTATTCATGGAAAGAGACAGCCTTATATTCTCTCTGATTGATCAGGAACGTAACCGGCAAACTTCAGGGATTGAGCTTATTGCTTCGGAAAACTTTGTCAGTGACCAAGTGTTGCAGGCCATGGGCTCCTGCCTGACCAACAAATATGCTGAGGGGTATCCCGGAAAGCGCTATTATGGTGGTTGTCAGGTGATAGATCAGGTGGAGCAGCTGGCTATTGACCGGGCGAAAAAACTCTTTGGGGCTGCCTGGGTTAATGTGCAGCCTCACTCCGGAGCCCAGGCCAATGCCGCGGTGATGCTGGCCTGCCTTCGTCCCGGGGATGTGTTTCTCGGGCTGGATCTCTCACACGGGGGACATCTTACCCACGGGTCTCCTGTGAATTATTCCGGACTGCTCTACCGCCCTGTGGCTTATCAGGTGGATCCCGAAACCGGCCGGGTTGATTATGACCAGATGGAATCCCTGGCATTGGAGCACAAGCCCAGGATGATTGTGGCCGGGGCCTCGGCGTACTCCCGTGACTGGGATTATGCCCGTATGCGGGCCATTGCCGACCGGGTGGGTGCCTTGCTTATGGCGGACGTTTCTCATCCTGCCGGCCTCATTGCTGCCGGTTTCCTCAACCATCCCTTTCCGCATTGCCATATTGTCACTACCACTACCCACAAAACCCTCAGGGGACCCCGCGGGGGAATGATCATGCTGGGTGAGGACTTCCCCAATCCCTGGGGCCTTACCACGCCAAAGGGTGAAGTTCGTATGATGAGTCAGTTGCTCGATTCAGCGGTATTCCCTGGAATTCAGGGTGGTCCGCTGGAGCATGTCATCGCCGGGAAGGCAGTGGCTTTTGGGGAGGCTCTCAGTGAAAGCTACAAGGAGTATATCCGTCAGGTAATGAAGAATGCGTCGGTGATGGCCAATACTTTGACACAGTTGGGATACAAGGTTATCTCCGGAGGGACGGACAACCACTCTATGCTGGTGGATCTGCGCACCAAATTCCCGGACCTCAACGGAAAAATGGCCGAGAATGCTTTGGGTCAGGCGGATATCACTATCAATAAGAACATGGTCCCGTTTGATTCCCGTTCTCCTTTCCAGACATCGGGCATCCGTCTGGGAACGCCTGCCATCACCACCCGCGGGGTGCGTGAGGAGGTGATTGTGGAAATCGTGGAGATGATAGACGCGGTGCTCTCTCACCATCAGGATGCACAGGCTGTGGAGCAAGTCCGCAGGAAGGTTGTGCAAACCATGAAATCATATCCCCTCTTTGCTTACTAATCAAGCTGCCATGAAATATGTTGCCTTTTACCTCCTGATTCCTGTCTTTCTGCTGTCCTCCTGTGCCGGATATGAGAAGATCAGGCGGAGCCCCGACATTGATTACAAGTACCGGATGGCGATGGAGTTGTACCAAAAGGGCAAATATCAGGTGGCATCAACTCTTTTTGACGCCATTGTGTCTGAGTTCCGGGCTACCGGCAGGGGGGACTCGGCCTATTTTTTCCAAGCCATGAGCTACTACAAAATGGGAGGTATTGAGAATTTGCAGCAAGCGTCCAACTTGTTCACCAATTTTTCCCGGAATTTTTATTCTACCCTTACGGAGGATGCTGACTTCATGAATTTTCAGTGCTACTATGATATGAGTCCCCGGGCATCACTCGATCAGACCCAAACCTACGAAGCGGTCAAGAACGGGCAGATCTTTATGGGTAAGTATCCAGGATCGAAGTATAAGGACAAAGTGTTTGAGATGCTTTCCACGCTTGAGGAGAAGTTGGTGGAGAAATCCTACATCTCCGCCCGGCTCTATTTCCAAATCGGGGACTACAAGGCATCCATCTCGGCGTTGGGTACGGCCCTGGAGGATTATCCCGAAACCCGTTTCCGCGAAGAAATGATGTTTATGCTCTACGAGGCTTGGTACCGATATGCGCTGAACAGTGTTCCTGCCAAACAACAGGAACGTTATCAGTCCGCGCTTGATGAGTATTACGCCTTCAAATCAGAATTTCCTGAATCGCGCTACAACAAGGATGTGCAGAAAATCCTGGAATCCATCCAGGAGTATTTTGCCCAGCATCCCTTATCTGAATAATTTTTTATCAAAATAACCATGGATTACAAGAGATCAAAAGCAGTAACCACCACCATCACCCGTGACCTCAACAAACTGGAATCACCCACGGGGAACATCTACGAAACCATCATGATCCTTGCCAAACGTTCCAACCAGATTGGCGTGGAGCTCAAGCAGGAACTGAGCCGTAAACTCGAAGAGTTCACCACTGTGAGCGACAATCTGGAGGAGGTGTTTGAAAACAGGGAACAGATAGAAATTTCCCGTTTTTACGAAAGGCTTCCCAAATCCACTTTGATTGCGCTTCAGGAATGGGAAGATGACGAAGTGTATTTTCGCCGTCCCGAGGCAGCAGTAGAATAATATTTTTGCCATGAGTCTGCGCGGAAAACATATCCTGCTGGGCGTCACCGGCAGCATTGCGGCCTACAAGGCGGCGGTGCTGGTGCGTTTGCTGGTCAAGGAAGGAGCTGAGGTTCAGGTCCTGATGACCCCCCTGGCCAAGGAATTTATTTCCGCACTCACGCTGGCGACCTTATCCGCTCGTCCGGTTTTGGTGGATTTTTTCAATCCTGAGAACGGGGGGTGGAACAGCCATGTCTCTCTGGGCATCTGGGCCGATGCCTTTTTGGTAGCTCCTGCAACGGCCAACACCCTCTCGAAGATGGCCGGTGGACAGGCCGACAATCTGTTGCTCACCTCCTATCTCTCGGCACGCTGTCCTGTATTTGCCGCTCCTGCCATGGACCTGGACATGTTTGTGCATCCGGCCACTCGCAGCGCCTTGGATACGCTGACATCAAGGGGGGTGCATATCATCGAGCCGGGCACCGGAGTGTTGGCAAGCGGACTCGAGGGAAAGGGCCGTATGGAGGAACCCGAACACATTGTGCAGTATCTGAAAAAATTCTTCGACGCCCGGTGTGATTTTGCTGGCCGAAAAGTTTTGGTCACAGCCGGGCCTACCTACGAAAAGATTGACCCTGTGCGGTTTATCGGCAATTATTCATCGGGAAAGATGGGGTTTGCTCTGGCTGAGGAATTTGCCGCCAGGGGGGCAGCCGTCACCCTGGTGAGCGGACCTGTCCGCCTCAATCCGGTACATCCCGGAATTCAGTTGGTCTCGGTGGAGTCTGCCTCCGAGATGTTCGCGGCTGCTGATGCTTGTTTTGATGAGATGGATGTGGCGGTATTTGCTGCGGCTGTTGCCGATTTCACCCCTCTGGAGCAGTCAGCGCATAAGATCAGCCGTAAGGGCAAGGGAATGGACCTGCAACTGACCCCCACCCGGGACATCGCGGGCACCTTGGCAACCCGACGCCGGCCCGGTCAGATTCTTGCCGGTTTTGCTCTTGAGACCACCGGAGGAGTCGAGCGGGCGACCTCAAAACTGAAAGAAAAAAATCTGGATATCATCGTGCTGAATTCTCTCTCAGATGCAGGGGCCGGGTTTGGGCACGAAACCAACAAAATCACCATCGTGGAGGCTTCCGGAGCTGTCACTGAGTTTCCCCTCAAGCACAAACGACAGGTGGCAGAGGATATTGTAGACAAACTCTCAACCTTTCTTTCCTGACTCTCCCAGCGTGAGCCGGTCTCCCGGACACCGCGGTGCGCCCCCCCGGGTGAACAGAATATGCCCCGCACGGGCTGGTGAGGCTTTTTTCTTCTTCTTTTCCAGGCCCCGGCACAGACACGATTCGTCCTGAGAACAGCCGATGCCCAGTTTCTTCATGTTGGGGTTGTGCCCTACATGGGTGTCGGGAAATTTACCTCCCTTGCGGAGCAAAATTCCGATGGACAGGCCCACTACGGCAATGCCGGTCAGCAAGAGCGATATAAGCAATGTTTCGGTCATGGTCTTCAATTGCCTTCAAAATTACAACTTTTTGGGGAACCCCGGGCACATGGATATATGGGCCAAATCCGCTACCTTTGGGCGATGTGCGCCCGGTGTCGGAATGCAGGGAGCCTTTTAACGGAGCTGTTGTGGAGATTGATATACTCAAAGACTTGAATGAGGTACAGCAGGAAGCGGTCCGGAACTACGAGGGCCCTTCGCTGATTGTTGCCGGGGCCGGCTCGGGGAAAACCCGCGTGTTGACATACAGGATTGCCTATTTGCTGCAGCAGGGTGTACAGCCCCGCTCTGTTTTGGCGCTGACGTTCACCAATAAGGCTGCCGGGGAGATGCGTGAGCGTATCTCGGCTTTGGTGGGTCCTCAGGCAGCCCGAGCTCTGTGGATGGGTACCTTCCACTCCATGTTTCTGAAGATTCTGCGGGCCGAGAGTGCCTTGCTGGGATTCCCGTCCTCATTCACCATCTATGATGCGCAGGATTCCCGAAACCTGGTGAAGCATATCATCAAGGAAATGCAGCTCGACGAAGATGTGTACAAACCTGGAGATGTGTGTGCCCGGATATCTTCAGCCAAGAACGGGCTACTTACCCCGGATGCCTACGCCCGTTCGGCCCAGATTGTGCAGCAGGATATGGCAGCCCGGAAGCCTCTGGTGGGAGAGATCTACCGTCTGTATGCCGCCCGTTGTTTCAAGGCCGGTGCCATGGATTTTGACGATTTGCTGTTGTTTACCAATATTCTCTTCAGGGATCATCCCGAGGTGCTGGACCGCTATCAGCAGAAGTTCCGGTATATTCTGGTGGACGAGTATCAGGATACCAATTATTCCCAGTACCTGATTGTGCGCAAACTGGCGCAACAGCACCACAATGTCTGCGTGGTTGGCGATGATTCGCAGAGTATCTACGCGTTCCGGGGAGCCCGCATTGAGAACATCCTGAACTTCCGCAAGGATTATCCCGGTTTCAAGCTTTTCAAGCTGGAGCAAAATTACCGTTCGACCAAGACCATTGTCAATGCGGCCAACAGCTTGATAGAGAAGAATACGCACCGGATTCCCAAACAGGTGTGGTCTGCCGGTGAGGATGGACCACTCATCCGGGTCTTTGAGTCGGAGAGTGATTTGGAGGAGGGATTTGTGCTTGCCGGTTCCATTAATACATTGAAGAAGCAGGAAGATATTGGCTTTCAGAATTTTGCCATTTTGTACCGCACCAATGCGCAATCGCGCATCTTCGAAGAGGCTCTGCGCAAGATGGGTATTCCTTACCGGGTAATCGGGGGGCTCTCTTTTTATCAGCGCAAAGAAGTCAAGGACTTGCTGGCTTACCTCAGGCTGATGGTCAATCCCCGGGATGATGAGTCGTTCCGAAGGGTGGTGAACTATCCGGCCAGGGGCATCGGGAATACCACTCTGGGGAGGCTTTCTGAGGTCGCCGCACAGGAGGGCGCTTCACTGTGGGACACTGCTGTGCAGGTGAGCCAGACCTCGGGCGGGAAGGGACCTCTGGGCCGTCTGTGGTCGTTTGTGGAACTGGTTCGGGGGTTCTCCGGGATGATGGAAACGGCCGATGCCTATCAGGTAACCTCCCATGTGGCTAAAGAATCGGGCCTGCTCGCTGACTTGCAGGCTGATCGTTCTGCTGAAGGAATGTCCCGGTGCGAAAATATCGAGGAGTTGCTCAACGCAGTGCAGGCTTTTGTGACCGCTTCCCCTGAGGATGGCGGTGCGGAGTCGGACGATCATTCCCTTGGGGCGTACCTTCAGAATGTGTCGCTGTTAACCGATGCCGATATGGCCAAGGGCGAGGAGCGTGATGAGGTAACCCTGATGACTGTCCACGCCTCGAAAGGGCTGGAGTTTGATGTGGTTTATCTGGCAGGAATGGAGGAGAACCTGTTTCCCTCCCAGATGTGCATTGCCTCGGCGCAGGATATTGAGGAAGAACGGCGTCTGTTTTATGTGGGCCTGACCCGTGCCCGGAAATATGCTTTCCTGTCCTATGCCGGTTCTCGGTTTCGCTGGGGTTCCCATGTGTTTTGTTCTCCCAGCCGGTTTATCGGGGAGATTGATCCCCGGTATCTGGATCAGCCCGAGCAGCCCGGGGCCTTCCCGGAGCGCTCAGGGGCTTTCTCAGAGGGTTCTTCCTCCGTTTCGGGACGTTTTTCCGCCGGCCGATCTAATCGTACTTCAGAGCGTTTCGTGTCTTCTTCAGAGCCCTCCACCCCTCCACTGGCACAGCCCAGGGGTTTTGTGCCCGTGCGTTCCGCGGCGTCTCCCCGGCCGGCACCCTCCCAGGGGGCAACACAGGCTTTTGAGGCCGATGACCCTTGTAAGATTTGTGTGGGCATGCAGGTGGAGCATCAGCGCTTTGGCGCAGGAGAGGTAACCGCTATGGAAGGAACGCCGCCGGACGCTAAGGCGACGGTCCTGTTCCGTGAGGGAGGTAGCAAACAACTGCTGTTGAAGTTTGCCCGCCTCAAGATTTTGTCCTAAAAATATCCATAAAAAAGCCGGGGTGTACCCGGCCTTGACATTATTTAACCCGTTCGGAGTACGTCCGTGTGCGGGTGTCGATGCGGATTTTCTCGCCCTGATTCACAAACAAGGGTACGTTGATGATGGCGCCGGTTTCCATGGTGGCAGGCTTCAGGGCTGTGGTGGATGCCGTATCCCCCCGGACACCGGGTTCGGTGTAGGTAATCTCGAGGTCCACAAAGGGAGGTAGCTCACAGGTCAGGACCCTTTCCTCATCGGCCAGGAACATCATCTCCACGGTTTGTCCTTCGATCATCAGGTCGGGGTTCTCCACCAGTTCTTTCTCCAGGGATATCTGCTCGTAAGTTTCGGTGTGCATGAAATTGAATCCGTTGTCGTCCTGATACAGGAACTGGTAGGGTCTTCTTTCCACCCGGATGAGGTCAATCTTTTCTCCTGCGTTGAAGGTGTTTTCCAGGATCCTTCCGTTCTCAAGGTTACGCATCTTGCATTTCACAAAAGCACCGCCCTTCCCGGGTTTGACATGCTGAAACCACACAATGGAGCAAGGTTTCCCGTTGTAGCTGAAGCACAGCCCGTTTTTGAAATCTGCTGTCGTTGCCATCTGAATTCTTTGTTTTGATGATTATTGGGGGTGCAAAGCTACAAAATTCCGGGTGGATTCCCAAAAATCCCTGTCACCCCTGTAGGGAGATCCGGTCTCTCCACGCGCTCGGGTTCCGTCACACCAGCGCGGAAGCCGTTTCATTCCCGGGCTGAGACCCGCTCCCGGAACCATAGGGTCCCCAGCACCCAGACGGAGGCTAGCAGTGGTTGGTACACCGTGATGGAATAACGCCAGGTAGTGTTCCCGCTCGCCACACCACTGGCCAGAAAATAGGCCAGCACAAACAGAGAGATTAGCACGGCTGGATAAAAGATTTCGGGTTGCTGCCACAGAGATTTTATCCTGAGAGCCGTCAGGCACAGCAGCAAGGCGAAGGCAAACCAGGGAATCAGGTGGGTGTACTGTCTTACGGGATTCAGTTTTTGGAAGATATCGCTTTGATATTCGTACTTTTCGAAATCCAGCCCAAAGTATGCCCGCATCTCCTGGTTGGGCACCAGGGGTACCCGCTCCTCAATAAACTCGTGATGTTTGAAAAACCTGATGAGGCTCGGGACGATATAATGCTTCAGATACAGCCCTGGGTATTTGCGGATGAGGAAGGAGGCAAATGCCCCGTAGGTGATGCCGGTACGCACCCACTGTTCTCCATATCCTCGTCCGTACTGATAAAGATGCTTTTGGAGGATGATTTTCAGCGGCAGCCGGTTGTTCCACATCAGCGTGGTGGAGAGGGCCATCTCGGTGCTGTAGAGGCTGTCGCTGAAGGAGCGCAGGTCATGGTATAATTCCCTGAACTTTTCGTTGGGAAGCTGGGCATCCCGAAGGGCAACGTGGGGCAGGATGACCACCGCATTGTTGAGCAGTTGCCATCCTCCGAATCCCGAAAAAGTCTCCACGCCAATGGTTTCTGCCATTTTCCTGCTGGTCAGGGAGCGGGACCACTGAAAAGTGAGTACGGCCAGAACGATCAGCACGATGGCCGGGATGCGGTATCGGCGGAATAGGGTCAGGGCGGTCAGGATGGTCATCAGGATGTAGAACAGTCCGATATACCGGGTCATTACGGCCAGTCCCAGCAGGCAGATGTGCAGTGCGATGGTGCCGTATCCGGGACGCCGGAGCAGCCAGAGTCCGGTAGTGAGCCACAGCAGGGTTAGGGAGCAGAAAAAGCTGTCACTCATCAGCATATTGTTGGCATACATGATGGAGGGACTCAGTACCATGAGCAGTCCAAGGGGGTAGAATACTGCTTTCTTCCAAGATGGGAACAGATATTTCAGAGTGAACAGGAAGGACAGGGTAGCTACGGAACTCAAAAGGTACTGCAGCAGGAACAACACAAATTCGGAGGTGCCGAACATGCCTGCAAACCAGATGAACCAGGAATACCCCATAGGGCGGTAGATGTCCCACACACCGGTGATGCCCGAGTACAGGTACATTCCGGAGTCGGAATACACAAACAGATGCGGGAAGGTCAGCCGGTAGGGGATGAAAATCAATAGGTACAGGAGGACAAATCCCAGAAGTTCAAATCGTTGTGGTTTCTGAAAGAGAAAATTCCAAAAAGAAGGCTCCCGGAGCGGCTCTGCGGGGGATGGCTTTCCAGCCTGAGGTTGGGGGCGCGACGCCGCAGGTTTCGGTGCCTTGGCCGGAGTTCCGGCCGGGGAAGGCTTTCCCGAAGGAGAAGGGGTTTGTGCCGATGGGGTGCGAGGCTTCATGGATGGGCTGTTTGCACCACGAAAATACACATTATCCTGAAATCTGCACAGGAATGCCCAAAGCTTCCACCTCCCTGGCGATGAGCTGGAGCTCCTCCACCGGAACCTTGTGCATATCCCGGGCCGGGGTGTCACGGTCTATGGTGTAGATCATCACCATCGAGGGGCCAGCCTCCCGAACCAAACGGATCCAGGCCTGAAGCTCCTCTTGGGTGGTGTTGTCCACTTTTCTGCCCTGAAAACTACCCCGCACAAAGAGGGTTTGGATAATGCACCGGCCCTCAAACTGCTTTATCAGCGTGGCGATCCCCTCTGCAGTCACGGGATGTGTCGGCCGGTTCAGAAAAAGGAGGGTGTCGGTGAGGCCGGAGTCGAGTTTGAGGATGTTTTGGTCCACCTTCCTGAGGGCCCCGACGATGCCCGGCTTGTGGAGCATGGTGGCATTGGAGAGCACGGAGATGCGGGCCTGGGGACAGTAGCGGCCGCGCAGTGCCAGAGTGTCGTCCATAATGGCGACAAAATCCGGGTGCATGGTAGGTTCCCCGTTGCCGGCAAAGGTAATGACATCCGGAAGCTGTCCGGCTTGTTGCATCTCCTGCAGCTTCACCTCCAGTTTCTCGGCCACTTCGGCCCGGGTGGGGAGCTGAACCTTCATCTGGTTCCCCAGGGGATTCCAGCCGCATTCGCAATACAGACAGTCGAAATTGCACCACTTGCGGTTGTTGGGCAGCAGATTGATGCCCAGAGAAACCCCCAGCCGGCGGCTGATCACGGGTCCGAATACGGTTTGGTCAAAGAGAAAGGTCATGCGTCCAGGTCCTTGAGGAAGTTTTGCACTGCACTGAGGAACATGCCGGGTTGTTCGGCGTGTACCCAGTGCCCGGCATTTGTCAGGGTTACAATTTTGATGCCCGGGATGGCTTGTTGCAGAAAAATCTGCTCCTGAACGCCTACATACGAAGACCGTTCCCCCCGGATACAGAGTGCCGGAATGCCTTCGATGAGGTTGGGATGGCCCAGTTTCAGAGGGTCCATCCCTCCGAGGATCTCGGGCAGCGCCTGTTTCAACACCGGGAGGTTCATGCGCCAGAAGAATGTTCCCTGCGCATCCCGCTGCAGGTTTTTCAGCAGAAACTGACGGGTGGCCCGGTCTGGAATCTGAGGTGCCAGTGCCTGCTCGGCTTCCTGCCGGGTGTGTATCCGGGCAATGTCCAGTGCTTCCAAAGCTGTCATGATGTTGAGATGCTCCACCACATGCGGGCTGTATTCTTTCAGGGAAGCATATCCCACCGGAGCAATGTCTGCCAGAATCAGGGCCCGGACTTTCCGTGGGTGTGCCGCAGCGAGCCATGTAGCCACCTTGCCTCCCATGGAGTGTCCCAGGATCACGGCTTGCTCCAGCCCGGTCTGCTCCATCCACGCCACCACATCGGCAGCCATGACACGGTAGGAATGTTCCGGGTGGTTGGGGGAGCGTCCGTGGTTTCGCAGGTCGGGGACACAAACGGTATGTCCCGATGCTGCCAGAGAACGGGCGATGCTCATCCAGTTGTCAGAACAACCGTACAGCCCGTGCAAAATCACGAGTGCAGGGCCTTGTCCAGTGATGTGTGCGTACAGGTTCATGCGGAATTTTTTCCTTATGCAGCTTTCAAGGCCCTTAATTACAAAACACTTATGGAGATTAATCGGTAATCCTACAGGTCAATCCAAATCCATCTCATTCAGAGGAATGGCAAATGTTTACAATTTATTCCCTTATTGATAGGTGTACAACCTGATGCGTGTTACGGATGGCGGCTGAGGCGAGGTGGTGCCATCGGCAGCGGTCCGGCCACTTCTTCGGGTACCGAGAGTAATCTGGGAGCCGGGGAGGTTATTGTTGGCGGCGGCCGAAACATCATAACCGCGGCCCATGACATCATCACCGTTGATGCGGCGCTGGGTTACCCATAAGCCGTTCCTGAACCCGCCGCGGTCGATTGTGGCATGAGCGGCAACTCTGGCGTTGGGGATGTTGTTGGGAAATGTCACGAACGAGAATGAGCCATTGGTGGCAAAGTAGTACTCATCCGGGGCGGTGTTGATGATAAGCAGGAACGGCTTGTCGAGGAATGCCAATCCGCTGTTCATGCCACCGAAGCCACCATCGGCAACAGAGGTGCCAGCGGGATTGTTGGATGCAGCACCCCCGCCGCCAAAACCACCCCGGGCACCTGCTGCGGGAGTGAAATCAAAGATGTATCGGCCCATCTCGATCTTTCCGGGGTTCTGTCCCGGTTCAAGTTCAATCAGCTTAATCGCATTTGTTTTGCCCTGTGCCTCGGCAAGTGCCCCTGAGATGGAATTGAGGAACCCATATGATCTCACAAACGGGTCGTCCGGGCCCGCGTTCATGCGGCCGTCGATACCAAACGGAGAGTAACACAGGAGATTGAGTTGCGTGAAGCCGATCCATGCGTTGTTGGCATTCTGGCTGGTTTCGGGGTTCCATGCGGGATTACCATTGCGTGAAAAGTTTTTGATGATTCCAGCCCAGTCGGGTATGTAGATATCGGGTGCCAGGATATCGATTGCAGGTCCTCCGGCGCGCCAGACGTCATGCACCAGCGGCTCTGGTCCACCGCTGGGATAGTCGCCGGGTCCGATGTCGGCAGGCTGCACGATCCAAGTGTTGACGTACATCGGCAGCGCGTATTCCTTCTTTCCCTGCTCGGCCACGTATCCGATGTACCGGGAGTAGTTCCACGCCATGAAGATTTCGTCGGTGTGGTTAAAGAGTTCGGCGTCGGCGGCGCGCTGAGGACGGGTGCGGTTATTGGGCACCGGCGGATCATTTGCCGGACGCTGGACGTTCTTGCCGAAGACCTCTTCCCATGTGCCTGAGGTCTTGTTGCCGGCGGCGTCCCATATCTTCCTGAATTCCGGCAACAGGTTGTCCTTGTTCTTCCGGAGATAGTCGGTTAGTTCTTTGGGAACAGGCCCTGCAAAGGCGGTGTTGGCTTCGGGGCAGAAGTCACGGGTGGTGCCCATGGTGCCCACTTCGTTTTCTATCTGAATAGCGATGACTGTATGGTCCTTGTCCACCTCGCGAATATGTCGCATGACTGCGGCGAAGGCTCTGGCATCGGCGTTGCGGCTGTTTTTGCTCAGTGGCGAGAGAATCTCCAGTGTCTTTCCCTCCCCGTTAACAACGCGGGGGAAGCGTGCCTGATCGGCCTTGACCCAGGTGGGTGTGAAATGAGACAGCCCGTTTTTCCAACTGGCCATCCAGAGGAAGACAAGCCGCACATGGTTGGCGCGGGCGGCTTCGATTTGATAGTCAATCATCGAGAAATCGAATTTGCCTTCTTCGGGCTCAATCAAATCCCAGGAAACGGTCGTGAGGATGGTGTTGAAGTTGGCCTGCGCCAAGCGCGCGAACACGGCTCTGGTGCTCTCGGGGTCGGTCGAGGCGGTATTGGACAGTTCCCCGGCAATGCAGATGAACGGTCGGTCATCCACGATGAGTTTGGTCATCCCGTCACGTTTTTCCAGATGAGGCATATCCGAGGCTATAGCTGTTTCTGCATATCCAGCGGTCATTCCAATGATACAAAACAGCCAAAAAGTCAGTTTAATTTTATTCATAATATGGT
>DFUR01000001.1 GCA_002380425.1 Bacteroidales bacterium UBA4181
CCTGTTGAGGACCTCGCTGTGCCCTGCAGAGGAAACCCTTTTGTGGTTTTTGCGGTGTTTTGACTATTCGAAGGGAAGTGGCGGGATTTTTGCTATGTCGCTGGGGAATGCAAAATTTCATGCTATTTTTGCATACGGAATTCGTTCTTTTAATGACCACTTAATACATGGACCAACAAATCAGGAAAGTTATTGTGCTGGGTTCCGGGGCCTTGAAAATCGGAGAAGCCGGAGAATTTGACTATTCAGGGTCGCAGGCACTCAAAGCACTCAAAGAAGAAGGGGTAAACACGGTGCTGATAAACCCCAACATCGCAACCGTACAAACATCTGAGGGCATAGCCGACAAGATTTATTTTCTTCCGGTAACGCCCTTTTTTGTTGAGAAAGTGATCCAGAAAGAACAACCCGACGGTATCCTGCTGGCCTTTGGGGGACAGACTGCCCTGAACTGCGGGATTGCCTTGTTTAAGGCGGGCGTGTTTGAACGCTATCAGGTACGGGTTCTTGGGACGCCCATCCAGGCCATTATGGACACCGAGGACAGGGACCTGTTTGTGCAAAAACTCAACCAAATAGATGTTCGCACCCCCCGCAGCTTTGCGGTTGACTCCCTTGAGGGAGCCAGGGAAGCGGCCACCCGCCTGGGTTTCCCCATCATTGTCCGGGCAGCTTATGCACTGGGCGGGCTTGGGAGTGGGTTCTGCAACAATATGGAAGAGCTGGATGCCCTCGTTGCCAAGTCTTTCACATATTCTGACCAGGTGCTGGTTGAAGAATCCCTCAAGGGATGGAAGGAAGTGGAATACGAAGTAGTCCGGGACCGACACAACAACTGCATCACCGTCTGCGGGATGGAGAATTTTGACCCGCTCGGAATTCATACCGGGGAAAGCATCGTGGTTGCCCCGATGCAGACCCTCTCGAACAGCGAATACAACAAACTACGCGAGATCGCCATCCGCATCATCCGGCATGTCGGGATTGTCGGGGAATGCAATGTTCAGTACGCTCTGGACCCATACTCCGAGGACTACCGGGTGATTGAGGTGAATGCCCGCCTTTCCCGCTCCAGTGCGCTGGCTTCCAAGGCAACCGGGTATCCTCTGGCCTTTGTGGCTGCCAAGCTGGCGTTGGGGTACGGACTGCATGAATTGAGGAATTCCATCACCAAAGTTACTTCGGCCTTCTTTGAGCCAGCTCTGGACTACGTGGTGTGTAAGATTCCCCGCTGGGACATGAACAAGTTCCACGGAGTATCCAAGCAGATAGGGTCCTCTATGAAGAGCGTCGGAGAGGTCATGGCCATCGGACGTACTTTTGAGGAGAGCATCCAAAAGGGCCTCCGTATGATTGGGCAGGGTATGCATGGATTTGTGGGCAACAAGGAATTGCAGGTTGCCTGCATTGAAAAGGAGTTGTCTCATCCCACCGATACCCGCATTTTTGTGATTGCTCAAGCCTTTGAGCAGGGCTTCACCGTGGACCAGATCCACGACCTCACCCGCATTGACAAGTGGTTCCTCTACAGGTTGCGCAATATTTTCGAGACCAGCAAAGTCCTTGGCGGATACAATCGACTGGAGGATGTCCCGGTGGACCTGCTTCGTCTGGCCAAGGGACAGGGTTTCTCGGATTTCCAGTTGTCCCGGTTTATTCTTCGCTCCGAAGGCAAGTCATATGACAGAGATTTGGCGACAGTGCGTGCCTGGCGCAAGCAGCAGGGTGTGGTGCCCTATGTGAAGCAAATTGACACGCTGGCGGGAGAGTTCCCGGCCCAGACAAACTATCTGTACCTGAGTTATCACGGTTCCGAGCATGATGTGGATTTTGAACGAGACGACAAGTCTGTCGTAGTCCTTGGTTCCGGAGCCTATCGTATTGGCAGCTCCGTGGAGTTCGACTGGTGCGGGGTGAATGCCATCACCACCATCCGTAAGGAAGGCCTGCGTTCGGTGATGATCAACTACAATCCCGAAACCGTCAGCACCGACTATGATACCTGCGATAAGCTGTACTTCGACGAATTGTCGCTCGAGCGGGTGCTGGACATTCTGGACCTGGAGCAGCCCAAGGGGGTAATCATCTCCACCGGGGGCCAGATCCCCAACAACCTTGCTCTTCGTTTGTATGCCAATAAGGTCCCGATTTTGGGCACCTCGCCCGCTTCCATTGACCGGGCCGAAGACCGGCATAAGTTTTCGGTACTGTGCGATGAATTGGGTATTGACCAGCCCAAGTGGAGGGAGCTGAGCTCCATGGAGGACATCTACCAATTTTCGGATGAAGTAGGTTTCCCACTGCTCATCAGGCCTTCGTACGTGTTGTCCGGAGCTGCCATGAATGTGGTATCCAACCGCACCGAGCTGAAAGACTATCTGGAACTGGCCGCCAATGTTTCCAAACAGCATCCGGTAGTGGTCACTGAGTTTTTGGAGAATGCCAAGGAAATCGAGATTGATGCTGTGGCCAGAGAGGGCGAGGTGCTGGTGTATGCCATCTCCGAGCATGTGGAATTTGCTGGGGTGCACAGCGGGGATGCCACCCTGGTCTTTCCTCCCCAGAAACTGTACTTTGAAACGGTGCGTAGAATCAAGCGCATCGCCCGGAAGATTGCCCGGGAACTCCAGATCTCCGGACCGTTCAACATGCAGTTCCTGGCCCGGGACAACGATGTTAAGGTGATAGAGCTCAACCTGCGGGCTTCCCGAAGCATGCCTTTTGTGTCCAAGGTGCTCAAGGTGAATCTTATAGAGCTTGCGACTGATGTTATGCTCGGTGTCCCCGTCGTCCCTGTGGACCGCTCGGCCTTTGACTTGGACTATATCGGAGTCAAAGCATCCCAGTTCTCGTTCCATCGGCTCCTGAAGGCCGACCCCGTGTTGGGTGTGGAAATGGCATCTACCGGGGAGGTAGGATGCATCGGGGACGATTTCCCGGAAGCCTTGCTGAAAGCTATGCTGTCTGTGGGATACCGGTTCCCCCAAAAGAATATACTCATCTCATCGGGTCCTACCCGCGACAAGGTAGAGTTGCTCGACCCGGCCCGTTTGCTCACCGAGCATGGATATCAGTTGTTTGCCACCCGTGGCTCCGCCCGTTTCCTGCAGGAACACGGAGTGCCTGTTACCGCTCTGGCCTGGCCGGATGAGCAGGAACACCCCAATGTGCTGGATTATATCCGGGAACGCAAGATTGACATGGTGGTGAATATTCCCAAGAACCTCTCCACCGATGAGTTGAACAACGATTACACCATCCGCAGGAGTGCCGTAGATTTCAACGTACCTCTGCTGACCAATGCCCGCCTTGCCAGTGCCTTCCTGACGGCGATCTGTAAGATCTCACAGGAAGATATCCGGATCAAGAGCTGGGATGAATATTGACATCATGTCCGCACAACGCCCCCTCATTATTGCCATTGACGGGCACTCTTCTTGTGGCAAGAGTACTTTTGCCCGGGCCATTGCCCGCAGGTTGGGGTATGTGTATGTGGACACCGGAGCCATGTACCGGGCGGTCACCCTGCTGGGCCTGCGCAGTGGAGCTCTGGGTGCCGATCGTTGGGACCGGGAACTGCTGATTCAGATGCTGGAGCAGATAGAGTTGGAATTCAGGCTGGATGCGTCCACAGGAGAGAATCTGCTCTGGATGAACGGAGCGTGTGTGGAGAAGGAGATACGCAGCCTGGAAGTGTCCGGTTGGGTCAGTGAAGTGAGCGCGGTCCCAGAGGTGCGTCATCATATGGTTCGTTTACAACAATGGATGGGACGTCAGGGTGGTTTGGTGATGGATGGACGGGATATTGGGACCACCGTGTTCCCTGCTGCCGATATTAAGATTTTCATGACGGCTTCTGTAGGAGTGCGTGCCCGCCGGCGCTTGCTGGAACTTCAGCAGAAGGGAGTGCCTGCAACCCTCGACGAAGTTCGTGCGAACATCGAAAAACGTGACCAGATTGATCAGGGCAGAAAGGAGAGCCCGCTGCGCCGTGCCGATGATGCGGTATTGCTGGACAACAGCCACATGACCCCGCAGCAACAGATGGTGTGGTTTGTACAACTGATGGGGCAGAAGGGTTTTCCCGTCCCCGGTGAATAGAACATGAAGGTAGAAATAGATCAGAACTCAGGTTTTTGCTACGGGGTGGTTCGTGCCATCCGGATGGCAGAGAAGGAGCTGGAGAAACAGTCCCCTTTCTACTGTCTGGGCGATATTGTCCACAACGAGCAGGAGGTGGCGCGTTTGCACGCTCTGGGCATGCAGCCCATCAACCATGAGGCTTTGAGTTCGCTCAAGGCGGCCCGGGTGATGATCCGTGCGCACGGAGAACCTCCGGAAACCTACCAGAAAGCCAGGGAACAGGGATTGAGCATCACCGATGCTACCTGTCCGGTGGTGTTGCATTTGCAGAATAAGGTGCATGCGGCCTACGAAGAATCCCTCTCCAACGGAGGTCAGGTGGTCATCTACGGAAAGCCCGGGCATGCAGAGGTGAACGGGTTGGTGGGACAAACCGCCAACACGGCCATAGTGGTAGAGGGTGAGGAGGATCTGCAACGTCTGGATGTAACCCGTCCCGTCTATCTCTTCTCCCAAACCACCAAATCCATCGAGGGATTTCAAAAAATCCGCCAGACCATTGAGCTCAAACGCCAGGAACGTGGGGTGTCGGATCTGATTCCCTTCAGGGTGAACAATACCATTTGTCGTTATGTGGCCGGAAGGGAGGAAAAGTTGACGCTTTTCTCCCGTCAGCATGAAGTCATCCTGTTTGTGAGCGGGATGAAGAGCTCCAACGGGAAGGTGTTGTATGAGGTATGCAAGCGGGCCAACCCTCGCACCTACCGGGTGTCTCATCCCTCTGAGGTGCTTCCCGAATGGATTCGGGGCTGCAACTCAGTTGGGGTGTGCGGAGCCACTTCCACGCCCTTGTGGGTGATGAACGAGGTGGCTGCCCGGGTGAAGGAACTGTCGGTTTAAAATCAATCATATGAAGAAGTTACAACGTATTGCCGTCTTTACCTCGGGAGGAGATGCTCCCGGAATGAATGCTGCCATTCGGGCGGTCACCCGGGCTGCCATCAACAACGGCCTGGAAGTTCTGGGAATCTGCCAGGGATACAAGGGTATGATAGAGGACAATTTCATCCCCCTCAACTCCCAGCATGTCAGCGGAATTATCCAGAAAGGAGGAACCATACTGCAAACGGCCCGCAGTAAGGAGTTCCGCGAATATGAGGGCAGGGAAAAAGCCTATCGGAACCTGCGGGAGCATCAGGTGGATGCTGTTGTGGTGATTGGGGGAGATGGTTCTTTTTCCGGAGCCAATGAAATGTCCGCGGAGTTTGATATCCCCTTTGTGGGGATACCCGGGACTATTGACAATGACCTGTACGGAACGGATTACACCATTGGATTTGATACCGCCCTCAACACGGTTGTGGAAGCTGTGGATAAAATCCGTGATACGGCTTCCTCGCACAACCGCATCTTTTTTGTGGAGGTGATGGGCCGTGAAGCAGGATTTGTGGCCATCAACTCGGGTATTGCCTGTGGTGCAGAAGTCATCATGATTCCTGAGGAGGCCAACCAGATTGACAAGGCCCGGAGTTTCCTCAAGGAACGAGCCCGGAACAATAAGTCGAGCATTATTCTGGTTGCAGAGGGCATCGAAGAAGGAGGTGCCTATGAAGTGGCCGAGATTCTCACTCCTGAGTTCCCACAGTTTGAGATCCGGGTCTCTATTCTGGGCCACATCCAGCGGGGTGGTTCGCCCAGCGCCAAAGACAGGGTGATTGCCAGCCGTATGGGTGCGGCTGCTGTTGAGGCCCTAATGGACCAACAGAAAAGCATCATGATTGGCCTGGTCAATGATGAGATTGTGCATGTCCCGCTCAACAAGGCCATTAAGATGCACAAGCCCGTCAGCAAGAGTTTGATACAGTTGGCAGAGAGCATCGCGACGTTCGGCCCTCCCAAGTAATGGCCTGGGTAGATGTCATACTGCCCCTCCCTTTGCCACGCTGCTTCACGTACCATGTTCCGGAAGTGCTTGAGGACGATGTCCGCGAGGGCGTCCGCGTATTGGTGCCTCTGGGGCGTTCGCGCACCTGTACGGGTATCGTTCGTTCGGTTCGTCGCGTTCCACCCCCCGGTGTCTCCAAAGAGATTCTTCAGGTGTATGACACCACAGCCTTTGTAGATGACAGGGCTTTCCGCTTCTGGGATTGGATGGCTTCCTATTACATGTGTACTCTTGGAGAGGTGTATCGGGCTGCCATGCCCCTTTCAGTCAAACAAGGCCGTACCCGTCCCGGGGAGCGCGTGATTGCCTGGGCTGACCCGGAAATTTCGGAGATTGATCTGCAGCAATATCTGGACAAAGTCATCAGGAAGGCACCCCGTCAGTATGCCCTTTTGTGCTCTTTTATCCGGCATTCCCGTGTTGGCACGGGTCTGCCGGTGTGTGATGTCCCCAATATGGTTCTTGCCGCCGAAGGGGCCATGGATTCTGCTGCCCTGCAGGCTCTGGTCCGGAAGAACATCCTCAGAACCTATCTTAGGCCCGTCCAGGATCCAGAAACGGATGCTGAAGCACCACCGGTTTTGCCACAGCTTTCAGCCGCGCAGCTTAAGGCGGTGCAAGAGGTTCGGATGGGTTATAAGTCCCGGGAGGTAACGCTGCTGCATGGGGTGCCTTGCAGCGGAAAGACGGAAATCTGTATGCACCTGATTTCCGAGCAGTTGGTTCAGGGACGTCAGGTGTTGTACCTGATGCCTGAGATTGCCCTCACCGAACAGATGGTGCAGCGGCTGAGGCGAGTCTTCGGGAACCGGGTGGGCGTGTTCCATTCCCGCCATGGGATGGCATCACGTATGGACCTGTGGAATAAGGTTAGTCGTCAAGAGTCTGGTTGTCAGGTGGTTCTTGGGGCCCGTTCGGCGGTCTTTCTTCCCTTTCGAAACCTGGGCCTGGTGGTCGTAGATGAAGAACACGAACATAGTTACAAACAGAGTGATCCGGCGCCCCGGTATCATGGACGTGATGCAGCCATCTACCTGGCCTCTCTGCATGGGGCTCGTACCTTGCTCTGCACGGCTACCCCTTCTGTTGAGAGTTATTTCAATGTCCGAACAGGCAAATATGCCTTGGTGAACCTCGGTGAGAGGTATCAGGACGCTCAGGAACCACAGACCGAGTTGCTGGATACACTGGCTGCCCGAAAGCGGAAACAGATGAGCGGCATGTTTCACCCCCGTTTGTTTCAGGCCATCTGCGCCTGTCTGGACCGTCAGGAACAGATTATCCTTTTTCAAAACCGACGTGGCTTTGCTCCCTATGTTCATTGCTCGTCGTGTGGGTATATTCCCCGTTGTGACTATTGTGATGTAAGTCTGACCCTGCACAAGGGTGCCGGGCAGATGATGTGTCATTATTGCGGATCTCGTCAGCCTGTGCTCACCCAGTGCCCTGCCTGCTCTGCGGAACTGGCTCCCGTAGGTTCCGGAACGGAGCAGATTGAGGAGGAGGTGCGTCGTTTGTTCCCAGAGGCCAGGGTGGCCCGGATGGATATGGACAGTGTGCGCAGTGTGGAGCAATCCTCTGATGTACTCCTGCGCTTTTCCCGTGGGGAGCTGGATATTCTGGTGGGTACTCAGATGATCACCAAGGGTCTGGATTTTGACCAAGTGCGACTGGTGGGGGTGATTCAGGCCGATTCGTTATTGCACTACCCGGATTTTCGTTCGGCTGAGCGGAGCTTTCAGATGCTGTTGCAGGTGTGCGGCCGGGCTGGCCGAAGAGCAACCCAGGGATCGGTGATGATCCAGACTTCCGACCCCCGTCATCCTGTGCTGCAACAAGTCCTGTCCAGAGATTATCAGGGGATGTATCTGGATCAACTCCGTGAAAGACAGCAGTTTGGATATCCGCCATATAGCCGGTTGGTCCGGGTGACCCTCAGACACAAGTCTCAGGAGGTGGCCCGAACCGGGGCGCTGGTGCTGGCTGGGATGCTCCGGGAGCATTTCGGGGATTCTGTCACTGGTCCCGGTGTCCCGGTGGTAGGCCGGGTGCAGACATTCTTCATGCAGGATATTCTGGTTAAGATGGATCGTTCGTCCTCCGCACAGAAGGGTAAGGACATCATGACTGCCTGTATGAGCCAGGTGTTGGCCTGCCCCGAGTACAGGTCCCTGCATATTACCCCGGATGTGGATCCGTATTGAGGTTTTGCGCGGGAATCCTGAATATTTGGGTGCCAGATGAATAAATAATGTCTAAATTTGCGGCGCATTCACTGTTTTACGTAAAAATCATATAATTATGTCGGAGAAAAAACTCTTTGCCGAATTTCCTCCTGTTCCCACAGAAAAATGGGAGGAGGTAATTCAGGCAGACCTCAAGGGTGCTGACTATGACAAGAAGTTGGTGTGGCGCACCCGCGAAGGTTTTTCTGTACGTCCCTACTATCGTAGCGAGCATTTGGAAGATGTGAAATATCTGGGTTCCCTGCCCGGAGAATTCCCCTTTGTCCGGGGCAGCCAGACCTCTGGCAATCGTTGGGAGATCAGGCAGGACATTGTGGTGGAACAAGAGTCGGATGCCCGTGCTCAAGCGCATGATGCCCTTGAGAAGGGGGCTGATGCTGTTGGCTTCATCTGGGCGGGAAACGATACACACAAGCGGGTGGACGTGCCTGCACTGGTGGAAGGCATCTCCCTTTCACGGAATGCAGTGCATTTTGATGTTGGCGTTCATGCCCCTTATGTGCTGGAGTCTTTTGTGTCCCTGGCCGCCTCGCAAGGTGCTGCCTCACCAAGAGGTTCGGTTTTCTTTGATCCGCTGGGCCAGCTTGCGGTGTGTGGGTGCTACTACGGGAGCAAGGAATTCCCGCTGGACACGCTGAAACGTCTGATGGACGTGGCTGCTGACCGTCCGGATGTGAAGGTGATCGGAGCAAATGCCGGCTGGTTCCAGAATGCCGGTGCTACTCTGGTTCAGGAGCTGGCCCTGGGACTCTCCATGGGAGCCGAATATCTTTCGGTGCTGACCGATGCCGGATATGACGCCGGGAAGGTCTCTTCATCCATGATGTTCCGCTTCTCGGCAGGCTCCAATTACTTCATGGAAATTGCCAAACTTCGGGCTGCCCGTTTGCTCTGGGCCCATCTGGTCAAGGCCTGGGGCCCTTGCTGCGAGGAGTGTTGTGCTATGTACATCCATGCCGAAACGGCCCGGTGGAACATGACCAAGTATGATCCCTGTGTGAATATGCTCCGGACTACTACTGAGACCATGTCGGCAGTGCTTGGAGGCGCTGATTCGATCACGGTGCTGCCTTATGATGTTGCCTTCAGGGATCCTGAAGCCTTCTCCAGGAGGATTGCCCGCAACCAGCAAATCGTCATCAGGGAAGAAGCCCATTTGGGTCGGATTGTTGACCCCGCTGGCGGTTCCTATTATATTGAGAGTTTAACCCGTTCTCTGGCAGATGCCGCGTGGAAGCTCTTCCTGGAGATTGAGGAACAGGGCGGATATTCGCAGGCCATGAAGCAGGGATGGATTCAGTCCCGGGTAGAGGAAGCCGCTGCCAAGCGCAGTGCAGCTCTGGCTACCCGTAAAGAAGTATTGCTGGGAACCAACCAGTATGCTTCCTATACAGAAAGAATCGCGGAACATCTTTCGGGAAATGCACCTTCGGCATCTGCCTGCTCCTGTGCCCAGATAGTTCGTCCCGTTGCGCCTTTACGTCTTGCGGAAGGGTTCGAAGAGCTGCGCCTGCGTACGGAGCGGAGTGGCAAAACGCCCCGGGTGTTTATGCTCACCATCGGCAATCTGGCCATGCGTAAGGCACGTGCCGGATTTGCCTGTAATTTCTTTGCTGTTGCCGGGTTTGAAGTGTTGGATAACAATGGATTCGAAACCCTTGAGGACGGGGTGGAAGAGGCCCTGCAGGCCGGAGCGGACATCATTGTCCTGTGCAGCAGTGATGATGAATACCCCGTGCTTGCGCCACGGGCGGTGGAGCTGACCAGAGGAAAAGCCCTCTTTGTGCTGGCAGGTTATCCCAAAGCCATTGTGGAGGACCTGAAGGCTGCAGGAGTGGAACACTTTATCTATGCGGGCCAGAATGTGCTGGAAGCTTTGCAGGAATACCAGAAAATGTTGGGCCTTTAATTTTCAAGATCATGAAGCCAGATTTTAAAACCATCAAATACAATACACAGATTCCATCTAACGGTAGTAAGCTGAAACCTGCTCCCTCCGTTCAGACGTGGAATACCCCCGAACTCATACCGGTGAAGCCGGTTTATTCCGCTGCAGACCTCGAAGGGATGGAGCACCTGCACTACGCTGCTGGGGTTGCGCCCTTTTTGCGGGGTCCCTATTCCACCATGTATGTGCAAAGGCCGTGGACCATCAGGCAGTATGCCGGGTTCTCCACCGCTGAGGAGTCCAATGCTTTTTACAGACGTAACCTGGCTGCGGGGCAGAAAGGGTTGTCCGTTGCTTTCGACCTGGCCACCCACAGAGGTTATGATGCCGATCATGAGCGGGTGGTAGGTGATGTGGGAAAGGCCGGAGTATCCATCTGTTCCGTTGAGGACATGAAGATTCTCTTTGACCAGATTCCGCTCCATCAGATGTCGGTGTCTATGACCATGAACGGGGCCGTGTTGCCAGTGATGGCCTTCTACATCGTGGCTGCTCTGGAACAGGGTGCAAAACTCGAGGAGCTGGCAGGTACCATTCAGAATGACATTCTCAAGGAGTTTATGGTGCGCAACACCTACATCTATCCTCCGGAGATGAGTATGCGTATTATCGGGGATATTTTTGCCTACACCTCGCGCAAGATGCCCAAGTTCAACTCCATTTCCATTTCGGGATATCACATGCAGGAAGCCGGTGCAACCGCCGATATTGAGATGGCCTACACCCTTGCGGATGGTATGGAGTACATCCGTACCGGTATCCGGGCAGGGCTCACTGTGGATCAGTTTGCGCCCCGTCTTTCGTTCTTCTGGGCCATAGGTATGAACCATTTTATGGAGATTGCCAAGATGCGTGCAGCCCGTATGCTTTGGGCCAAGATTGTGCAAAGCTTTGGGCCGAAGAACGCCAAATCTATGGCTTTGCGCACCCATTCCCAGACTTCGGGCTGGAGCCTTACCGAGCAGGACCCGTACAACAATGTGGCTCGTACCTGCATCGAGGCTATGGCCTCTGCTCTGGGGCACACCCAGTCGCTGCACACCAATGCGCTGGACGAAGCCATCGCTCTGCCGACGGACTTTTCGGCCCGTATTGCCCGAAACACCCAGATTTATATTCAGGAAGAGACCGATATCTGTCGTCAGGTGGATCCCTGGGCCGGTTCCTACTATGTGGAGTCTCTGACTCGGGACCTTGCCGACAAAGCATGGAAGCTCATTGAGGAAGTGGAAGCGTTGGGCGGCATGGCCAAGGCCATTGAGAGCGGGATTCCCAAGATGCGTATTGAAGAAGCTTCCGCCCGCAAACAGGGCAGGATTGATTCCGGGAAGGATGTCATTGTGGGTGTGAACAAATACCGTTTGGAAAAAGAGGATCCTCTGGAGATTCTGGAAGTGGACAATACCGCAGTACGCCGGCAGCAGATTGAACGGTTACAGGCCCTGAAGGCCTCCCGGGATGCGCAGGCCGTCAGGGAAGTTCTGGCCAGGATTACCGAGGCTGCTCGTTCCGGTGAAGGAAATTTGCTGGAGCTTTCTGTCGAAGCTGCAGCCAAAAGAGCTACCTTGGGTGAAATTTCAGATGCCATTGAAGCTGTTTCAGGAAGATATAAAGCTGTGATACGTACTATTTCAGGGGTGTATTCTGCTGAGAGCCAGGATGACCCGCAATTCCGTGAAGCCCGTGCCCTGGTGGAGCAGTTCGCTGCCAAAGCAGGGCGCCAGCCTCGGATAATGATTGCCAAGATGGGACAGGACGGGCATGACCGTGGTGCCAAAGTGGTAGCTACCGGTTACGCTGACCTGGGTTTTGATGTGGATATGGGACCGCTGTTCCAGACTCCCGCAGAGGCTGCCCGTCAGGCGGTGGAAAACGATGTGCACGTGTTGGGTGTGTCTTCATTGGCCGCTGGACACAAGACCCTGGTTCCTCAGGTGATTGCTGAACTCAAGAAATTGGGCCGTGAGGACATCATGGTGATTGCCGGAGGGGTGATTCCTGCCCAGGATTACCAGTTCCTCTATGATGCCGGTGTGGTAGCCATTTTTGGCCCTGGTTCCAGCATCTCTGCCTGTGGCAAGCAAATCGTTGATATTCTGCTGCAAACTCTAAAGTAGTCCCGTGACCGATGCCACGGATATGACTGGAACCTTTCAGCTCGCGGGCATCGCCCGCGGGCTGTTGGGCCTTTCCGTGCTCTTGGTCATTTGCTGGCTGCTGAGTTCTAACAAAAAAGCCATCAGCCTGCGTTTGGTTATAACCGGCCTCGGGATGCAGATACTCCTGGGGGCCGGGCTGATCTGGGTGCCGTTGGTTGGAGACTTCTTCAACCTGTTCGGAAAGGTATTTGTGAAGGTTCTGGATTTTTCCAAAGCCGGGAGCGAATACCTTTTTGGCCCTCTGGTTTCTGGGGAGGGTTATATTTTCGCTCTCCAGGTACTTCCCACCTTGATTTTTTTCTCGGCCTTGATCAGCGTTCTGTACCACTACCACATCATTCAGCATCTGGTGAAGGGCATGAGCTGGTTGCTGCAACGCTCCTTTCGTTTGTCGGGCTCCGAAAGCCTCTGTACGGCTGCCAATATATTTTTGGGCCAGTTGGAGTCGGCCATGCTTGTCCGTGGATATCTCCCCCGGATGACCTCTTCTGAGATATTCCTGATTATGACCTCAGGTATGGCCAATATTGCCGGTGGGGTCATGGCTGCTTACATTGGATTCCTGGGCGGAGATGACCCAGAGCAGCGGCTTATGTTTGCCCGACATCTGCTGGCGGCTTCGGTTATGTCGGCTCCTGCAGCCATTATGGTGGCCAAGATGATGGTCCCTCAGACAGCCGAGGTAGATCGTGAAGCGGAACTTTCCCTGCCACGTCGTAGTACGGTGATGGAGGCTCTGACTGACGGGGTGGCTTCCGGAACCCGGACAGCGGTGATGGTGGGTGCTGTATTGCTGGTTTTTGTGGCCTTCATTGCCCTGTTCAATGAACTGTTCCACGGAGTGGGTCGGATGGGCACCCTGAATGAATGGGTGGTGGATTTCACTGGTGGCCGTTTTGATGGTCTGTCCCTGGAGTTTCTTCTGGGAGTGGTGTTTTCGCCTGTGGCCTGGGTGTGCGGGGTGTGTCCTCAGGATATGCTGTTGGTAGGGCAACTGCTGGGTAAAAAGTTGATCATGACGGAATTCATTGCCTATACAGACCTTGCATCGCTTAAAGAAGCAGGTGCGTTCTATTCCTCCAGGTCCATTATTATGGCTACTTATATGTTGTGTGGATTTGCCAATTTCTGTTCCCTAGGCATGCTGATTGGCTGGTTTTCCTCCGAGTTCCCGGGGCATGTTGCCACAGCAGCCCGTCTGGGGGTGCGGAGTGTGGCTGCCGGAATGATTGCTTCTTTGTTCTGTGCGACCATCATCGGGATGATGATGCCGGCATAAATTTGTCCCTGATCCACTTGGGCAGGATAACGGCTCCGACAAACAAATAGGGATAATAACTGATCAGCCGCCAGAGAAAGGCCAGGCTGATGGCGATGGCGGCCAGGCCTTCGGGACTGTCCAGCGGAATCAAATCACCCAGATACCGGGTAAAAATATACTCAGCAAATCCACTTCCTCCGGGGGTGGGAGAGATGAGTTGCATGATCCACATCACCAGCTGGCGGGCAAAAATCAGGAAGTGCTCCTTGAAACCCGGAATCCAGAAAAAGGCGGCCACCAAGGCATTGACAACCCAGTAACGGGCAGTCCAGGAGAGAAAGGTGGCTCCGAATGCTTTGGCCCAAAACCTGAAAGGCTTGCGTAGCAATTCACGGGAACTGTTGATGATGTCGTATCCGGCATCGTTGATGGCATGGCGCCACCTGCGTAGCATAGGCAGCCTGAATATCTGCAGCAACAACCATTTAAGCCCTCTGGGATTGATGAACAGGCCGTAACTCAGCACTGCCAGATATACAACCTTGACGGAATACCCAATCACCGCTACCCAGAAGAACTCATTCTGAAATGTGTCTGTCCCGCCTGTCTGGAAAAGTTTCTGGGGATGAACGGCAAGAATCAGTATGGGGAACATCAACACAAAGTACATTTCGTCCAGAAACGAAGTCGCCATTACAACAGCAGAACTTTTTCCCAGCGAAAGGCCTTCGCGGTTGACAAACAGGATGGCCACGCTGGTTCCTCCCACTGCCGAAGGAGTCACCGCAGAAGTGAACTCCCACAGCATGATGATTCGGAAGGCCTGAAGCCAGGTGAACTTGTTGTCGGTGAGGATTCGGATTCGGATGATATACCCCAGATCGCGCACAAGCATGCAGGCCAATGCTGTGATCAATAGGGCCGTGCCAAAAGAGGTGAGCTGAAAGTGACGCAGGGCATCCGGGTCGAAATCCTTCCAGAACATCCATGCTACTACGCCCAGCCCGATCATAATCGGAAAGATGATTTTGGAGGGGCGAATGCCGTGGAACGGATTCTGGGACTTGTCGGACACCATAAGATACCATATTTCACGGTAAAGATAAAAATTATCCTCCTGATGTTGGTCTGAATGTCGCTATTTTCAAGACTTCTATACATGGGAAAGGGGGTGTCTCAATATTCTGAGGCACCCCCTTGTTTCGTTGTTGCAGGCAATCAGACCAGGGTCTTGATCAGTGTTTCGCGGTCACCGTACACCAAATCCATCACCGGAATCTCAGGAAGGGTGTATGCTCCAGGGCGTTGCAGCATCGCCGCACGTGCACAGGCCACCATGATCTGTCCGGTTAGGGCAGGATTATTGATGTTCATTCTGAACTCAATTCGTTGGTTGTGCGACTGGCCCGAAACCCCCTTGCGTTCCATGAGCACACCGTGGCCCATATCGATGAGCGCATCTACATCGGCAACCTGGGTCACCACTGTCTGGTCCTTAGCAAAATACGGGTCAGTCTTGATGCTTTCTTCCACTTTCCGGAAGTCGGCACCAGCTTCCAGTTCCACATACACCATTCTGCGGTGGACACCAGTCCCGGCGGGGATGGTCATGGAGAGGGCTTTTTTAACACCCTCTTTGGACTTGACCGCCACCGTATGCCCCATGCTCATGCCGGGTCCAAAGTTGGTGTAGGTGATGCCCTTGGGAATCATGGCCAGCATCATGGTGCGGACCACCGAGTCACTCCCCGGGTCCCAGCCCGAAGAGATAATGGCCACCGCATTGGAACTCTTTGCAGTCTTGTCAAGCATTTGCCGCAGTTTCCACATCTCCTCCCCATGGATATCAAAACTGTCCACTGTGTGGATGCCCTGAGCGAGATACTCAGGTGCCGTGGTCGGGATGCTTCGGGTAGGCCCGCACAGGAGCGCGACATCTACCTTACCCAGTTCCCGGCAGTCAGAGACAACAGGAACGCCTGTTAACTCCAGAGGAGCCTGCTGAGACAGGGAACCAGGCCGGCGAACAACACCGGCCAGTTCCATATCAGGTGCTTCTCTTACTGCTTCAACGGCATACTTGCCGATGTTGCCATATCCGACGATGGCAACGCGAAGTTTAGCAGACATAAGCATTAAAATAACTGAGTACTAAACATAACCCTGGGCCATCATGGCGTTGGCAACCTTGACGAAGCCACCAATGTTGGCACCACGAACATAATCAATATATCCTTCGGAAGTTGTACCGTATTGAACACAGGTTGCATGAATATTCACCATGATACCGTGCAGACGCTGATCTACTTCTTCCTTGGACCAGGGCAGACGCATAGAATTCTGGGTCATCTCCAGACCGGAGGTGGCAACCCCACCGGCATTTGAGGCCTTGCCGGGAGCATACAGAATTTTGGCAGCCTGGAACGCTTCCACAGCTTCAATAGTCGAGGGCATGTTGGCTCCTTCGGCAACACAGAAACATCCGTTGGCCAGAAGTTTCTGAGCATCGCTGGCATCCACTTCGTTTTGGGTAGCGCAGGGAAGCGCCACATCGCAACGCACGCCCCAGGGACGCTGGCCTTCCACGTACTGGCAACCATACTTATCAGCATACTCTTTGATGCGACCGCGCTTCACATTCTTGAGTTCAATGACAAAGGCGAGTTTTTCCTCGGTAATGCCCGCGGGATCGTAGATGTATCCGTTGGAGTCTGAGAGGGTAACCGGTTTAGCTCCCATGTGCAAGCATTTCTCCACAGCGTACTGGGCCACATTTCCTGAGCCGGAAATAGCTACCACCTTGCCCTTCATGGTGTCGCCACGGGTTGCAAGCATTTCCTGAGCGAAATAGACGGTTCCGTAACCGGTAGCCTCTGGACGAATCAGGCTGCCGCCCCATTCCAGGCCCTTTCCGGTAAGAACTCCGGTGAACTCATTGCGGAGACGTTTGTATTGTCCGAACAGGAAGCCTACTTCGCGACCGCCTACACCTATATCTCCTGCAGGAACATCCGTGTCGGCACCAATATGGCGCTGCAGCTCGGTCATGAAGCTTTGGCAGAAACGCATC
Source organism: Bacteroidales bacterium UBA4181 (assembly GCA_002380425.1). Classification (GTDB taxonomy): domain Bacteria; phylum Bacteroidota; class Bacteroidia; order Bacteroidales; family UBA4181; genus UBA4181. The sequence continues at coordinate 16,713 of DFUR01000001.1, forward strand.
ACTTCATTATCCGATTTGCCCTTGGGATCGAAGTCCGATCCTCCCTTGCCACCGCCCATGGGAAGCGTGGTAAGGCTGTTTTTGAGGGTTTGTTCAAAGGCGAGGAATTTCAAAACGCTCAGGTTCACGGTGGGATGGAAGCGAAGGCCTCCCTTGTAGGGGCCGATGGCGCTGTTCATCTGGATGCGGAAGCCGCGGTTGATTTCCAGCTCTCCCTTGTCGTTGATCCAGGGTACCCTGAAAATGATCACTCTTTCGGGTTCGGCAAGACGCTCGAGAATTTTGGCGTGTTTGTATTTGGGATTCTCTTCCACAAAGGGAATCAGCGATTCGGCAACTTCCTGAACTGCCTGGTGAAATTCAGGTTCGTTGGGGTTTTTGGCCTTGATCCTGGCCATGAATTGTTCAACTCTTGGGTCCATTTTCGTTCGATTAGTTTATGATAGATTTCTGACTGCAAAAATTGATATTTTTATTTTTTTGTGCAACTTTTTTTGAGAAAAAGCTCGATTTGAAAAAAATGAGTTTACAGTTTAATATTTTCAAGACCAAAATATGGAAAACTTGAATTATTTCGGGTGCTCATCCGGTCTTATACTTTCATATTGTAACTAAATGCCCTTACTAAATTTTTTCCACATTGGATATTTGGATTGAGATGTTATAAATTGAAATAGCGGTCCGGTATCCGGTTCCAATGTTACATTTATTGCGGAGCAACGTCATTCTTATAAGTGGCGGGGAATTCTGCTGCTGTTCATCAAATTTTTTCGTTATGCTGACTGTATATCGTTTCCGTATTCTAATGTTGACTCTGCTGTGTGGATGTTTATTCTGTGTTCCTGTTGTTGACGCTGCCCGGCCGGGTGCGTTGAGATCCAGATTGCTGGAAGAGAATCTGTTGATCGTGGAGCAGCCAGTGATTTGGACCTTTATCGACCGAAAAGACTGGAATGCCGTATATGATGATAAGTCTGTTCAGGTGGTGAAGGGGTACCTCAGAGGTGCTGAGTCCGGCAGAGTAGTCATACTCGAGGGTATGCTGCCCGGACCGATTTCTCTGCCTCTGCGAGGTTCCAGAGTGTCTCAGCAAGTAGAAATTTTCGCACGTTATGATCCCAGGAGATGGGTTTTTGAGCCGATCGAGTCCGATTGGGTTGTGTCCAAGCGCATCTATGCTGCTGAGGACAGAGGTAATCAGAAGACGGTAGCTGATCCGGATGAGATTCTGGTGATTATTTCTTCTCTGTACGGTCTGTCAGATGTCACCGGTCATCAAATCACCCCCGTTCAGTATTCCTCTATCGGAGATTTTGAGGAAGACAGGGCTCGTGTTCGGGATGAAAAAGGTTTGTATGGATACATCGATCGTTCCGGTGTTGAGATTATCCCGACCGAGTATGCCTATATTGCTCCTTTTCGGGGCCCATGGGCACAGATTCGGGATGACAGGGGCCGATACGGTTATATGGACCGTCAGGGCCGTGAGGTGATACCCCCAAAGTACTCCATGATTGAAAAATTTGATGGCCCCTGGGCTAAGGTTCGGGATATGTCTGGCCGCTACGGGTTTATCGACGAGCAGGGCCGGGAAGTGGTGCCTCCCAAGTACTCTTCCATTGGAGCCTTCGAGGGAGAATGGGCCAAGGTACGGGATGTTTCGGGCCGGTACGGATATATTGACCGTCAGGGCCGGGAAGTGGTTGTCCCAAAATATTCTTCCATTGCATCGTTCAATGAGCATTGGGATAAAGTTCGGGATGTTTCCGGGCGGTACGGTCTTGCCGACAAGGAGGGTCGTGAGATCGTTGCTCCCAAATATTCTTCCATCAGCTCCTTCGAGGGGGATTGGGCCAGGGTGCGGGATGTTTCGGGCCGGAACGGATATTTTGTCCGTCAGGGCCGGGAAGTGGCTGCTCCCTAGAACTCCTACTTTGGAGCCTTCGCGGGAGAATGGGCCAAGGTACGGGATGTTTTGGGCCGGTATGGTTACTGAATCTTAGAAACATCTGACGCTGCCGACGAATAGAGGGGCGCTGGTGACGCCGTGTGTCGCCTCAAGGTGACGCAGATATGTAAGAAAAAGGACTACCGT
>DFUR01000050.1:0-28937 GCA_002380425.1 Bacteroidales bacterium UBA4181
GAGATAACTCTGTCTGTTGACCACATTCCACTTTCTGAAGAATTTATTAAACGAGGAAACATTGGCTCGCTGAATTCAATGGAGTTGAAAAAAAATATTCGAATAGTTGGTTATCCTAAAACGGCATTTAGACTCAAAAAGAAAATAGTCTGAAAACTGTTATCAACATAAAAGAGAATGATAAAAAAGCGCCCTTTAAGCCTTCAATAAATAGTTTTTTTTGAGTAATTTCCGCATTATTAAAATTTCTGTTTTTCAGAACAATAATCATACTTACAGAAAATGTTACACAAAACAATACACAAGATATGAACAGGACCCATCTGGATCTTAATATGAACCAACCCAATCCCATTAAAATAAATCCTAAAACAATAGAAAAATTTAAGTTTATTTTAAAATTTTTTGACTTTTCGTTCATTTTTATAGTCTTAAATTAATACATAAAAAACGACTGCGCTCATTTTCAGATTCTTTCCTGTGTCAGGAAAACCAACAAAAACATCAAGGCAAGCAGAAGTCTGAGCCAGTCATTCAATAATTTCGTATCCTTTCTTCTGGTTTAGACCTTACAATCGGTCAAATATCCAAATTGGTTTTCAAATATAACGCAAATTCGAGTTATAAATGCAACATTATAGGATGAAGAAAGGGCCAATACACGTCGCCTTCAAAAAATAAGGATATTTGCCTGAAGAATTCGACCCACCCTCCATTGTGTCGTATATTCATAAACAACCCAGGCATGGACCCTTCCCGTTTAACGGAACTTATTGAGGCCAGCAGAAAGAACGATCACAATGCGTTCCGGGCGCTGGTGGAACAGTTTCAGAAAATGATCTTCGGCCTTTGCTTCAGAATGCTGTGCAACGAGGAAGATGCCCGGGATGCCGTTCAGGAAACTTTTATCAGGGCGTGGATGAAAATGGACCAGTTTGACATAAAGCGGGATTTCCGCACCTGGCTGTACTCGATTGCTTCTCATCTGTGCCTGGACCAGCTGAAATCAGCGAAAACACAACGGACGATGTCCCTCGAAAACATCGTCCCTGAATTTCTCGGCCGGGAACACCCGGAGCAAGACCTCATCAACCGGGACCTCCGGGAAGTGATTGGATCCCTCACCGAGGGACTCTCTGCAAAGCAGAAGCTGGTGTTCGTATTGCGCAATCTGGAAGGTTTAGAAGTTCCTGAGGTGAGCCGGGTCACAGGCATGAACCCTGCCATTATCAAGAGCAACCTGTTCCTGGCACGCCAGTTTATGAGGAACAAATTAAACCATCTATAGCCACTCTCATGAAATCGGACCACGATCTTCTCGATGCCCTCACGCAGAAAATCAGGGAAACTCCGCCCCGCTGGGAGCCCTCTGAAGCCTGGACAGACCAGATGATGGAACGCATCATTTCCTGTCCACGGGAGAACCATCCTCTTCCCCGCATCCTGCTTTGGTTGCGCACAAGCTCTGGTATCGCTGCTGGACTACTGATAGGGATGCTACTGTGGAATCACGCACTTGAGGAGTATCGTCCCGAAACCACCCCCGAAATGACGGAGACCACAACTGGGGCCGTAATATTGTCCCAGGAAACTTTGAGCCTCCCTGCAACTTCTCATCCGGGAGCCTATTCATCCGAAGGCTTCCTGAACTCTTACCTGAACCATCTTCGCCGCAACACCCAAAAAAACGCTCAAAACAGACAACGCTATGAAAACTTTTAAGCCGCTATTGATGCTCCTTACGGTATGGTGCCTCGTTTCCTGCACCAATAACACTGAGATGCTGACCGAAATTCGTCCCGATGGCTCCAGCATCAGGCTGTTTTCCGGGAGCGCCGACTCTGCCTTCATGACTGGAGATTCCGCCAGCTTAGCCCGTAGGTTCCCCGTGACCGTGGACTCATCCTGGCAGGTAATCTGGACCTACAACTCCGGGGAACCTAACACCCTGTACCCCCTGAGCCCCCGCCAGTATGACTCCATCCTCAGCACTTACAACCCCGGTGAGGACCCCCAAAAATCCGATATTGGAATTAACAGGAAACGCCATTCCGCTTTCGATGTAGTGATTACCAAAAAATACCGTTCTGTTGAGGAGATGTCCAGGAACTTTCGTTTCGGGGCCTCCCATCCCTGGAGCCGGGTGAAGAGTACCTGCTCTCTGGAAAAACGATTCGGATGGTTCTACACCTGGTATCACTTCAGGGAAGTTTATCCCCGAATACCCACCGTCCACACCCTGCCCATTGAAGACTTTATGACCGACGAGCAAGCCCGTTTTTGGTTCACCGGTACACCCAATCTGGCTCAGGGAATGAACGGCATGGAAATGAGAGAGTTTGTCGGTGAACTGGAAGACAAATACAATGACTGGCTTTACAAAAGCCTTTGGAGTGCGCACTATGATGCCATGCTTGAACAATACAACAGAATCAGCAATCCTCCGGTTTCCCGGGACAGTCTGGCTACCCTGCGTGATGCCTTGTATAGCCTGGGCTTGAAACTCTCAGAGGATGAGGACAAATCCGATCCCAAGGTGGACATGCAATTAGTTTTGAACCATTATTTCAAAACCAGGGTGTTTTCAGAGTTATGGGTGGAGGACGACTGGATGGATTCGGTCCAAGATACCTTTGAGGAGCAGGATGTCATCTATATGGCCGACAAAACCTTTACCTACAAGCTGATCATGCCCGGGAAGATAACAAAGTCCGAAGGGGCTGTAAACCATGGCGACACCCTCTCGTGGGCCCTGACCTCAGTCCGGATGATTCCGGGGGACTATGTGCTGGAAGCGCACTCCAAAAAGGCTAATCTCTGGGCATTCGTGGTCACGGGAGTCGTCCTGATTGTCGCAGCAGCCAGTTTCTTGTACCGACCCCGGGCAGGAAGGTGACGAAGCACTCAATGCTCTGAGGTATCGTTGTGAAGAAACCCCACAGTTAGGCACGAGGCTAATAATCCAATTGCAGCCCGGACTCCTGGCGGAAACGTTCGTAATCCCGGTCGTCTTTCATGATATGGGAAGTCCACCACTTACTTAGGAATCCGGACACTTCATCCAGGCTGGGAGGGGTGGGCCCCGTAAAACGGTAATTGAACATCGCTACAGTGTAGAGGTACTTCTTGTGACCTTCAATATGCGGCTGTAAGTCGGGATAGCCCATCCGGGCCATATAATCCTCTTCACGATCCAGATGTGCCATCCCATACCGGGTCATTCTGGAGAGCACCTCAACAAAACGTTCCACATCACGCTGCTCGCGACGCAATATTTCCAATTCCCGCACAATCAGGATAATCTGGCGGTGTTCTTCATCAATCTCGGGCCTTCCGATAGAAAAAGCCTCGTTCCACTCAATGGGGAGTTCTCGTTCCATAAAAACTGAAATTAGCAATCCTTGTGAGCCAATCGTCACCGCTGGCCGGATCGTCCTGTGATTACCCAAAGATAATAAAATCCAAAGAAATGATAATCAGCAAATTTTGAATTTCTGACGTTCATTTTTGCAAATAATCTGTGCCAGATGATTGCCCATCATCACCACATGATTGAGGCCACCCGCCACACTGGCCCATTGACCTGTCATATAGAAATTTCTGAGCCCGTTGATCTGCCAGGCCACCGGTTTTCCAAATGTATTCCTGGTTCCCTTCCAGCTGATCTGGCAGCCGGTCCAGTTATTGGTGTAGCGGATGTAGGTGGCCGGAGTGACCACATCGGTCATCTCAACACACTCCTTAATGTGTCCGAACCGACGGTCAAGGGCCTCCACAATCTCACTGGCAATGCGCGCCTTCTCATCATCATACTTCTTCCGGTCGTGCTTTCTGAGCTCCTGCCAGTACTTCCAGTCACGGGCCTCAGGCATAAACGTGAGCAATGATTTCCCGGCAGGAGCAGCCGAAGCGTCTTCGCAATAATGGGAGAATTCCAGAAAATCTACTGTGCTCAGGGGGTCAATCCGGATGGGCTTCTCCAGGGGAAAATAAAGTTTGGGTGGCTGGTCAGAGAAATCCCTGTTGATGCCCAGAGCCACATACAGGGTGGGATCTATGGTCTGAAACACCTTGCGCTCATATCGGTCCTTCACTTTTTGATCCTTGAACGCTCCCTGTAACATCTCATAGATGGTGGTGCGGCCGTCGGCAGCCGAAACGATGATGTCGGCCTTGTGTTGCGCTCCGTTCTCCAGTTCAATGCCGTGTGCCACATTATCGGCGGTGAGAATCCGGGTTACATGAGTATTGAAGTGCATCACCCCACCCAGTTCCTTGTACTTCTGCTCTATCAGGCCGGATATCAGGGCTGCACCACCAGCAGGATATCCTGCTTCTTTTTTATGCCGCCACACCAGGGGCATGACGGAATAAAACAGGGGCGCATCTCCCACAAAGGCCAGTTCCCACATTTTTTTGAGTTCCTTGTTCTTGAATCCTGCCGCGTACTCCTGATTGGTAATTCTCATGTATCTGAGCATGGCCGGAAGAAACGGTGCCATAGAATAGCCCACCTTGAGCTTCTCGCCCAACGTCATGGTCTCCACGGGCTTAAAAACAGGGGGTGACATACGGAGGAACTTGCGGACAAGCCGGATAAACTTCTCAATGTGCGCCTTATCCTCAGGAGCCTTGGCAAGCAATTCGGCCTCAAGCCGATCCACATCGCTGTAAAAACTGATGCGCTCCCTTCGTTCATTCTCAGCAACCGAATGAGTGTCAGAATAAATAAACCTCAGGGACTGCATGTCTATAAGACTGTTCCAGAACGGATAGGTAGTCTCGCTCGGAGATGTGCCGGCCATGAAGTGAATGCAACCGTCAATAGTATAACCCTGTCGTTTCCACGATACGCACAAGCCTCCGGAAGACGAGTGCTTTTCAAATATCTCCGTTTCAAAACCATTCATTTGCAGAAAACAGCCCGCAGACATTCCGGCCAATCCGGCCCCGATGATGATAATCTTTTTTTGTTTGGGTTTCTTTTCCAAAAGTCAAAAATTATGAAGCCCTGACAAGTCAGGGCTTCGGATTATTATTCCACACCCGGAAGCATGATGCTTCACGGGCCAGAGGCCATGCTTTATTTCACGGAATATTCCACCGTCACCACCACCCGCACTTTTTTATACACATCACTGCCACTCGAAGAATAGTATCCACCCTCGGATGCGCCCAGAGATTCATCCCGGTCGATGATGGTAAACAATCCCTGACTGGCTTTGCGAAGATTGCCCAACTTGGTCTGGCTCTCATTCGTGAACTGCTCAGCGGCCTGACGGGCACTACGGGTTGCTTCGGCCAGCATTTCGGGCTTAATGTCATTAAGGCCGGTAAACAGGAACGAAAGCCCGCCCTCGCTATAGTCGGAAGCTGACAAGGCAACCCCCGCACGCAGCAATTCATCGGTCATACGACTCACTTTGAGTACATTGTCCACATTCTGCGAACGCACCTGAATGGTTTTTTCGATGATGTAGCGAAATCCCTGGTTGGCATCGCTTCCACCGTATTCCCTTGCTCTTTTGTCGGTGACCCTCAGGGATTTTTGAATAATCTCCTCGTTCTTCACCCCGTTTTGGTTCAAAAACGCAACCACCTTGTTTTTAGCGGCTTCAATCTCACGACTCCCCTGCAACAGGTCATTGCTCCCGATGCTGGTCTTGATTGACCATACAGCCAAGTCGGCTTTTACTTCACGTTCTGAAAACCCCTTGACAGATATAAACCGGTCTGCCTGGCGGAACCGTTCCAGAGAACGCCCCAGAATGTATGCCCCGGCTACCAGACCCACCAATAGCGCCAATGCCAGAATCAAAACTTTTTTTGTACTCATAGCCTTAGAATCTAACGTTCAAAACGATGTGTGCCTGAACCAAACAGACCCACATAGATATAATCGCCCTCGGCCGTACCCCGGACCTTCTTTCCGTTGGCACGGACCTGAGTTCCTTCCTTACCTGCCACGGGCACATACACCCGGGCCGTCATATTGTCCGGAATGGTCAGAGACATCGTAAACGCATCCCCGGAACGTTGCCATTCCACCGAGATATCTCCCCGGTCGGAGGGAAGCATCCCCTGAGCCGATACCAGCGATGACCCAAAATCCAGAGGCCGCACACGAATGCAGGCATACTGGGGTTCCAAAGGCTCCACGCCAAGCACAAACTGCTGGATGCCCAACAAGCCTACCACCCCCCAGGGATGGGACATGCTCTGCCGGGTTTCCTCGGCATCCCATGCCTCCCAGGTAGCAGTGCCTCCCCGGGCAAGGGTCTGAGCCCACCCGTCCCATTCGGGGTTGGTGTACAATTCCACCAGATGACTCCCCTGCTCCGCACGTCCCAAAGCCTCGGGCAACCACTTCAAAGTCACCATCCCTACATTCATCTTGCGGTCCTTCACCGCCTGAATAACCTTTTCCTTATGGGCATCTGGTACAATACCCATCGCCAGCGGGAACATATTGGCATGCTGCGACACATGTGCACTTTGCGACTTATCGGCCATCAAACCATCGATATACACGCCCTCGGAATTCAGCAGACGGGTATTGATGGCCTGCCTCATGGCCTCGGCCTTGCCCTGGTAAAGCTTCTGATCGGCCTCGTTGCCCACCACCCCGGCAATGCGCGAGATGATATCATAATCCAAATAAGCGTATGCGCTGATGACCGTACGGGCCTCGGCAGACATATCATAACCATAACGCATGGTGGAGGGCCAGTCAATAATGCCAAACTGATAGGCACCGCTCCCTCCCGCCAGTCGGTGAATCAGTCCAGTTTCCGGATTTCGGTAGGCATCCACATACTCGGCAATCTTGCGCAGCTTGAGGTACTGATCCCTCAGAAACTGAACATTGCCAGTAAGCATATAATAATCCCACACCCACACCAGATACGACTGAGTATAGTCAGGAATATCCCGTTTTCCATCGTTGTTGGGATACACCGCATTCAGCCGGCCATCGGGCCAGTACTGGTCCTGAGAATCCAGAAACTCCAGCATAATCCTCAGGTTATAGGCGCGATCGCCCATGGTTGTCATGGCCGGAACCCCCTGAGCCCAGGCGTCCCCCAGAAAAGCGCCCTTTTCGCGGGTGGGCGTGTCCACAAACTGCTCCTGAGCCCCCAGCAGGATGGTGTGCTTCATCAAATCCCACACCCGATTGAGGGTCTCGTTGGAGGAATGGAAAGCCGACCTTGAGGGGTCCATTTCGTAATATCGCACAATGAACCGAACATTCTCGGCTGTAATCCGTCCCGGAGCATTGTCCACCTGAATGTAGCGCATACCCAGATATAAATCGGGCTGGAACACAGCCGTCTTTCCATCCAGTACGAAGAAATAAGCCATATTGGTACTCTGCCGCTGTACGGTAGAAACCGTGCCATCCTCATTGAGCACATAGCCACCCATCATGCTGACCACATCCCCGGCTTTCCCACCTGAAAACGTAATCCGGGGCATCCCTGCATAGACACGTCCCAAATCTATTACGTAGCGTCCGGGGCCGAGCTCACGGACGGAGGCAGGGGCAATCTCCCGTTCCACAAGACGGGTCAGATCGGGCTGGAGTTCTCCCGTCCAGGGCGCCACAGGGTGTGCACCCACTTCCACAGCAGCAGCCCATGACGCATCGTTAAACCCCGGCTGGTACCAGTCTTTGTTTATTTTGGAGGCATCAATCCGTTCAATGAATCCAACTCCTTCCCCACCCCGGGTTCCCTGGCCCGGCACCCAGGCCTCAGGCCGAGTCTGTTTCCAAGCAGCATCCGTTCCCATCACCTGAGAGGTACCATCGGCAAACTCCACCACCACTTTCATCAGGAATCCGGCAGCACCAGCGGCACGCCCTTGTCCGCCCCCGTACCAGTGGGCAAAGCAGGCAAACTGATTGTCCCCCGATGACTTCATGAGTTTGGTGATGTCCCAGGCATTGTAATAGCTGTACTGAGGATAGTGATAGGCCTGTCCCTTCCCGACCAGGCTGCCATTAACGAATAATTCGTAATTGTGCCACACCGAAATATAAGCCATAGCCCGTTTGACTTCCTTACCCGGCAGTGCCATCTTTTTACGGAAATAAGAATAGTCATCCCGGTCAGTCACCTCTCTCCGGATCCATTTGGCTCCGGACCAGTCAGCAGCCGTGAGCAAACCTACGTCAAAGGTGGCAGGCTCCGAATACGGACCTGCCTTCCCCTTTTTGTCCCAGGTGCGAACCGCCCAGTAATACCGGGTGGCAGCAGCCAGCGGTCTGCCAGCATATTCCACGTGATTCTGCATCCCCGAAAGCACTTTTCCACTGTCCCACACATCTCCGGTACCGGCCCAAAGCTGTTCCGGACTGGTGGAAACTAAAATTTGGTACGCGGTTTGTAGTTCTCCATCATCCGGATCTGAAAAAAACCATCCGAAATAAGGTTTCTGATCCGTCCCGACAGGGTTCACCTTATCATAGCTCCGCAAATACCCGGGAGCCTGGGGCGCAGCAGCCTGCAGAGAAACAACCAACAACAGAGAACAACAGGCAAGAGCCAGACGAAACTGGAAAGAGTTATTAATAGTCATAGATGCTGGAATAAATATAACAGGCAAAACCGTAACGGCAACATCGCGTTCCCGTTTTGCCCACACACACAAATATATGATTTTTCCCGATTCCAAAAGGTGGATTTTGAGCACCCTTTCCCTCATCCTGACATTATGGATGTTCCCGCTGGTCCTGCCAGCTCAAAAAACATTCGAAATCCGAGGCAAGATTACCTCCACGGACAAAGTCCCCCTCCCGGCAGTGGTGTACATCCCAGCCCTCCGGACAACCACTGTAGCCAACACGGATGGGGACTTTAGCATCAAAGTACTCCCGGGTACATATACCGTCCAATTCCGTTCCATGAGTTTCCGTCCGGAAGTGCGGGAAGTGAACGTAACCACCCAGAATACCGAAATCAATATTGAACTCTCCCCCGAAGCGCTGGTGTTGAACGAGGTTGAAGTATCCTCCGGGAACCGGAAGGACCCGGCCATCGACATCATGCGCAAAGCCATTGCCAAAGCCCCATTCCACTTGCGGGAAGTCAAAAAATCCCAATCCACGGTCTATCTCAAAGGCACCATGGTTCTGGACAAAGTACCCCTGTTGCTCGCCAAAATTTTTGAAAAAGGCGCCAAGGTAAAAGTCAAAAGCGGGAATGTGTATGTGGAGGAGTCTGTTGTGGATGTCACCTTCCATGCCCCCAGGCTTTTCAAAAAGAACATACGGTCCCTGCACTCAAATTTTCCTTTCTCCGACAAGAGCCCGGTCAACCCTCTTATGGCAATTGAAATGAGTTTCTACCAGCCCACCCTGCTCGGAAACATCATTTCCCCTCTTTCGCCCGTGGCTTTTCAGCACTACAAGTTCCGCTTTGAAGGGTCTGTCCGCGAGGGAGAAACACTACTCAACAAAATCCGGGTTATTCCCAAACGCAAAAGCCAGGAACTGTTTGAAGGAATCATCTATCTTGTGGAAGACCAATGGTGCCTGCACTCCGTTGACCTGCACGCAGCACCGTTCTGGGGCAACCTGCATTTCAAAGAATCGTCTGCATGCTACGCAGAGCATATCTGGCTCCCGGCCAGCTTTACCCTGGATGTATCTGCCCAAATGATGGGCGCCAGAATCCGTTACAAATATGTCTCTTCTGTCCGTTACAGCGAAATCATCCCTAATCAGGCTCTGCGTTCAGCAATAGCCGAAGCAACGCTAAAAACAGAGCAAAAGCAAGTGGCCAAGATCCTTGCTCAGGACAAAATCAGCAAGGCTCAAATGCGGAAAATCACCAAGGCTACCGCAGAACAAGAATGGGCAATGCGTACCGACACCCTCACCGCAGAGATGTTCAGGGAAATGACCAGAACCATTACCGACTCTGTGGCACTCATGCGCGACACGGCCTACTGGAACGAATTCAGGCCCGTGCCCCTAACCCCGGTAGAGATCAAAAGCTACGAAGAGGGGCCCGTTTCGGTGCTCCAGAAATCCGGTCGGGACTCATTATCATCCACAGCCAGAACCGATTCCCTGAAGGCACAGAACGGCGCAGAGACCAAGAAAAAAAGCCCTTTCCGTCATCTGTTCGGGACAACGGTTCCCCTATTGGATAAAAAATTTACACTTAGGTCTGCGGGAATCTTCCAGCCGGACAACCTCAGCTTTAATACGGTGGACGGAATCCGTTACGGACTCAATTTGCGGGCAGACATCCGGATTGACTCAGCCCGGAAAATATCCATCAACCCCTGGGGTGGGTATGCCGTTGACCGGCATCAATGGCTGTGGACACTCAAAACAACCATTCCCTATCTGGCCCGAAAGCTGACAACCGGGACACTCACCCTGAGCGGAGGATACACCGATACAGATTTCACACCAGGGTACGGCATTCCCTCCCTGATGAACACGGCCTATTCCCTCCTGATGAAGGAAAACTACCTGAAGTTGTACCAAACCAGGTATCTCGAGGCGTATCATTCCATACGGTGGAACAAATCCCGCATCACCTGGAATGCCAAGATTCGCTATGACCGCATCAACGAGCTGGAGAACCACAGCAACCTGGCTTTCTTGAGAAAAAACCACGAGTACGCCCCCAATACCCCGAACAATCCAGAATACACGAGCCTCAACGGCGATACATACAAAAGTTTGGTCTTCAGCACCAGTCTGACCTATGACATCCCATATACCCGGAATATCATCCATCCCTACCGGTCAGCCCCCTCCCTCAAACTGAGTTATGCAGCGGGGCTCAGCGGCATTCTGGGTAGCCGGACAGATTTTCATAAACTAAGCCTGAACATCAGTCAACTGTGGCGCCTGCGTCAGCAAAAACGACTGGAATATTCCCTCTCAGGGGAATACTGGTTATCCGCAAAAGATGTATGGTTTCATTCATTCAGCTCTATCAAAACTTCCGAACTCCTCTTCACCAGCGAGTCCCTTGTAAACTCCTTTCAGCTACTGCCCTATTATACCCTCCACAACAAAAAATGGCAGGCAGAAGCCCATATCCACTTCAACACCCCGCTGCTGATACTCAAACGACTGCCCCTGATCAGTAACCGGGTATGGGACGAGAATCTGTACCTGAACTATCTGCACACCCCGGAGCTGCACCATTACATGGAGACCGGCTACAGCCTGGGGCAGATATACGGAGTCCTGGAAGTGGGGGTATTCACGTCCTTTGAACGGTTTCATTACCAGAGCACCGGGCTGCGCATCAGCCTGGGTTTGTAACGGATAAGCTACAAACGTGCGGATGCAGCTTTCAAAATAGTGGTGTCGGAGACCCCCGATGTGAAGTGGGAACGGAAATTGGTCACATCCTTGAGTACAACCTCCGGCACTCCTGGCACAGGTTCCGACTTCACATGCAGGAAGTCAGCATTCTTCACGTCCACCAACTGGAAAGCCGGGCGGGCTTCCTCCCCGTCATATTGAACCTGCACATTGCTGAACTCAATACCATTGACATGGCGCACGTAGAAACCGTAGGCGGGTGTAGCCCCGAACATCCCCGGTTCCGGATAGCCCCGCTCGTTCTCCCGGGGCTCCACGGCTGCCATTTCAGGGGTGCCTCCCCCGGTACAGTAAATCTGGATATTGCTCAACTGAACGTCTTCAATGTCATATCCGGGAATCCCGCTGATAACGGAGCAGTACGAAGGCTTGGTGTCGTAGGCCACAATATTGCTGATGATGACCCGGCGGAGCTTGCCCACAGGCACCCCTTCAGGACCGCGCATCCGGCTGCCCAAACGCAAAAAGATGGGCGCACTGATGATGTTGCGCATGGTGATATTGGTGACGGTCACATCCTCCAGCAGCCCACCGTCCACGGTTTCGAGGGCCAGGCCCTGACAACTCTCAAAAATACAATTGGAAATAGTGATATTTTTGAACCCGCCTGCATTCGATTCCGTGCCAAACTTGATGCGGCCGGTGAAGTGAGCCGGGATGGGCGTCTTGTAATCGGGGCCGATGGGTTTGTAAGTGCCGTCGAGCATTGTTCCTTCCTCAAACCCTCCGGAAACCCAGCAATTGGTGATGGTCACATTCTCTGTGGCACGGGCGTACCCAAGCCCGAAGGAGCTCTTCAGGCAGATGGCATCGTCCCAGGGAGAATTGACATAGCAGTTGGAGATGCGCACATTGCGGCAACAGTCAATATCCATCCCGTCCCGGTTGGTATCCAGCTTGAGGTTGTCAATGGTGAGATTGTCCACTCCGGTAGCCAGCAGCACAAAATGCCCGCCGTGCAATACAGAGAAATCCCGAAGGATCACATTCCGGCAGTTTTTCAGCCCGATAGCCTTATTGCCCACTCCGTCAGGAATTCTGTCCTGCATGAGCGAACGGGTCAGTCCCTTTCCATGAATCAGTCCAGGCCCAAGAATGGAGATATTCTCCAGATTCTCGCCCCAAATAAGGCTGTTGTGCCAATGGCTATGTCCAAAATCCTGGTACTTAAATTTGTCGCCCCATTCGTTCGGTTCAGGCTTGTCGTACGCAGCAGTATCGAGAACAGCCTCGATGACGGCTCCCTGACTGATGTACAGTGCGATATTACTTTTCAGACGGATGGACCCCGAAAGATACTTCCCGGCAGGAAAGAAAACAGTTCCGCCTCCCTGGCCGGCAGCAGCCTCGATAGCCCGGTTGATGGCCGGAGAATCGAGTTGGACGCCATCGCCCTTGGCACCATAATCACGGACATCAAACACCAAAGAACCGGAGGGAACAGGTGCTGGCTGATTACGGGCAGCATTTCCCCGCTGGGAAAAGGAAGGCAATACACAGAAAAGTGTAAAAACACACAGAAGAACAATAGATTTTCTCATAACCTAGTAGAATTTGGCAGGATTTTTTCAGAAATATCAGCGTGCGGAACAAAGTTCCGCTCAAAGCGTGATAAAATTAAAGAAAAAAGTTTTTGTTTTTGCGTAAGTTTGTGAATTAATATCCTACGTACCGTGCTCAGGAAGGTCCGTTCCAATATTACCCGGCGAAAGCTGCACAAGAAATTTCCGCCCAAATCGGTGGAACGGAAGATCTTTGACTTTGAGACCGCTTCCACAGCAGGGATATTGTACCATGTCAGTGATTCCGAGACTGAGTTGGCTCTGAACGAGTTCACAGCGTTTCTCAAGCAACGGAACATCTCGGTCACTACCCTCGGATATTTCCACGGAAAGAACCTCCCGCAAGACATTAAAACGTGGAAGGACATCCGGTTTATCACCCGGAAGGACTGCGACTGGCTGCGGATTCCCAATCCCGGGGTGGCCAGAGACTTCGTGGAAAAGGAGTTCGACCTGCTCATCAATTGCAGTATGCGCCGTTTCAGGGTTCTGGACCATCTGGTTCAGTGCAGTGCGGCAGCCTGCAAAATCGGACCGGACAGTTCCTCCACCGGTTTGTTCGATATCACCATCCGCGTTTCCGGGGACAATCAGGTCCGGTTCTTCCTCGAAAACCTCAAACGTTATCTTCCCCTGATCAACCGACAATGCACACTCACTCAAGCAGAATAACCACTATATGAACACAATATTTCAAGGAACCGGCGTTGCCCTCATAACGCCTTTCACCCCTGACAACCATATTGATTTCGATGCCCTTAACCGTTTGGTAGAGCATTGTATCAACGGAAACGTAGAATACCTGGTGGCACTGGGCACCACCGGAGAATGCGCCACCCTGTCCTACGAGGAACAGGACGCTGTGCGGGATGCCGTCATCGAGATGACACAGAGCAGAATCCCTGTCGTTCTGGGTATCGGTGGCAACGAAACCCGCGACATCGTGGACATTATGAAGCGCACGGATTTCAGCAGAATCCAGGGTGTACTCTCCGTAACCCCCTATTACAACAAGCCTACCCAGGCCGGCCTGGTGGCCCACTACAAAGCCCTTGCCGAGTTCTGCAAGGCTCCAATGATTCTGTACAACGTCCCCGGACGCACAGGCGTCAATATGACCGCTGAAACTACCCTGAAACTGGCCCGGGAGGTCAAACAGGTGGTTGCCGTCAAGGAAGCCTCCGGAAACCTCAGCCAGATTATGGAGATTATCCGTCACCGTCCCGAAACTCTGGCTGTCCTCTCCGGAGATGACGCTCTGGCCCTCCCGGTGATTGCTTTGGGCGGTGAAGGCGTTATTTCCGTAGCTGCCAATGCCTTCCCCGAGGAAGTATCCACCATGGTCCGGAACATGCTTGGCGGACACTACGAAGACGCCCGCACCATCCATTATGCCCTGCTGGAGTTCATCAACGCCCTGTTTGTGGAGGGAAATCCCTGTGGCATCAAAGCTGCTGCCCACATTCTGGGTATTGCCGGGAATCTGGTCCGGCTTCCGCTGGTGCCCGTGTCTGAGGGGACCTACCAAAAGATGGAATCCCTCATTAAGGAACTGAAGCCTCACTGATGCTCCGCGAAACAGATTATGGCAGCCTGATGCAGAAACGCATCCGTAGGGTGCTGCTGATCTGCAGTAGCTATGATGTGTTTATGCTCGAGGAAGATGGCCGCATTGACGAGCAGATCTTCAACGAGTATGCTTCGTTGCACCTGAGCCAACCCCCATCCTTTATCGGAGCTGAGTCCGCAACCGATGCACTGGAGATTCTCAGCCGGGAACCCGTGGACCTGATTATCTCCATGCTGACTCTCGGTGACACCGACCCCTTTAGCATATCACGCCAGATCAAGAAGCTACATCCCGACATCCCCTTCGTTGTGCTCACCCACTACACAGCAGAGGTCTCGGAACGGCTCAAGAACAAGGACCTCAGCTCTGTGGACTATGTGTTCACCTGGCTGGGCAATGCCGATCTGTTGCTGGCCATCATCAAGCTGCTCGAAGACCGGATGAACGCCCCGCATGACATGGACGAAATCGGGGTACAAGCCCTGATGGTGGCCGAAGATTCCATTCGGTACATATCTTCCTTCCTGCCCGCCCTGTACAAAATGGTGATGAAGCAATCCCGGGAGTTTCAGCACGAAGGGCTCAACCAGCACCAACGAACCCTGCGGATGCGGGCCAGGCCCAAGATTCTGCTGGCCACTTCGGTTCAGGAGGCAGTGGATATGTTCCGGCACTACAAGAACAACCTGCTGGGCATCATCTCCGATGTGACCTTCCAACCCGGAAAGGAAGAAGAAGGGACTGCCAGCAACGGCTTTGACCTGTGCCGCATCGTCCGAGCAGAGGACCCCCAGATGCCTGTCATGCTGCAATCCTCCGATGCGAACAATACCCACAAGGCACACGAGCTGAGGGTCGGGTTTGCCGATAAGGGCAGTAAAAACCTGATTTCGCTGGTGGATGGCTACATCCACGACCATTTTGGATTTGGGGATTTCATCTTCCGGGATCCGCACACCCTCGAGGAGGTGGGACGTGCGCAGAATCTGCGTACATTCCTATCGGTACTCAGGGACATTCCCGGTGAGGTCTTATTCTTTCACACTTCCCAGAACCATCTCTCCAAGTGGCTGAATGCAAGGGGGCTTTTTACGGTCGGAAGAATTGTGAAAGAACACAAAACCCGTAGCATTCAGGAGATTGAAGACTCCCGAAAGTTCTTTATTCAGGCCATCCATACGTACCGCGAGAACAAGGGAAGGGGGGTGATTTCGAGCTTCAACAGGGAGACATACGATGAGTACCAAAGCTTTGCCCGACTTGGAGATGGCTCAGTGGGGGGTAAGGCGCGCGGACTGGCCTTTTTTGACCATGTCATCAAACGCGACAAACTTACCCGGAAGTATCCAGGCATCATGGTCAGCATTCCCCGGACCATAGTGATAGGCACGGACATCTTTGACGAGTTTCTGGAGTCCAACCAGTTACTCCCCTTTGCCCTGTCAGACCTCCCGGACATGAGCATTCTGGGACATTTTCTGCATGCATCCCTGCCGGAGCATATCCGGGAGGACCTCAGAGTGTACCTGCAAATGGCTACCGCCCCGATCGCAGTAAGGTCCTCAAGCAAGCTCGAAGACTCTCACTACCAGCCATTTGCCGGAATATACGCCACCTATATGCTGCCCCTGCACGACCAGAGGGAGCAAACCCTTCAATCTCTGGAACTCGCCATCAAGGCGGTGTATGCCTCGGTGTTCTACCATACCGCCAAGGCATACATCAACGCCACCTCCAATGTGATTGACGAAGAACGCATGGCGGTCATCATTCAGGAAGTGTGCGGCAACACACACGGGGATCGGTATTATCCCACCCTGTCCGGAGTGGCCCGGTCAGTCAACTTCTATCCGGTGGGTCCCGAGAAGCCTGATGACGGGGTCGTGGAACTTGCCTTCGGTCTGGGAAAGTACATCGTGGACGGAGGTTCTGCTCTTAGGTTCTCGCCCCGTTATCCTAAAAAAATTCTCCAACTCTCCTCACCTGCTACAGCACTCTCCTCCACCCAGCGTCAGTTCTACGCCATTGACCTCGGTCAGAAGGATTTCTCTCCCCTGGTCAACGATCGGGACAACCTGCTCCGACTGCACATTTCCGCCGCGGAGCATGACCATACCCTGAGGCATGTAGCTTCGACCTTCGACCGGGAGAACAATGTGATCCGGCCCGGAGTGCTCTTCGATGGCCAAAGGCTCATCACCTTCTCAAACATCCTGCAACACAACAAACTTCCACTCACAGAGCTGCTCAACGACCTGATGGAGACCGGGGAAAGAGAGATGGGGTGTCCTGTCGAAATCGAGTTTGCCATGAACATGGATGTATCCCCGGATGAACCCTCTGTGTTCCACTTTCTGCAAATCCGCCCCATCGTACTCACAGGGCAACAGGTGGATGTCCACTGGGATCAAAAGCACTCCGGTGACACCATCATCTTTTCCAATGCCGCCATGGGCAATGGTACCATGAGCCTTCAGGACCTGGTGTATGTCAAACCAGAAGTTTACAAGCCCTCGGACAATCAGGAAATCGCTCTAAGCATTGAGGCTCTTAACCAAAGATTTGTGGGTACCGGACGCCACTACATCCTCATTGGGCCGGGAAGGTGGGGCTCCAGCAATCCCTGGCTGGGGATTCCCGTCCATTGGACCCAAATATCCGAAGCTCGCCTGATTGTTGAATCGGGTTTGCAGAACCTGCAGACGGAACCCAGTCAGGGCACCCATTTCTTTCAAAACCTCACCTCCTTCAGGGTGGGTTACTTCACCATTCATCCTTTCAGAAAGGACGGATTGTATCAACTGGAATACCTGAACGAAATGCAGGCAGAGTATGAGGACAAGTTTCTGCGGCACATCAGGTTTGAGCAGCCGGTGCGGATACTCATTGACGGACGAACCAAGAAAGGAGCCGTACTTAAACCGGGGAAGTAGTCAGGTCAGCAGATTTGGCCTGTTCCCAAAGAACTTCCATCTCGGCCAGAGTCATATCTTTCAGCGACCTACCCTGCTCCTGAGCCTTTTGTTCCAGAAAGCGAAACCTCCGCATAAATTTTTTATTCGTACGCTCCAGAGCCGACTCCGGGTCTACCTTGTAGAGACGGGCCGCATTCACCACCGAGAACAGCAAGTCCCCGAATTCGTCCTCAACATCTGCCTGTTGCCCCGAAAGAATCGCCGCCCGAACCTCTCCGATTTCTTCGGACACCTTATCCCATACCTGTACAGGCTCTTCCCAGTCAAAACCGGACGAACGGACCTTATCCTGAATACGATAAGATTTCACCATTGCCGGAAGGGATGTAGGCACCCCTTCGAGCACAGACTCCCTGCCCTCCTTCATCTTCAATGCCTCCCAGTTGGTTTTCACCTCACCTGCATCCCGTACCGTCACCTCCCCGAACACATGGGGATGACGAAAGATGAGTTTCTCTGTCAGAGAGTCAATGATTTCCTTCATGCCAAAAGCATGCTCCTCCTGCCCCAGACGGGCATAAAAGACCACATGAAGCAGCAAATCACCCAGCTCCTTACGGATATTGGGCAAGTCGTGCTCCAGTATGGCATCACACAATTCATAGGTTTCCTCAATGGTCTGAATGCGGAGGCTCTCAAAGGTTTGTTTCTTGTCCCAGGGACATTTCTCACGCAGCTCGTCCATGATATCGAGCAATTTCTGGAAGGATTCTTGGGTAGGATTCATGATGCAATGATATGGCACAAAGGTACCAAAAAACCGGGTGGTTGTATCCCTGAAGGGGACCAGTGGGCATGAATCCGCCTCTCTCCGGGCGGTCCGAGGGCTTCGTTTCACACCGGAAGCGTCCCTGTTTTCAAAAAGATTGTGTACGTTTGCAGATAAATCACAGCCCGATGAACGACAATCGCTACCTGCAACGTGGGGCATCAGCCTCCAAGGAAGAAGTCCACGATGCCGTCAGAAACCTCGACAAAGGGATTTTTCCCGGTGCGTTCTGCAAGATCCTGCCCGATATCTTTGGCGGAGACCCTGATTACTGCAACATCATGCACGCAGACGGTGCCGGCACCAAGTCTTCCCTGGCGTGGATGTACTGGAAAGAAACCGGCGACCTCTCCGTTTGGAAAGGCATCGCACAGGATGCCCTGATCATGAATATTGACGACCTACTCTGCGTAGGTGCCGTGAACAACATACTGGTTTCGTCCACCATCGGGAGGAACAAAAACCTGGTTCCGGGAGAAGTGATCTCCGCGATCATCAATGGGACCCAGGAACTTATTGAGGAACTCTCCGCACTGGGGACAGACATTTATCTCTCAGGGGGAGAGACAGCAGATGTGGGGGATTTGGTACGCACCATCATTGTGGACTCCACAGTAGCCTGCCGGATGAAACGGTCAGAAGTGATCAGCGCGGGGAATATCCGCAGCGGGGATGTTATCGTGGGACTATCCTCCTCAGGACAGGCCACCTACGAAAAAGCTTACAACGGAGGGATGGGCAGCAACGGGCTTACTTCAGCCCGACATGACGTGTTTGCGAAATATCTGGCCATCAAGTACCCTGACAGCTACGACAACCACATGGCCTACGATCTGGTCTACTCCGGAAAATACAATCTTACCGACGAAATCGCCGATCTGGGCGTGGATGCAGGGAAACTGGTCCTCTCGCCCACCCGCACCTATGCTCCGGTGGTTGCTGCCATCCTCAGGCAACATCGGGAGGCCATTCACGGCATGATTCACTGCTCCGGAGGAGCTCAGACCAAGGTAATGAAGTTTGTCAACAACCTGCATGTGGTTAAGGACAACCTGTTCCCGGTACCGCCCCTGTTCCGGATTATTCAGGAACAATCAGGAACGGGATGGAAGGAGATGTTTCAGGTATTTAACATGGGACATCGTTTTGAGTTGTATCTGCCCGAAAAATACGCAGCAGAGGTCATAGACATCGCCCGGAGTTTTCAGGTGGATGCCCAGATTGTCGGCCATTGCGAAGCAGCGCCCCGCAACCAGCTCACCATCCGCAGCCAGGTGGGAGATTATCTGTACGAGTGAGTCCTCCTTGCCTTATTTAAAGCCTTCCGTGACCGTTTCCCAGGAAACCTTCGTTGCGGGCCGGAACTGAGGGCCGGAAGCATAGCGGAGCAGACTATGATACAACTGCCGGGCCACCGGCCGTGATGCTCCAGCCCCGGAGATGTCCGCACTACACATCAGCAGTTTTCCTTCCTCCACCTGGGCTTCGACCACCAATCCCAACTTTCGGTTCTCAAACCATGTGTCAATCCATTGTACCACGGGACGAAAACCTGAGGGATAATGATCAAGCAGCATTGCCTGGGCGTGTGCCGTAATATCCCACCACTGCCAGTTGGAGTGAAATTCCGTTGGGAAGTCGGCCAGTGCCGGATGTTCCGGGTTACAGAAGATGCCCATGGTATGGGGAGGCTGCTTGTTGGTCCAGGCAGTATTCCAAAATATGGTTGAAAATCCGGTAGTCACCTCAGAACCCCGGGTAACCTGCCCATAAGAAAGGAACAGCACCGTTCCGCCCCCGCGCAACACCTGGTGTGCCTGTTCGTCCAGCCGGCTGCATACATAAACCCCCGAGGCATCGGGTGCAGGCAGGGCCTCAGGATACACCCAGAAATCCCATTGGTTGACATGGCCGGCCACCGTCACTTCAAAGGTGTAGCGTGAAGGCGCTGTGAGGTTCCCCAGAGGGAAACGGACCGCACCCAGCTTTTGCTCCAACCCGAGGGCGACATTACAAGCAGGCAACACCCCGGACAAACATTCTTTCCCCGAAACATCCCGAACCTTCCAGGACGGGATAACGGAGGTCAGGGGCGACTGACCGAAATGCGCCACTTCGAGGCTGGCTGAGAATTCCTGATTGCGGGTGTACACAAAGCGCTCCATCCGCGCCAGAGGAACGGTAGGACCGCAAAAGCGCCGGAACTCCTCAGCAGAAATATACCCCTTTTCGTCCCAGAAAGCATCCAGGACACCCACCAGAGCACTTCCCTGACCGGGAAAGTCATGCAAATCGAGCAACTGAAAGCCACCCAAACCGGGAGAGCGGAACTGGGCCTCAATATCCGCTTTGTAGCACAGAGCCTGCAGTTTTCCTGAAGCCAACAGGAAGTCCCGAGCCTGATCGGCCATGTCATGATCGGCCAGATCCTCGCGGAACAACTCAAAATTTCTTGGTTTCAGCACACCCGTGTATTTCTTCATCTCTTCAAAATTCGGGAACACACACCACTGACCGATCTCATGGCTGACCACTGGGACATCCCAGCGGCTGGCAGTAGCCCGATGGTCAAAGACCGTCTGAGGCTCCCGGGCATTGATGATGCTCCGGATCCCTTCGCCCCACCGCTGAATCCGGGTGTCACTGAAGCTATGGTAATCGTTGACCGGCAACTGGGGCCATCCGGCGCCGGCAGTGAACAACCTGCGGGGATCGAGTTTCTTGAAATGTGTCACGTACTGCCCCAGATAGGTGTTGCTGTTCCGGCCCGAGGGCTCATTGCCGTATGCCATCATGCAAAAAGACGGATGATTGCCATAGGCCCGGATAATCCGTTCGGTCTCACGATATATAAAGGAATCCAAAGGAAGCCCCGATCCGATCACAGCCCCCTGATTGGCCCAACTGCCACACTCCACCTGCAGATACACCCCAGCCCGGTCGGCAGCAACGAAGGCTGCTTCAGGAGGACATTGGGAGTGAAACCGGATGTGATTCAGACCGTGGGCCTTGATGATACGATATATTCTGCCCCAGGAGGCAGTGTCCACGGGAGGATAGCCCGTGAGCGGGAAGATATTGCACTCCAGAGTTCCTCTGAGAAAGACCGGGTTTCCGTTCACATGAAACAAACGGTCGCGAACCGAAAACTCCCTCATCCCAAAATCAACCGTCCTCGTATCCTGGCCCGAGGGAGAAACCAGCACGGCCTCCATGACATACATCTCCGGATTAAACTCACTCCACAAGACCGGATGCTCACCCATCGGATACTCCTTTTGCCACTTCACCCGTCCTCCGGCGGGGACCTTACCGGACACTTCAGTCCGATCAAGCGCTTCAGCACCCCCGGAAGCCTGCAGGAGCAGTCGGGCCTCCACCTCTTCACCTGTGGTATTGACCACCGTGGCTTCAACCCGTACCCGCTTTTGCGACACCTCAGGATATATCTGAATATCATCCATGTACACAGGGTTCCCGGATCGGAGCTCCATAGCCCCGACAATCCCGTTCCAGTTTCCCTGAGTATGATCGGAAACACTGTGGGAATTCACTCCTACGTGAATCTCCCGTATCCGGTTATCCACCCGGATGGTGAGGACATGAGTGCCGGGGGACAGCAGGGGCGTGAGGTCGTATTCGTGGGGTGTGGAAAGGCTGTTCTGCATACCGGCCTCCTTGCCGTCCACCCACAAACGGGTTTCCCAGTGGGCCCGCTCGAGAAACAGGACAATTCTGCGGCCCTCCCACGAAGAGGGAATGGTCACCTTTTTCTGATACCAGGCAGGACCCACATAATATAAGTCGGGCGTCAGCCAGAACGGAAGTTTGATGTTCCCTGGCTGGCGATATTTTTCAAAACGCGGGTCTTTAAAGAATGTACTGTCGAAGATATCTCCGGTCCAGCGGGTCTTCAGGGTGATTTCATCCCCCTTGCCGTTGTCCCACATGGACCCCGGGAGCCGCACCGTCTGGGGCAGTTCCTGTTCAAACCACCGCTGGGTCACCCCCTGATCGAGAGAATCCTTACGGAATTGCCATGTGCCTTCCACAGAAAGGACAGTGTCAGGAGAGGAACAACGGGATGCGGTCAGAAGAAGGCCCGAAACAACCCAGAGCAGAAAAAACCAGCGTGCTTTCATCGTAGTAATATTTGATGAATGATTCATAGAGGGTAAAAATAGGCTAACGGCAAGAGGGGTACAATGGAATAATTTACCCATAAGATGGATTATTTTACTATTTTTGGATTTTTCACACACCGGGCTATGCCACGTATCCGCGATGGTTTTCAGGGACAAAGAATTATTTACATTCCCGAACAAGTACGGGAATGGATACAGAATAATCCTTTTTCGAACGGGATCACCTTGCAATCTGCGGGATTCTTTCCCCATGCCTGGCATCATTTTGTGGAACGCCGAAAGGGCTGTCCGGACTTCATCCTGATATACTGCACCGAAGGCAAGGGCTGGTTTGAAGTGGGCGGGAGCAGAACAGAGGTACAGGAACATCAGTTCTTCGTTCTGCCCCCCGATGAGGTCCATCGCTACGGGGCAGACCGCAATGCCCCATGGACCATCTACTGGCTGCATTTCAACGGGCCTGCAGCCCGGGCACTGTACCAGGCCGCATCATCTCCGGTGACCATCCTGCCCGGGACCTACTCCAGAATAGAAGAAAGGCTGCAACTCTTTGAGGATATGTTTCGCAACCTGGAGATGGGCTACGCCTACGAAAACATCAGTTACGCACTGTTGTGCCTCAATCATTTCCTGGGCTCGCTGCTGTTTCTGAACCAGTATCAACTCATCAGGAGAACCGGGGCTCATCAGGAGAATATCATTGAACCCGCCATTCATTTCATGCGCGAGAATCTGGAGAAGAATCTCACGCTCAACGACATCGCCCGGTTCCTGAACTATTCGCCTTCGCATTTTTCCATGATCTTCAAAAAACGCACAGGCTATGCCCCCATCCGTTATTTTATTCAGCTCAAGATGCAACGGGCCTGTCAGTGGCTAGACCTGAGCGATATGAAAATCAACCAGATTGCCGCCAAACACGGATTTGAGGATGCACACTATTTTTCCCGACAGTTTACCCGCGAGGTAGGGATGTCCCCCTCCGAGTACCGGAATAAAGCCAAAGGGTAATCAGCGCAGCCGGTCGCTGGAACGGACCAGCCGGTCATCCCGCCGGATGCCGTGCCAGGCCATAAAGGTCAGGATGATAGCCAACGCAGGGAACAGGGAGGGAAGGCGATACACGATATGTTCAGGCCCCAGCTGGTAAGCATTGAACCACATGAACACTGAGGAGACCGCCATCACAATCATCAGGTTGATGCTCACCCGCATCTGAACGGTACGATTTCGGAACAAAAAGATAGTGATCCCCGTTACCAGGCTTACCAACCCGCACAACACCGCCAGAGGCCAGAAACTCAACTCGGTGGCAGAAATGCCGTTCACTGTCTGAACCACTCCGTACACATACAATTCGGAGGACACCTCGGGCATGAGGGCGTAGGGCATGAAGAACATCAGCACGTAGAGAACCAGCGCGAATAAGAAGTATAAAGTCTGGATCCGTTGAATCATAACTTGCGGTTTTTGCCGCAAACCTACACAATCTTTTTGATCCGGGGAAGCGCCGGAGACCGTCAAAATGAACGAACATTGCATAAAAAACCGTAAGTTTGTGTCCGTTTATACTAAATTCTGAATTCATGAAGACTGCTTATGTATTTCCGGGACAGGGCGCCCAGTTCGTAGGTATGGGCAAGGATATGTACGAGGGAGTTTCCCAGGCCCGGGAGATGTTCGAAAGAGCCAACGATATTCTGGGATTCCGGATTACCGACCTGATGTTCTCGGGTACCGATGAAGACCTCAAACAGACCAAGGTTACCCAACCCGCTATATTCCTGCACTCTGTGATCCTTTTCAGATTGCTGGGCGAGAAAGCCCGCCCGGATATGGTTGCGGGGCATTCTCTGGGCGAATTCTCGGCCCTGGTAGCCTCCGGAGCTTTGTCCTTCGAGGACGGACTAAGCTTGGTTTCCAAACGGGCCTTGGCCATGCAGAAAGCCTGTGAAGCAACCCCATCCACCATGGCCGCTGTTCTGGGCCTGGAAGATGCCCGGGTAGAAGAAATCTGTGCCGCGGTGAATGGCATCGTAGTCCCGGCCAACTACAACTGCCCGGGGCAACTGGTCATTTCGGGAAGCATTCCCGCCATTGAAGCGGCCTGTGAACAATTGAAGGCAGCCGGGGCCAAGAGGGCACTCGTTCTGCAGGTGGGCGGTGCGTTCCACTCCCCCCTGATGGAGCCTGCACGGGTTGAGCTCGCAAAGGCCATCAACGAAACACGCATTGCGGCTCCAGTGTGTCCTGTTTACCAAAACGTCAACGCCCTGCCCGTCACCGATCCCGCCCTGATTCGCGAGAATCTGGTCGCGCAACTCACCGCGCCGGTACGCTGGACTCAGTCCGTCCGGAACATGGTTTCCGACGGGGCCACCCGGTTCCTCGAAGTGGGCCCGGGCAAGGTACTGCAGGGGCTGGTGAAGAAAATTTCCGCGGAAGCGGAAGCCGAGAGCGCAGTGCTCCAATAACATCCCGCATCAAATTACAGATATGAAGGTACTGAAGTTTGGAGGGGCTTCCCTCAGAGATGCCAATTCCGTGGAATTGGTCAGGCAGCAGGTTATATCGCAAACCAAGCCCTGTGTGGTGGTGTGTTCTGCCCTCGAAGGGGTGTCCCACCAGATGATGGAGCTCGCCCTCCTGGCAAGCAGACAGGACGCTTCGTACCGAACCGAATGGAAATTGTTGCAAGAGCGGCATCTGGACATACTCCAAAAGATGCTTCCCGCAGCAGAACTGGCTTCAGCCTGCCGGGAAATGGAGCAGTTCTTTACCCACTGCCTCGAACTGTTCGAAGGCATCTCGCTGATCAGGGAAATCACCCCCAAGGCCCGGGCTCTGGTACAGAGTTTCGGCCCGGGGCTTTCCGCCCTGTTGCTTGGCAAGGTGCTTTCTCTGGAGGTTGTTGACCCCCGGGAACTCATTGCTACCGGAGTCCTGCGTCCTGCCTCAGAGGTACTGGCAAAAGCTACCGAAGAGACCATCCGTACCCGGCTGAGCAAACTGCAGCAGAGTGTAGTTGTGCCGGGATTCATCGGGAGGGACCCGGAAGGAAATACCACCAACCTGGGCTGCAGAGGGGCTGACTACACCGCTGCCCTCATCGCCTCGGCACTCAATGCCAAAGTTCTGGAACTGTGGATGGACGTGGATGGCTTCATGTCCGCCGACCCCGAAATCGTCCAGCGAACCCTGCCCATTGAGCATCTCACCTACCCTGAAGCCATCGAGCTATCCCACTTCGGAGCCACCGTCCTCTATGCACCCGCTATCCGGCCGGTGTACCTGAAGAACATCCCGGTACACATCCGCAACACCTACCATCCCAAAGCAAAGGGAACGGTCATCAGCCAACGCCCCTCTGAAGACGGAGATTTGAGAATCAAGGGGGTATCCTCTATCGTGGACATCACTCTGATCACCATCCAGGGGCCTACCATGGTAGGGGTCTCGGGAACATCCCAGCGGCTTTTCAATGCTCTGGCCCGTGCCTCGGCCAATGTGATCCTGATTACCCAGGCCTCCTCGGAATTCTCCATCACCTTTGCCGTTAAGCCCGGCGATGCCGAAGCATCTGTACAGTCCATCCGGGAGGAATTCGGCATCGCAGAAAATGCCCCGAGCGACATCCACATTCTGGTTGAGAAGGAACTCTCGGTGATTGCTGTTGTGGGCGAACAGATGAAGAACACCCCCGGCATTTCCGCTACCCTGTTTCAGGCTTTGGGACGCAATGGTATCAGCGTTATCGCCACTGCCCAGGGATCATCGGAACTGAACATTTCCGTAGTGATTCGCAAGAGCGCGCTCCGGAAAGCACTCAATGTGGTACACGAGGCCTTCTTCATCACCCGGGGTTTCAAGACCCTCCACCTCTTTCAGGTCGGCACGGGTACCGTAGGCCACAGCCTGCTCATGCAGATTGGCCAGCAGCAAGCCTATCTGCTCAAAGAGCACAAAATCAAGATTATTCTGGTGGGTGTCGCCAATATTGACAGCATGCTGTTCGATCCCTCAGGCATCCCCGGAGCACAATACGAAGAGGAACTTGCCCAACGCGGTGAGCCAGTGAACCTGGATGAATTTGTGGCCCGCATCAAAACACTGAACCTGCGCAACAGCGTATTTGTGGATTGCACAGCCAGTGCCGCCATCGCTTCAAAATACAAAGAGTTGCTCAGCAACTTCATCTCGGTGGTGACCCCCAACAAGATTGCCTGCTCTTCGGAATACCGGCAATACCGCGAACTGAAGGACGCTGCACGTGAACATGGCGTGAAGTTTCACTACGAAACCAATGTTGGCGCCGGGCTTCCCATCATCAACACCATGAACGACCTCATCATGAGCGGGGACAAAATCCTGCGCATCGAGGCCGTGCTTTCGGGCACCCTGAACTTCATCTTCAACACCATCAGCGAATCCATCCCCCTGAGCCAGACCATCCGTATGGCCCAGGAGCAGGGATTCTCCGAACCTGATCCCCGGATAGACCTCAGTGGAACCGATGTGGTACGCAAGATTCTCATTCTCTCACGTGAGGCCGGGTACGCTATGGAAAAAGAAGACGTAGTGGTGGAGAAATTCCTGCCTGACTCGTGCTTCACGGGAAGTCTGGAGGATTTCTGGAAGGAAGTACCCCGCTACGATGCCTCGTTCGAAACCCGGCGAAAAGAAATCGCCGCCGAGAACAAAAGATGGCGGTTTGTGGCCCTGCTGGAGAACGGAAAAGCCAGCGTGCAACTCCGGACAGTGGATCAGGATCATCCCGCTTTCAACCTGGCAGGAAGCAACAACATCATCCTGATCACCACCGAGAGGTACAAGGAACTGCCCATGGTCATCAAGGGCTATGGTGCCGGAGCAGAGGTCACCGCTGCCGGCATTTTTGCCGATGTCATCCGGGTGGCCAACTAAATCCAAACGTTGAAAGATCCTGAGCCAAAGGTCCCTGATCCCAATTTGCGGATTGATCCCTCCAAACCGGGAGGCCCAAATCCCGATTTGCACCTCCCTCTCTCAGGAAGCGTTTCGGCAGGGTTTCCCAGTCCGGCACAGGATTACGCCGATGTATCGCTCGACCTGAACAAGGAGTTGATAAGGAATCCATCGAGTACTTTCTTTGCCCGCGTCAGCGGACACTCCATGCAGGGAGCCGGTATTGAGGACGGAGACCTTTTGGTTATTGACAAGTCCCTGACTCCATCAGACGGAGATATTGCGGTCTGTTTTCTTGACGGGGAATTTACTCTCAAAAGAATCCAGAGGGACAAAAAGGGGCTGACCCTGCTGCCCGCCCATCCAGATTATCCCCCCATACCGGTCACAGACGATAATCATTTTGTACTGTGGGGCATCGTAACCTATTCGATCAAGGACCACAAAAGAAAAAAATAATGTACGCGCTGGTGGACTGCAATAATTTCTTTGCCAGTTGCGAGCGGGTATTCAACCCCACACTGAACGGGAAGCCGGTGGTGGTGCTGAGCAACAACGACGGCTGTGTGGTAGCCCGGTCATCGGAGGCAAAAGCTCTGGGCATCCCTATGGGAGAGCCTGCCTACAAGCTGCGCCGGTTTGCCGAATCGGGTCAGGTACTTCTGTTCTCCTCCAACTACACCCTTTATGGAGATATGTCGCGGCGGGTGATGCAAACCCTGAGCCAGTTCACCCCCTCACTTGAGATCTACTCCATTGACGAAGCCTTCATCTCTCTGGAAGGGCTGTGCCACTACTCCCTGCAGGAGTACGGTCGGGAGATAGCGCGAACCGTGCACCGCGCCACGGGCATCCCCGTCAGTGTCGGTATTGCGCCCAGCAAAACCCTGGCCAAGCTGGCAGCCCATTTTGCCAAGAAATACCCCGCATACCGGGGGGTGTGTGTCATAGACTCCGAAGCCAGGCGAATCAAAGCGCTCGGTCTTACACCTGTGTCTGAAGTCTGGGGCATCGGGCGCCGCTATTCCCGTGCTCTGGAAAGCCGCAACATTCTCACGGCGCTGCAACTGGCTGAAACGGATGAAACCATCCTCCGGAAAATCCTGACCGTTCAGGGAACACGCATCCAGGCAGAGCTTCGGGGCACCCCCTGCATCACGCTGGATGAACATCCAGCCGCCAAACAGCAAATCTGCACCTCCCGGAGTTTCGGGACCCTGCTCTCCGACTACGAGCCCGTTTCCGAAGCAGTTGCCCATTTTGCAGCCTCCTGCGCCGAGAAACTCCGGAAACAGCATTCCCTGGCAGCTTCGGTAATCGTCTTTCTGTGCACCAACCGCTTCCGCACCCAGGATGCACAATACAATGCCGGCACCCTGGTATCCCTCTCCATCCCCAGCAGTGCCTCAAACGAAATCGTTGGCGCTGCGCTAAAAGGACTCAGTAAAATCTACCGCACGGGGTTCTCATTCAAAAAAGCCGGAGTCATTCTTTCAGACATACTCCCGGACACGCCCGCGCAAGGAGACCTCTTCGATACCGTAAACCGTGAGAAACAAAAGAAACTGATGCAAACCGTAGATGACATCAACGCCGAATACGGCCGCAATACCCTC
>DFUR01000050.1:29083-33695 GCA_002380425.1 Bacteroidales bacterium UBA4181
TCCACCCCGGGGACACCATTACTTCCTGCCAAGATTGATATAACAAGGCGCCAGAGGGTCGCAAGTAACGGTACCATCCTCATGATACACCAGTTCCTGAACATACACCGCAGAACCCCGCATTTGCATACTGGAAGGAATCCCGCTGAAGTAAAACATATAGGCACGCCCGTTCACCACCTCAATGTCGGCATGGTTGCCCCGGGTGCCGTCCAGCATCCGCACACGGCTCGGGGCTGTCTGTGACGTTTCATTCCCCGTTACCGAAGAAGCAGGGACTCCAGCCACCAGATACTGCTCCTGCTTCTTCCAATTCAGGGCATCCTTCGAGCTGAATACGGACAAACCTTTCCATTCGTCCACAATCATAAAATACGTATCATGCCAGTATATCACGTTGGGACCTTCTCCAACCGTGCTGATGTCCACCTTTCCCTTATCGGTCCAATGGTACAAATCAGGACTTTCGGCATAGTAAATTGATTTGTTGTCCGACTCGTTGTTGTACCAGAGCCTCCATGTTCCACCAGACAACTGTATGACACAGGCATCTATCACCTTCCTGGTCACCAACGGAAGTACACTCTGTGTTTTCCAGTCCATTCCGTCCTTGCTGGTGAGGTGCACAATCTCGCGAGGATGTTCCCAATCGGTGAAGATCCCCGGCACATAAGTGAGATACATGTGATAGACACCCTGATACTCGATGACTTCGGGGGCCCAGTAGGTGGGATCTTTGTCGGGGTGATAATCGATAGTGCAATTACCAATATACGTCCAGGTGGCCCCGCCATCGTCCGATGCCGCCACGCCGATAGGGGATCCGTGGATAGATTCTATTCCGTTCAGACCGGGCACATTCGATCTCCTGCTGGTATAGTACATGTACCACCTTTGCGTTTGCCGGTTATAGCATACCATAGGATCGGTTGACCCGTTAAAAACCGGATCAATATATAAAGGTTTCGCAGCCTGCTTGTAGGTGATGCCGCTACGACTCACCATTCCAGGCGTGTCCTGTGCATGAGCCGCTCCAACGAGCGTCAGAGCAGACAAAGCGACGATAATCCAATAAGAAAGTCTCATATGTGTGTGGTTAGGTCTTCTCATTCAGTTGCTGACAAATATAGGAAAAACCGCTTGTGCGTCCCCAAAATCGGGAGGATACTTTGCAGAAGGCTTCCAGGTAACGCTCCAAATATTTTCATTACTTTTGAGTTCCTCCAAACCGGACAACACATACAAACAGAAGAAACTATGAGAAAGACTCTCGGAATGAAGATTGTGGCATATATAGGTGCCCTTGCCTTCGCCCTCGGACTCTGTTCCGCTGCCACCCTTCAAGGCCGCTTTAGCAGTAAAGAGAATATTGCCTCTGTTGCGTTTCCGCTCAAGGAACTGGGCACCAATCTCCCTGACAACTGGGAAAGCTTCAGGTTCCTGGTACTGGAGATTCGTTCCTCCACAGCCCAGAGGTTCCTGCTGGGCATCGACACAAACAACGGCCTGCACGAAAAACGCACGCATGTGTTCCCAAAAGCTTGGGTCCGTCTGAGCATCCCGCTGGAATACTTCCGCGAAAAACCCCAGCCTGGCACCGACCTGGCTGCCACCGTGAATAAACCCCTTACGGTGGGCTTTATGCACATCGAAGGTGGCTCGGTGGGCCCGCTCACCGGCGTAAAAGGTTTGAGCATCAAATTCTACACCCCGCTGAACAATCCGGTGGTCGAGATCCGCTCCGTCCGTCTGGAAAACGAGAACCCGGGGAGTGCGTATCTGGAAACCTTTCCCTTTGTGGATGCCTTCGGGCAATGGGCCCTGTCGGATTTCGAAGGGAAGGTTTCTTCGGCCGAAGCACTGCGCAAAATTTGGGATGCTGAGGAAGCCAGCCTGAAACCCCTTCAGGTAAAGGTCTCAAAATATGGCGGTTATCTTTCCGAAACCCATCGCGCTACCGGATTTTTCCGGGTAGAAAAACTAAACGGCCGCTGGTGGTTTATCGACCCCGAAGGCCATCCGTTCTTATCCATCGGGATGAACGGCATCGGCCCGGGAGGCGGTGGAGGATATTCCCAGGCTCCGGGTCTGGAGCATGTCTTTGCCATAATCCCGGAAACTCCAGCGCCGCAAACGGGCCAAAACGGGCAGAGCGGGCCTGCCGGAGGGTTCAGGCGTACACCCTCCTTCGGTGAACTCAACCAGCAGATGCGGTACGGAGAAAACTGGCGTGAGAAATGGACCGACCTCACCCTGCGCCGGATGGAGGCCTGGGGCATCAATACCGGCTCCATCAGGGAGAACACCAAACCCTATATGGTGCACCTGGGCAACTATGGGGTATCTCAGGTGTTCGGACTGCAGGATGTGTATGTGCCCGACTATGCCCAACGCGTGGAGCAAGCGGTGCAAAGAACCGTATCCCAGCACAAGGATAGTCCCTGGCTGATT
Organism: Bacteroidales bacterium UBA4181; assembly: GCA_002380425.1. GTDB lineage: Bacteria > Bacteroidota > Bacteroidia > Bacteroidales > UBA4181 > UBA4181. The sequence continues at coordinate 31,535 of DFUR01000050.1, forward strand.
GGGTACTTTCTGCAGAATGAACCCTCCTGGCTGGAGCAGGAGGCGCGTGTGTGTGAGTTGATTCTCTCCGGAACCGGGATTCCCCTGAAAGAAGCCCTGCAAGAATACCTCAAAGCCGGTGACACCCCCCAAAGACGCACCGAGTTTGTCCACCAGACCTTCCGGAAGCACATCGAGACTGTTTCCCGGTTTCTGCGTCAGTACGATCCCAACCACCTGTCGCTGGGTATCCGGTTTGGACATGCCACAGTGCCCCACCCCGCGATTCTGAAGATATGCAAGGACTTCTTCGATGTCTTCAGCTTTAACACCTATCGCCTCTCGCCCAATATGGACTATGTGAACGAGGTGTCCCGGGCTATTGACCTGCCCATGATTCTGGGCGAGTTCCACTTTGGAACGGTTGACCGGGGCATGGCGCCCGGCCTGGTACAGGTGGCCAACCAAAAGGAACGGGCGGTGGCATTCCGCTACTTTGCCGAAAATGCTTTTGCGCATCCTGCGCTTATTGGCATATCCTGGTTTCAGTACACAGACCAGGGGCTGCTGGGACGCGGAGACGGAGAACGCTATAACATTGGCATCGTGGACGTAACCGACCAACCCTACCCCATTGTTAAGGGCATCATGGAAGCAGCCACCCATGCGTACGAGATACATGCCGGAAAAAGAAACCCCTCAACCCGGATTCCTCTGGGGTTGAGAGGCAATGAAGACGATTTGAAATCCCGGAGCAACCAGTAAATCATTGTGGAGACGACCATACAAAAAACCGCCCCGGAGATTCCGGGACGGCACATATATAATCGCCTCACAAGGCGTCAGATAACCTCCAATTTGGGAGGTTAAGCCATCCGGACTTTGTCGCCCACGTACTGGCCTGCCTTGAGTTTATCGTGCACTTCCGAAAAACTCTCCAGAGTGTAGCGCACATCCTCCAGAGTGTGAACCGCAGTGGGAATGATGCGCAACATAATCACATCCTTGGGCACCACGGGGTACACCACCACAGAGCAGAATATATTATAGCGTTCACGCAGGTCCAGCACCACGTTGGTGGCTTCAGGCACGGAACCCTTCATAAAGACGGGGGTTACAGGCGAGCCACCCTTGCCCACATCGAACCCGCGCTCCTTGAGGCCGTTCTGCAGGGCATGCACAATGGTCCACAAGTTTTGACGCAACTCTGGGCAGTTCCGCAATAGTTCCAGACGTTTCAGAGCACCCCACACCATGGCCATAGGCAGGGATTTGGCGAAAATCTGAGACCGCATGTTGTAGCGCAGGTAGTTGATCACCACCTCAGGTCCGGCCACAAAGCCTCCGATACCGGCCATGGCCTTGGCGAAGGTGGCAAAATACAGGTCAACCCCGTCCATCACCCCGAAATGTTCCGAAGTTCCGGCACCTGTGGGGCCCATAGTTCCAAATCCGTGGGCATCATCAATCATCAGCCTGAAGCTGAATTTCTGCTTCAAGGCCACAATCTTGTCCACAGCGCCGAGGTCGCCGGACATGCCGAAAACTCCCTCAGTGATCACCAGAATACCACCTCCTGTTTCCTGGCTTACTTTGGTGGCATGTGTCAGTTGTTTCTCCAATCCCTCGATATCGTTGTGTCCAAAGACAAAGCGCTTTCCCATGTGCATCCTCAGACCGTCAATGATACAGGCGTGGGATTCGGAATCGTACACTACCACGTCATGCCGGGAAAGAATCGTATCCAGCATGGACACCATACCCTGGTATCCAAAGTTGAACAGATAAGCATCCTCTTTCTTTTCAAATTCAGCCAGTTCCCGTTCCAGCCTTTCGTGCAGGCTGGTCTGACCCGACATCATCCGGGCGCCCATAGGATAACCCAGGCCCCACTTCTCAGCGCCTTCCAGGTCCGCTTTACGGACTTCAGGATGATTGGCCAGGCCGATGTAGTTGTTGAGGCTCCAGGTAAGAACCTCCCGCCCGCGGAAGGTCATCCGGGGTTTGATTTCCCCCTCAAGTTTAGGGAACATAAAATATCCGTGTGCGTCCTTGCGATACTGGCCCAGAGGGCCTTCGCTCTGCTGAATCTTATCAAAAATATCCACGATGATTACTATTTATTATGTGTAAAATGTACCGGCTGAAACCGCGCAAAAGTACATAAAATTATCCTGAATAA
>DFUR01000048.1 GCA_002380425.1 Bacteroidales bacterium UBA4181
TGTTCCGGGCGGTCTTTTTGGCCCTTTCCTTAACGATGAAACTTCCAAATCCCCTCAGGTACACGTTGTTGTCCGATGCAAGGTCGTCCTTGATGTTGTCCATGAAAGCCTCAACAGTTCTTTGAACAGTTACTTTCTCGATTCCGGTGTTTTTGGAGATCTCGTTTACGATGTCTGCTTTTGTCATGACTTTAAATCATTAAATATCAGTTAAATATTCTATCCTTTAATTGGGTCTGCAAATATATGCCTTTTGTATTGATAATTAAAATATCTGGCGCAAATTTGTGAAAATTTTCTCAAAACCAGAGTTTGCTCATGGATTTTCTTCCTGCTCTTATCCGATGGTATCGGGAATATCAGCGCGCGCTCCCCTGGCGGGAAACCAGTGATCCCTATGCAATATGGGTGTCCGAGGTTATTCTGCAGCAAACCAGAATGGCTCAGGGAATGGAATATTACCTGAGGTTTCTGCGCCGGTTTCCGAATGTTCAGTCTTTGGCTGCGGCCAGAGAGGAAGAGGTACTTAAGATATGGCAGGGACTGGGATATTATTCCCGGGCCAGGAATATGCATGCGGCTGCCAGGCAGATTGTCCTGGAACGAAACGGGGTGTTCCCCCCCTCGTTTCGGGAATTACAGACCCTGAAGGGTGTGGGGCTTTATACGGCTGCAGCGGTGGCTTCTATCGCATTTAGGGAGCCGGTGCCTGCGGTGGACGGGAATGTGAACCGTGTGCTGGCCCGTTTGTTTGGGATTGAGGAGCCTTTGCTTACTCCGGGATTTGTGCAGCGGGTGTGGGCGTTGGCCACCTCACTGACTGACCCGGTCAGGCCCGATTTGTCTAATCAGGCCTGGATGGAGTTGGGGGCTTTGGTGTGTACACCCAGGCAACCCGACTGCCTGTCCTGTCCGCTTCAGCCCGGATGTGTGGCATGTGCCCGGGGCATTCAGGAACGGCTTCCGGTTCGACTGCCGAAAACGGGAGTTCGGCCGAGGTATCTGCATTATTTGGTGCTTTCCCTGCAGGATTCGGTGTTTCTGCGTCGCCGTCCTCAGGGAGATATCTGGCAGGGGTTGTTTGAATTTCCACTGGTAGAAACATCCCAGATGGCAGATCTGGCTGGCCTGATGCAGCATCCTGAGGTCTCCGGATGGTTTGACTCCCAGCCCTGGCGGGTGCAAGGACAACCTGTTTGTTACCGTCATCGCCTGACACATCAGTTGCTGCATGTTTGGTTTTATGAGGTGAAACTTACCCGGATGCCCCGCCTTCCCGATGAGTATATAATGGTATCCCGTTCATCTCTGGATGACTATGCAATCCCCCGTTTGATTGACAAATATCTGACTGAATTATGAGCCTGGACTCTTTGCAGGGAATTGAATGGACATCTGGGATCATCTTTGGATTGACCTATCTGGGCATTATTTTTACCCGGTTGCCCAGGGTGAATGTGGACAGACCCTCTGCTGCCTTTTCGGGGGCCGTAGCCATGGTTCTCTTTGGGGTGCTCTCTCTTCCCGAGGCGGTTGCCGCGATTGATTATCATACCATAGCCCTGCTGCTGGGTATGATGATCGTTGTTGCCTCGCTCCAGATTGACGGCTTTTTTTCGTGGATTGCTCACAAAACCATATCCTATGCGCACACCCGGTTCCGGCTGTTGTGTCTGGTGGTGGTTGTGACCGGGGTGGCTAGTGCCTTCCTGGTCAATGATGCTGTGGTGTTGCTGTTTACCCCGGTGTTGATCGCCCTGTGTCGCTCTGCCGGGCTGAACCCTGTGCCCTATTTGATCGCCGAGATTCTCTCGGCCAATGCTGGCAGTGTGATGACCATCACGGGCAATCCTCAGAATATGATTATCGGCATGGCAGCGGGCATCTCTTACGGCCGGTTTCTGCTGCATCTGATGCCTGTGGCGCTGTTGGGGATGGGCGTTACCATTCTTGCGGTTCGCTGGATGTTTCGGGCGGAATTTTCCTGTAAAGAGGCTGTAGTGTCTTCAGATAAGTACGAGTATCAGTGGAAAAGGATGCGTACGGGTGTGGGTGTGTTCTTGCTGGTGGTTGTTGGTTTCTTCCTGGGAAAAGTTACCGGGATGGAAATCCCGATGGTGGCATTGGCAGGAGGTGCCCTGATTATGCTTCTGGGAAAAGCCCGGCCCTCGGAAGTTATCATGAAGGTGGACTGGGTGCTTTTGTTGTTTTTTGCCTCCCTTTTTATTGTGGTACACGCGGTGGAAAAAACCGGTTTGCTCTCCATTTTTCTTCTGGGGCCAGGGCTTAGTTCTGATGCTTCTGGGATGGGAATGGTGCATGGATTAAGCCTTGTGCTGTCGCAACTGGTAAGCAATGTGCCTCTGGCAGTCCTGATGGTGCCCCTGCTCAAGTCTGTTCCCGGAGATGTTTTGTGGCTCTCTCTGGCGTCAGCCTCCACCCTTGCCGGGAATGCCACTGTTGTGGGGGCCATGGCCAATCTGATTGTCATAGGCTCCGCAGAACGGCAGGGCGTCCGGATTGGTTTCAGAACATTCTTGAAAATCGGTCTCCCGGTAACCCTGATCACGCTTGCATTGTCCTTTATTGTATTGTATTTACAGCTGTCAGCCGGCCTGCTTCGGCTTTGAAAAAAATGTATATTTGCGGGTGACCAACCTACTTTACAGACATGCGCAACCTATTTGAATCTGCTGCACTTTGGGGAACCAGGATGAAACTGATGTTTGTCTATCTTGTGATCATTCTGGGGGTAGGAGTTCTGTGCTACAAGGCACTGGACTACGCCGTGGCCAATAAAGCCGTCACCGCTCTGGGTCAGCAAAAGGAGGTGATTGTGCAGAATTTCAACCTTTCGGTGGATGCCTATCTTACCTACCGGCTTTCGGGGAACCGCTCATATCTTACTGAAGCAATACAGTTGATGGGCAATGTCCGTTCCCGGTTGACCTTGTTGTCCCGGTTGGACAGTGTGCTGCGCCCTGGGTCTATGGACCTGATGCTTTTCCGTAGTTTTCTGGAAACCAGAGGGCTCGAAACCGGTTATGGGGTGCGGGATGTTCAGGTGGGTCAGTGGATCAAACTGGCCGATATGCAGCCCGAGGAGATGTCTGCAGTGCAGAATTTGTCCAGGCAGGCTCATAGTAAAGCGTCCCTGTTGATGGCCCAGTGGCAGGCAGTATCCAATGGAACGTCAGTGGATGATCTGAAAGCTCTGGATAAAGATTTAGAAGAGTTTGTGGCTCTTGCAGCTTCGTTTGGCCGACAGGTGATGGATATGAGTGACTGGATTCACAGGAAACTCCTGGTGGTATTTTCGGTTTTTGTGGTCATGCTGGTGCTGGGTCTCACCGTGATGCTTTTGTATTTGGTCCGCTCAGTGAGTTTGAAGCGACAGGAGCAGAGGGAGCAATGGATCTTTCAGGGGCTTAGCGAACTGGACAACCATATCCGGGGCAATCATTCCCCTCAGGAGATTTCTGACCGCATCATTCGCACCCTTAACCGTGTTTTGGGTGTTTCTATGAGTTCATTGTATGTCTGTGATCAGGAGCTACGCAAACTGAAGCTTTCTTCTGCCAGTGGCCTGAAGATGGATGAGTTGCAAAAAGAGCTGAGTTTGGGAGAAGGTTTTTCCGGTCAGGCGGCCTTGCAGGAGGGCCTGCAAATCATGGAAACTGGGGGGGCTTATCATAAGTTCTACGGTGCCACCGGGGAGATTATCCCGGAATTTGTTTACCTGCTGCCACTCCGGTATAACGAGGAGCTTCAGGGAGTGGTGGAACTCGCCTGCGGAAGGGAACTGGACGCCAAGAGCCGGCGTTTCCTGGAGCAGAGTGCCGACCGTCTGGCTGTAGCTTTGAGCTCTGCTCTGATGGTGGCTCGCAATAGCGAATTGTTGTTGAAAAACAAGGAACAGGCCGAGGCCATACAGCAGCAGCAGGAGTTGAATCAAAGTATGCATGCGACACTGATTCGACAGAAAGCGCTGCTTGACTCTATGCTCCGGACTCTGCCGGACAATATCTACTTCAAGGATCTGGAAAGCCGTTTCTTGCGCATCAGCGATTCCATGGTTCGTTTCTTTGGAGTCAAGAGTGCTGAGGATGTGATCGGGAAATCGGACTTTGACTTCAAATCGCCCGAGAAAGCCCGTAAGTACTTCGAAGAGGAACAGACCATTATTCGTACCGGAAAGGGTTTCTATGATGAAATTGTCCAGCAGACCGACAGCGAAGGCAATGAGGTGTGGTCCTCTATCTCCAAACTTCCTTTGTACGATGAAACCGGCCAGTGTATCGGGACATTCGGGATTTCCAAGAATATAACCAACTTTAAGAAGCTCGAGCAGTCTGTGAGGGAACAGAATGAGCAGCTTCTGGCACAGCAGAAGGAACTGCAGACAACCATATCCGGGATGGTTCAGGCTCAGGAGGCTCTGAAGTCCCAGATGGCTGAAAATGCTGAGATGCATCAGCTTCTGGAATGGGAGAAATCATTGATGGACGCCCTGCTGGGAAATGTGCCTGACCTGATTTACTTCAAGGACTCTCAGAGCCGTTTTGTGAAGGTCAGCGCTTCTATGGCCAGACGTTTCGGGTTGGAAGACCCTGCTGAGTTGGTCGGGAAGACAGACTTCGATATTCAGGATGCCGAGCATGCCCGGCAGGCATTCGAGGATGAACAGACCATCATGAGGACCAGGACTCCTGTGGTGGGACTCGTTGAAAAGGAAAAGTCCGGTGATGAGGATCACTATGTATTGACCACCAAGATGCCCTTGCTCGATCACGAGGGCAAGGTGTTGGGTACATTTGGTATCTCCAAGGACATCACGGAGTTGAAGAACCTGGAGATGGAGGTTACCCGTCAGAATGAGGAATTGATGGTGCAACAGGAAGAACTCCGGGTTACCAATGATGAACTCAATGCTCAGCAGGAAGAACTCAAGGCTGCCAATGAGGAGTTGCAATCTCAGGAGGAGGAATTGCGTGTCACCAACGAAGAACTTGAGGAGCGGGGCAAGGAATTGGAGATGGAGCGGAAGGAGGTGGAGCACAAGAATAAGGAACTTGTGAGGGCTCAGAATGAATTGTTGCAAAAGGCCCGCGATTTGGAGCAGGCCAGCCGCTACAAGTCCGATTTCCTTGCCAATATGTCCCATGAGCTTCGTACACCCCTGAATAGTTTGCTCATTCTCTCCAAGATCCTCGCTTCCAACAAAGCGGGGAATCTAACCCCTGACCAGGTCAAGTCGGCTTCCATTATTTACAACAGCGGCAAGGATTTGCTTGAGCTTATCAACGAGGTTTTGGATCTGTCCAAGATCGAAGCCGGAAAGATGACCATTGAACTTGCTGAGACAGAGATAAGCGGAATCGCCGGTGAATTGCTACAGTTGTTCCGCCCGGTTGCTGAGGAGAAGAAGCTTCAGTACCTTGTGGAACAGGAGAAGGACTGTCCGGAACAGATTGTTACCGACCGTCAGCGTTTGATGCAGATTGTCCGTAATCTGCTCTCCAATGCCTTCAAGTTCACTGCCAGCGGTAGTGTGGTTGTCCGTTTGGGGCTGGCTCCGCAAGGGTTCCGGTGGAGGAACTCTGACGTTGATCCCGGGCCGTTGCTGAGAATCTCTGTGCAAGACTCCGGTGTGGGTATTCCTCAGGCAAAACTGTCTGCGATTTTTGAGGCCTTTCAGCAGGCAGATGGGAGCATCTCCCGTCGCTTTGGCGGAACCGGTCTGGGACTGTCAATTTCCCGCCAGCTGGTGCGTATGCTTGGGGGAGAGATTCATGTGGAGAGTGCGGAGGGGACCGGTTCTTTGTTCACTATTTATCTTCCGCTGACACAGACGGGTTCGGCTCCGGAAGTGGCTGCTCCCGTCCTCACGGCTCCTGCCCAGAAAACACCTGAGATGGCCGTTCGGGTTGTGCAAGAGGTGCCTGAACATCCGGAAACCTCCAAACTTCCCTTCCTGATTGAGGATGACCGGGATATGGACACAGCAGCCCCCATGATATTAATTATCCACGCAGACAAAGTTAAAGCCCGGAAAATACTCAAATTGTCCCGCAAGAGGGGATTTCATGGGGTAGTCTCCGGGGATATTGCCGGAGGTGTCCGTTTGGCAGAGGCTTTCCGGCCCAAGGCTATTATTCTTGCGGCCGAACTGAATTCTTTGTCTGAGGCGGCGCAATTGCGCCAGAGCAAATGGACCGCAAAACTCCCGGTGCACATCGTTTCTGTTGTTGAAGAGGGAATGTTCGACCAATTGGGTGAATCGGTCCCTCAGGAATCGAAGGAGTCGCATCACCCTGTCTCCATTACCAGCCGGGTGACTGATGGAAACAATATTCTGCTGGTTGAAGATGATTCAGCTACCCGTCAGACGGTCAGGATGCTGCTTGAAGAAAAAGAGGTGCAGATTACGGAGGCGGTTACCGCCAATCAGGCATACGGGTTGTTGAAAACCCAGACTTTTGACTGTGTTATTTTGGATCTGGGGCTGCCCGATTATTCAGGCAAGGAATTGCTGGAGAAACTCAAGGCTGAAAAGATCGTGGTGCCGAATGTGATTATCCATACGGCTCGTGAACTCTCTGAGAAGGAATTCCGGGAGCTTCAGAAATTGTCCAGTTCCATCGTTGTCAAGGGGCTCAAGTCGGATGAGCGTCTGATGGATGAAGTTACCCTGTTCTTGCATCATCTCTCGAGGGAAATTCCCGGTGTTCAGGAACCCAGGGAGGTTGTCCCCGCTGACTCAGGGGGTTTTAAAGGCAAGAAGGTGCTGATTGTGGATGACGACATCCGCAATATCTTTGCTTTGGCACAGGTGCTTGAAGAAAACGGAGTGGAGATCATGGAAGCCGAGAATGGACAGGTTGCGATTGACCTTTTGGAACAGAACCCGGACATAGACTTGATCCTGATGGATCTGATGATGCCCGAGATGGACGGATTCCAGGCAATGAAGGTGATCCGTGCTATGGATGCGTTCAAGGATATCCCGATTATAACGGTTTCGGCCAAGGCCATGAAGGAAGACCACCTGAAAGCACTTGAGGTCGGGGCCAACGATTATATCTCCAAGCCTGTGGATGATGGAAAGCTTTTGTCCCTGTTGAAAATCTGGCTTAACAAGAAACGCTGATGGAGCGTCCCAAAATATTGATTGTGGATGACCTGGTCCAGAACCTGGTTAGTCTTGAGTTATTGCTGGCCGATTTTGACGTGCAATTTGACCGGGCGACCAGCGGAGCCGAAGCCTTGCGAAAGACCCTCAAAGAGGAATATGCTATGGCCATTATGGATGTGCAAATGCCGGGCATGGATGGCTATGAGACCCTGACTCTGATGCGTCAGCGCCACAAAACGCGCTTTTTGCCGGTTATCTTTGTGTCAGCGATCTACCAGAGTGATGTGTATATCATCAAGGGGATTGAGACCGGGGCGGTGGATTTTATCCCCAAGCCAATTATTCCTGAGATACTTATTGGCAAGGTCCGGGTTTTTCTGGACTTGCATCGTCAAAAGCAGGAATTGAAGGACCTGCTCGAGAAACTCGAACACAATAACGAAGAGCTGGAGGTTCAGAGAAAGAAGGCTGAGGAGGCTACCCGGGCCAAAGCTATGTTCCTGGCCAATATGTCGCATGAGATTCGTACTCCGCTCAATGGAATTATTGGCATTTCCAAAATTCTGGAAAAGTCGGAACTGCCCTCGGATCAAAAGGACCTCATCCAGATCATTACCAACTCCGGGATGAATCTGCTCAACATTATCAACGACCTGCTGGATTTCACCAAGATTGAGGCTGGTCAGATAGAGTTGGAAAGTATTGAATTTGATATGGTTGAGGTTGTACACAATGTGGTTGGTTTGTTCCGTAATCTGGCAGAAGAAAAGGGGTTGCGACTGGGCTCTTTGCTGGATTCCAAGATTCCCAGGGTACTTCGGGGCGATCCCCTCCGTTTAAGCCAGATTCTCAACAACCTTACCAATAATGCCATTAAGTTCACCGAAAAGGGAGAAGTGTGCATATCTGCCGAGCTGGTCTCCAGAACAGAGCATGAGGCTGCTGTTTTGATCAAGGTCACCGATACCGGCATCGGAATTCCTCCTGAGAGCATTGGAAAATTGTTCCGGGATTTTTCTCAGGCCGATGCATCTACTACCCGAAGGTACGGAGGAACGGGCTTGGGGCTGGCCATATGCAAAAACCTGGCAACCCTTATGGGTGGACAGATTGGAGTGGACAGCCAGCCTGGAGCAGGGTCCAGTTTCTGGGTGCGCCTGAACCTCCAGGTGCATCAGGGGAATGCCGATGCCGGCTCGGTCGGGGAGCGTTCGGTTCCTGATTCGTTCCGGATCCTCTTTGCAGAAGACAATCTGATCAACCAAAAGATTACCCTGATGTTGCTCAAGCAAATGGGCTTGCGCTGTGATGTGGTGTTGAATGGTGAGCTGGCAGTCGAGGCTCACTTAAAAAAACCTTATGATTTGATCCTGATGGATATGCAAATGCCCGTTATGGATGGAATGGATGCTGCACGAAGGATCCGGGAGGACGAGAACGCCCGAAACGAAAAGGCGCCGGTGTATATTGCCGCCGTTACCGCGAATGCTTTTGTTGAGGACAAACAATCATGCTTGGATGCCGGGATGGACGAGTTTTTGGTCAAACCGTTTAAAGAGTCGGATTTAAGAACTGTAATTCAGAATGCCCTCAGAAGAAAAAAATAAGAAAAATCAGGAGGATTCCGGTGGATCCAGCGCCGATATCCAGTCCATCGAGATGAGACTGCTGCTCGAAGCGGTCTTTCTGAGGTATGGCTATGACTTCAGGAACTATTCCAAGTCGCACCTTCGTCGCAGAATTGTGCATCATCTGGGAATGAATTCCCTCTCTTCGGTGTCTGAACTGCAGGCAAAGATTATGTGGGACCGTTCGGCTTTTAACCGGCTGATGACTGACTTGTCTATCAATGTGACCGAGATGTTTCGCGACCCGGAATTCTATCAGGCTTTCAGGACACAGGTCATTCCCATGCTGTCCACCTATGCCCATATCAAAATCTGGCATGCCGGTTGTTCTACTGGTGAGGAGGTGTATTCTCTGGCCATTTTACTCAAAGAGGCAGGCCTCCTTGGACGTGCTCAGATCTATGCCACTGACTTTAACAAATACGTTCTGGAGGTCGCCAGAGAAGGCATTTACAGACAGCAGGAGATAGAACTTTATGAACAGAACTATCTAAAGGCCGGAGGCCAGGGGAAGCTTTCGGATTACTATACCTCCCGATACGGATCCGTAATCTTCGATAAATCGCTGACAAAAAAAGTGGTGTTTGTGGATCATAATCTGGCTACTGATGGCGTTTTTGCTGAAGTCAATGTCATTGTCTGCCGGAATGTGCTAATCTATTTTGACCGGATACTCCAGAGCCGGGTGATTGACTTGTTTTACCACAGCCTGCCGGGTATGGGGGTTTTGTGTCTCGGGACCCGTGAAAGTCTTCGTTTCTCCGAGTGGGAGAGCAGTTTTGCCGTGATGGACCCTGTGAATAAAATTTTCAAGAAAGACCCAACCCTTGCTCCATGATTCGCGCTATCGTCATCGGCGCATCCTTCGGGGGTATTGAGGCCATCCGCGAGATTTTATTGCATCTTACCCCGGAGGTACGGGTACCTGTGTTTGTTGTTTTGCACATCGGGAACAACCGGATTGACGGGTTTGTGAACTTTCTCAACAACCATACCCACTTCTTGGTTTCGGATGCCTGTGATAAAGACGAGGTCCTCCCGGGTCATGTATATTTTGCTCCGCCCAACTATCATCTTATGATAGAAGACGATCAAACGCTGACCCTCTCGGTAGATGCCAAGATTAATTTTTCCAGGCCCTCTATAGATGTGCTTTTCGAATCGGCCGCCTGGGTGTATGGTCGTGATCTGCTGGGAATTCTGCTTACGGGTTCCAATGCTGACGGTGCGCACGGGATGACGGTCATCAAGCAATGCGGGGGAACGACCATTGTCGAAGACCCCCGAACGGCCACTTCGGGGGTGATGCCCATGGCTGCCATTGAAAGGACTATTCCCGACCTGATTTTGCCATTGCGGGAGATTGCCCCCAGGGTGTGCTCTATTCTGGGTTGCTGATGCGTTCCGCAATCCGCAGGAACTGCTCCCGGCTCAGACTTAGTTTTGGCCTGTGGAAGTTGACATCGGCTTCGGAATTGATGGGGATCAGGTGAATGTGGGCGTGGGGTACTTCAAGCCCCAGCACTACAACGGCAACCTTTCGGCAAGGGAAGGCTTTCCTGATGTTGCCGGCTACCTTCTGCGCAAAGAGTATCATCCCGGCTAGGTCTTGCTCCTCCATGTCGAAGAGGTAGTCCACTTCTTTGCGGGGTATGACCAGAGTGTGTCCTTCCACCAGGGGATTGATGTCCAGAAAGGCTACATACTTATCATCTTCGGCGACCTTATAGGAAGGAATCTCTCCCGAAGCGATGCGTGAGAATATGGATGCCATGGCTGACAGGTATTAGAGGGATATGGACAGAATCTCAAACCGTAGTTGCCCGGCTGGAACGGAGATCTCGACCACATCTCCGGTCTTCTTTCCAAGCAGACCTTTGCCGATAGGTGTGTTGATGGCAATCTTTCCTTCCTTGAGGTTGGCTTCACTCTCAGAGACCAGAGTGTATTCAAGAACGGCATTGGTCCGTGTATTCTTGATCCTGACCTTGTTCATGATCTGAACAGTGTCCACCCCGATGCGGGACTCGTCAATCACTCGGCAGTTGGTGATGAGCTGTTCCAGTTTGTGAATGCGGGCTTCCAGCATGCCCTGGGCATCCTTGGCGGCATCATACTCTGCGTTTTCGGACAAATCGCCCTTGTCGCGGGCTTCGGCAATCTGTCTCGAAATGGCGGGGCGTTCCACGGAGGTGAGGTGTTCCAGTTCTTTTTTAAGCTTTTCGAGTCCCTCTTCTGTAATGTAAGAAACCTTTGTCATGGTATATTTTTAAGTATTGCTGTAAGGTATCCCGGTGTCACCGGAATCCTTTTCCCGTGACAACCCGAGGTTTATGCGATGCGATTGTTGTTAACGTAAATCATCAATACAAACAAAAAAACTCACTTCACACCTTTCGATGTGAAATGGGGAGAAAAACAACAGAACAAACAACGACCTGTTGCGGGTAGCCCGGATGATCCGGGCCGATGTAAAGATAGAAAATCTTTGCGAATTGAACAAGGGGGTGAATTTTGTCAAAAGAGAAAGAAAAAATTTTTTCTTATCAAAAAACCATTACCTTTGCATGCTGAAATTTTTTTAACAGACAATCTGATATGGCAAACCATAAATCTTCAGAGAAACGCATCAGGCAGACGGAGACCCGTCGTGTTGAAAATAAATACTATGCCCGCACTGCACGCAACGCCGTGAAGAAGTTGAGGCTTATGACCGATAAAGAGGCTGCAGCAGCCGAACTCCCAAAGGTTTCGGGGGTTTTGGACCGTCTGGCCGGGAAAGGCGTTATTCACAAAAATAAAGCATCAAATCTCAAGGGGAAGCTTGCCAGGTTTGTCTTCCGGATGGCTTAAAATCTGAACCCTGGCGACAGGGTTTTTTTATTGCCCGGATATACTATAAAACAAATACTAAGCCAATGAAGATTAAAGATTGGTGTCCGGCGGACCGACCCCGGGAAAAGATGTTGCAACGGGGGTGTGAGGCACTCACGGATACCGAATTGCTGGCGATACTGCTGGGATCAGGGAGCCGGAATGAGACAGTTGTTGAAATGGCCGGGAGGCTTCTTCGTTCGGCTCGTGAGGACCTGAATGTGCTGGGACGTTATGGGGTGGCTGACTTCATGCGCCACAAAGGTGTTGGAAAGGCTCGCGCTGTGGTTCTGATGGCTGCTTTTGAGTTGGGACGGAGACGACAGGCAACGGCAGCGGTACGTGACGAACCTGTTTCATCAAGCCATGATGTTGCGGCCTATTTTCAAACACGTATGGCAGACTTGCCTTACGAAGAGTTCTGGGTGCTGTTCCTCAACCGGGCGAACCGTCCTCTTGAAACATTCAAAGTCAGCCAGGGTGGTATTTCTGCTACGGTGATTGACTGTCGTTTGATCATGAGAAAGGCTCTGGAACTCCTTGCCAGCGGGATTATACTCTGTCACAATCATCCCTCTGGAAATGTCTCTCCCAGTCCTTCGGACATGACTATCACCCGTAAGATTAAAGAGGCCGCCGCATTTTTTGATATTTCAGTTGTTGATCATGTCATCATTGCCTCAGGAGCAAGGTACAGTTTTGCTGACGATGGGGTATTGTAAGGGCCGGAAATTGTTTTTTTTTGTATGTTTATCAGAAAAAATATATGGCAGAATATAAGAGAGTGTTGCTCAAACTGAGCGGTGAGGCTCTGATGGGTGGTAAGTCTTATGGTATTGATGAACAGCGTCTTATGGAATATGCCCGGGAGATTGGGGCAGCGACCAGGCTGGGCGTGTCGATAGGGATTGTATTTGGAGGCGGAAATATTTTTCGTGGTTTGAACGGAGTGGATAAGGGTTTCGACCGGGTGCGCGGAGACTACATGGGCATGCTTGCCACGGTGATCAACGGGCTGGCGATTCAGTCGGCCTTACAAAGTATCGGTGTGCCATCACGCTTGTTCACCGCGTTTTGCATGCAGCCCGTAGGTGAGGTTTTTTCCCGTGACCGGGTGCTGGAGTCGCTTCACCATGGAGAGGTGGCCATATTCAGCGGAGGTACCGGGAATCCCTACTTCACCACCGATACTGCCTCAGCATTGAGGGCCGTTGAAATGGATGCTGATGTTCTGCTAAAGGGAACGCGGGTGGATGGGGTGTATTCGGCCGATCCCGAAAAGGATCCTTCGGCGGTCAAGTATGCTTCACTCTCATTTGACCGGGCTTACGAGGAGAACCTCAAAATTATGGACCTCACTGCATTCACACTTTGTAGGGAAAATCAAATGCCGATTATTGTCTTCGATATGAACAAGCCTGGAGAGCTGGTTCGGGTCCTTTCAGGAGAACCTGTCGGAACCATCATCAGATGACCCGCCTGTTGCCTATACTCTGGTTTTTCGGGTTCCTCTGGTTCCTGCCCGGACTCTTCCTGTTCCCTTTGGTCGCGGCAGATGCCCCGCAAGTTACCCGGTTGTCCGACGGGGTTCAGATCCGTTTTTCCGGCAAAGACAAGCCGATGACATGGCTGCGGTTCCGGTTGATTTCCGACCGGGTCGTACGGGTGAGTGCAACCATGAATGATGCTCTGGATCTTCAGGAACGTCTTATTGCACAGCCTCATTCTGACCCTCCACCCCGATTCCGGGTCAGGACGGTTCCCGGAGTGTTTGTTTCTCTCTCGACATCCCAAATGCAAGTGCAGGCTTCTCTGATAACCGGCGAGGTAAGATTTCTTGATGATAAGGGGGTGCCGATCCTTTCAGAGCGCGATGGGGGTGGTAAGACTTTTCAGCCGGTCACGGTGGACGGAGTGCATGCTTTCACCCTGCGGCAGGAGTTTGATTCTCCGGGCCGGGAGGCTATTTATGGTCTTGGCCAGCATCAGGCCCACCGCATGAACTACAAGGGAGCGCGTGAGGACCTGTTTCAATACAATACCAAGGTGTCTGTCCCATTCGTGGTTTCTACCCTCAATTACGGTTTGCTATGGGACAATTATTCGCTCTCGCGTTTTGGCGATCCCCGTCCCTTTGAACCATTATCCAGGCTTAAGTTGTTCGACGATCAGGGCAATCCGGGGGCTCTGACGGCTTCCTATTATGGTGGAGACGGAACTCTGATTACGCAACGCCGGGAATCCGGGATAGAGTACACTGATTTGGAATCGGTGAAAACCTTGCCCGACCGTGTGCCTCTTGCCAGGGCGCGGGTTACCTGGACGGGATGGGTGGAGGCTCCTGAGGAGGGCTTGCATCGCTTTCAGCTATATTATGCCGGGTATGCCCGGGTTCAGTTGGGTGGGGAATGGATGATGGAAGAGCGTTGGAGAACGGCCTGGAATCCTTCGGTGTGCACTTTTGAGAAAACGCTGTGTCCTGGGGAACGAGTTCCCGTTCGCATCGAATGGCGGCCTGACGGGGGGGGCTCCTACCTGGGGCTCAGCGTGTTAACCCCTATCCCGGAGGAGGACCGCCAACGGCTTTCGTTTTGGTCTGAGATGGGCGACCAGATTGACTACTATTTTATCCGGGGCAACTCAATGGATGAGGTTATTGCAGGTTACCGTCAGGTGACGGGCCAGGCGGTGCAGCTCCCGGCTTGGGCCTTTGGATACTGGCAGAGCCGGGAACGCTACAAGAGTGCCGACGAGTTGCTCCAGGTGGTCCGGACTTTCAGAGAACGGAGCATTCCTTTGGACAACATTGTTCTGGACTGGTTCTATTGGAAAGAGGACCAATGGGGAAGTCATGAGTTTGACCCGGAACGCTTTCCCGATCCTGAAGGAATGGTGCGCAGCCTTCATGACGATTACCACACCCGCATCATGATTTCGGTGTGGCCCAAGTATTACGTTGGTACAGAGCATTTTGAGGAATTTGACAGTAAGGGTTGGATGTATCGGCAGGCCATCCGCGATCAGGTCCGGGACTGGGTGGGCCGTGGTTATGTGGGCTCCTTTTACGATGCGTACCGTCCCGAAGCCCGGAAATTGTTCTGGTCCCAGCTCAGTGAACACCTTTATCCCAAGGGTTTCGATGCGTGGTGGCTGGATGCAACCGAGCCGGACATTCTCTCCAACGCATCTGTTGCGTATCGCAAGGTCTTAATGAATCCCACGGCACTTGGGCCTTCCACACAGTATTTCAATGCCTACGCCCTGATGAATGCACGGGGAATATACGAGGGGCAGCGAACCCTGAATCCGGATAAGCGGGTGTTTATCCTCACCCGGTCGGGTTTTGCCGGCCTGCAAAACGCTGCAGCAGCCACCTGGAGCGGCGATATCGCCACCCGCTGGGAAGATATGAGGGCTCAGATTACAGCTGGGCTGAACTTCTCGATGTCTGGATTACCTTACTGGACGATGGACATTGGCGGTTTCTCCGTGGAAAAGCGGTTTGAACAGGCCTTGGAGGGCTCTTCGGACATGGAGGAGTGGCGAGAGTTGAACGTGCGGTGGTTTCAGTTCGGGGCTTTCTGTCCCTTGTTCAGGGCGCACGGGCAGACTCCGTTCCGGGAGCCCTTTAATCTGTTTCCGGAGGGCCATCCCGGATACAGCGCAGTTACTGATGTCATCCGGATGCGTTATGCTTTGATGCCCTATATCTATTCGCTTTCCGGGGCGGTGTGGAAGAACGGTTACACGCTGATGCGTGGGTTGGCCATGGATTATCCCGATGACCCGCGGGTGTACGACCTTCCGGACCAATTCATGTTTGGGCCCTTTCTGATGGTGTGTCCGGTGACTGAATATAAGGCGCGTAACCGGGCCGTGTATTTTCCAGGAAGTGTGGGCTGGTACGATGTGTATAGCGGGCAATTTGTGCCGGGGGGTGACTCTGTACAAGTGCCTGCGCCTCTCGACAAAATGCCGTTGTTTGCCCGCTCTGGTGCTATTTTGCCCATGGGCCCGGAGATACAATACACTCAGGAAAAATCTGCAGACACGCTTACTCTGTTTGTGTACACGGGTAAGGACGGAGATTTCGTTCTTTATGAGGACGATGGCCTGACTTATCAGTATGAGCAGGGAGCTTACTCGACCATACCGATTCATTGGAATGACCGCCGGGCTATGCTAACCTTGGGCAAACGTCAGGGGAGTTTCCCCGGAATGCCGGAACGCAGGGTCTTTCGTGTGGTTCGGGTATCCCCCGCAGTTCCTGCCGCCTTTTCCAGACATACTCCCGTTGTCCGCCAGGTAGTGTACGAAGGGAGACGAATCACCTTGCATCTTTGAAGACTTAATGATACATTACACCAACAACGCTCATGATTATGACTTCTGTTCTGAAACACCTGCTTTGTACCGGGTTGCTCCTGGTGCTGCTCCTGCTCCCTTCTCTCGCTCAGCCTCTTTCGTCGGGCGAGGAAGAGAAACTCATTAAAAGCTACTTGTCTCAAATGACTCTTGCCGAGAAGGTGGGTATGTTGCATGGAAACTCAAAGTTTACATCCACCGGGGTACCCAGACTGAACATCCCGGAGTGGCATCTTTCGGATGGTCCTCATGGAATTCGTGAAGAAATTCAACGGGATTCCTGGAACCCCGCCGGATGGACGGATGATGCTTCTACCTGTTTTCCTACGGCAACGGCCCTGGCAGCAACCTGGAATCCTGCTCTTGCGCAACTCGAAGGAGAGGCTCTTGGGGAGGAAGCCCGGCACCGCAAGAAAGATGTGCTTCTTGGACCCGGAGTGAATATTCTGCGTACCCCTCTCGGTGGCCGTGGGTTTGAGTATCTCAGTGAAGATCCTTATTTGACATCTGTGATGGCTGTTGCATGGATTAAGGCTGTTCAAAGCCGGGATGTGGCCGTGAGCGTGAAGCATTTTCTCGCCAATAATCAGGAGCATGAGCGTAACAGGGTGGATGTGACCATGAGTGAGCGTGCTTTGCGTGAGATTTACCTGCCAGCCTTCCGAGCCGCAGTGATGGAGGGCGGAGCCCTGACCGTGATGGGCGCCTACAACAAGTTCCGTGGGGTATGGTGTTGCGAGAATCCTTTTCTGGGACGTACACTACTGCGGAATGAGTTCGGATTCCAGGGCGTTTATTTGTCGGACTGGGGCGGGGTACACACCACGGTTGAGTCAGCCTTGGCGGGTCTGGACCTGGAAATGGGGACCAATGGCGCCTACAATAGCTATTTCTTTGCCGATCCATTGTTGCTGGCGGTCACCCAGGGCAAGGTTCCTGAGTCGGTGGTGAATGAGAAAGTTTCGAACATTCTCAGGGTGATGCTTCGCACGAAGGTGATAGGCCCGGAAGTTGATAAGCGGTTCCCGGGATCATTCAATACTCCGGAGCATCAGGCGGCAGCCTACAAGGTGGCCTCCGAATCGGTGGTGTTGCTGCGCAATGCAGGAGGTTTGCTCCCGCTAAATTTTTCCAAACTACGTTCCGTTGCAGTGATTGGCAGGAACGCCACCCACAAGCAGGCAGCCGGCGGCCAGAGCTCGGGTATTAAGGCCCTTTATGAGGTTACCCCGCTGGAAGCAATGCAAAAGAAGTGGGGAAGCCGGGTTCGTATTGATTATGTGCTGGGCTATGACAAACCTGAGCCGGTGGTCGAGAACGGACGCCGTCGGCCCGCAAATGATCTGGTGGCCAACCAAAAATTGCTCCAGGAAGCCGTTGAAACTGCCCGGAAGGCTGATGCCGTCATCTTTGTCGGGGGGCTTGATCATGACTATGATACCGAAGGCTCGGACAAACCTCATATGGAGCTTCCCTACGGTCAGGTTGAGGTCATTCAGGAGATCAGTAAGGTGAATCCAAATGTTGTGGTGGTCATCGTTGGCGGCTCTCCTGTAGATATGAACGGTATCGTGCACCGGGTCCCGGCTTTGGTGTGGGCGTGGTTCAACGGAATGGAAGCCGGGAATGCCCTTGCCGATGTTCTGGATGGCAAAGTGAATCCATCAGGTAAACTGCCCTTTACCCTGCCTTCATCGCTTAGCCAGTCGCCTGCCCATGCTCTGGGTAATTATCCCGGGAAGAATCTCAAGGTACATTACGAAGAAGATATCTTTGTGGGCTACCGCTGGTTTGACACCAAACAGATCCAGCCGCTGTTTCCATTTGGATTTGGGCTCTCCTACACAGATTTTGTGATTGATCAGCCCTCATTGAATAAGAAAGTCTATGGTATGGCTGATCGGGTACAGGTGCAACTTACCGTACGCAATACAGGGAAGATTGCCGGTGCGGAGACTGTTCAGTTGTATGTGGGTGACCCCCAGGCTTCGGTGCCCCGGCCTCTGAAGGAGTTGAAGGCTTTTGCCAAAGTCTTCCTGCAGCCGGGAGAATCCCGCAAAATTACCCTCACGGTTCCGGTGGAACATTGTGCCTTCTTTGAGGAAAAATCTGCAAAATGGGTGGTGGAACCCGGAGAATTTATGCTCTACGTGGGGAACTCTTCGCGGAACATTGTCCACGCCAAGTCATTCAATGTAAAATAACTCAGTCATGAAAAAGATTGCCCATGGAATTTCCGATCTTATCGGAGACACACCGTTGCTGAGGCTCGCACACTTTATGTCCCTCAGAGAGGCGCAGGCCGATATCCTTGCTAAACTGGAGTATTTCAATCCCGGGGGAAGCATCAAGGACCGGATTGCCCTGGCCATGATTGAGGATGCTGAGAATAAAGGTTTCTTGAAAAAGGGAGCCCTGATAGTGGAGCCTACCAGCGGAAATACGGGGGTAGGCCTGGCCATGGTAGCTGCGGCTAAGGGTTATCCCTTGGTGCTGACCATGCCCGAAACCATGAGTATTGAGCGCAGAAATTTGCTTAAGGCACTTGGAGCCTGCATCGAACTCACTCCTGGTGCCGAAGGGATGAAAGGCGCCATTCGCCGGGCTGAGGAGATATCTGCAGCGCATCCCGGCTCGTTCATACCGCAGCAATTTCAGAACCCCGCGAACCCCCGGATACACCGGCTGACGACCGGGGAGGAAATCTGGCGGGATACGGACGGATCGGTGGATATTCTGGTGTGCGGTGTCGGCACCGGCGGGACTATTTCCGGAGCAGGCGAGGCCCTGAAGATGCGGAATGCCCGGATACAGGTGGTTGCCGTGGAGCCTGACGAATCCCCGGTGTTGTCCGGCGGAGCGCCTGGCCCGCACAAGATTCAGGGCATCGGAGCCGGTTTTGTTCCCGACGTGCTCCGTATGGAAGTGATTGACGAGATTATACGGGTGCCTGGCGATGAGGCAATACGTGCCGGCCGTCAGGTGGCACGATGTGAGGGCCTGCTGGTAGGGATCTCTTCGGGAGCAGCGTTGTATGCAGCCGCGCAGCTGGCTTGTCGCCCTGAGAACAAAGGGAAACAGATTGTTGTGATTCTCCCTGATACCGGGGAGCGTTATTTGTCCACCTTGCTTTATGCTTTTGAAGATTATCCTTTAGACTGATGAATATGCAATTTTCTACACTTGCCGTATGGGGGGGGCAGGACCCCGATCCCCAGACAGGGGCCGTAATTTCCCCGATTTATCCAACCAGTACTTATGCCCGGGCCGATCTGGACGAGCACAGGACGTTTGAGTATTCCCGAACGGGTAATCCCAATCGTGCTGCGTTAGAGAAATGTTTGGCGATGCTGGAGCATGGCTCTCAGGCTTTTCTCTTTGCTTCGGGCGTTGCTGCCACCCATGCTGCACTTTCGTTGCTGAAACCGGGCGATCACATTATTTCGCCAGATGATATCTATGGAGGTACTTTTCGTTTGCTCGATCAGGTGCTGGCCACCGCGGGTATCGGAATTTCGTACGTTGATGCCTCTGACCTGCAGGAAGTGGCTGCTGCGTTCCGGCCCACAACCCGTATGGTCTGGCTGGAAACACCCACCAACCCGCTCCTGAAAATTTTCGATATCGCAGCCCTTGCAGAGCTTTCACACCGCAAAGGCGCTCTTTTGGCAGTGGACAATACTTTTGCCACGCCCTATTTTCAAAATCCGCTGGACCTGGGTGCAGATATTGTGGTGCACAGCACCACCAAGTACATC
The DNA here is from genome assembly GCA_002380425.1 of Bacteroidales bacterium UBA4181. Lineage (GTDB taxonomy): Bacteria > Bacteroidota > Bacteroidia > Bacteroidales > UBA4181 > UBA4181. Next base: position 19,761 of record DFUR01000048.1, read on the forward strand.
AACGGACACTCGGATGTAATCGGGGGCTGCGTGATTATCGCCAAAGAAGAACATGCCGGAGCCATGCGCTTTCAACAGAATGCTTTGGGCGCTGTGCCCAGCCCGTTTGATGTGTGGCTTACCCAGAGAGGTCTCAAAACCCTTCCCCTGAGGATGCAGCAGCACGAGAAGAACGCTGTGGCAGTTGCCGATTTTCTCAATAGCCACCCGCGTTGTGAGTCCGTCTTTTTTCCGGGGCTCAAAACCCACAAGAACCATGAAGTTGCATGCAGGCAGATGTCGGGCTTTGGGGGTATGGTTTCCTTCCGTATAGCGGGGGGCAGGGAGGAGGTGAATCAGTTTGTGCGAAAGCTCAGTTTGTTCTCTCTGGCTGACAGTTTGGGGGGGGTGGAATCCCTGGTGAATTATTCTACTCTGATGACGCATGGCAGTTTCCCCCAGGCTCTGAAGGATAAAATTGGGATTACCTCCAACCTGGTTCGGCTTTCTGTAGGTATTGAGGATATTGAGGATTTGCTTTACGACCTTCGACAGGCTCTAGCCTGATCAGAAAAATTCATTCTTAGGATCTGTTTCGGAGGGTGTGGTGAGGTTTTTTTTATACCTTTACACAGATGGATTTTGTGTTCGTATTGTTCGTACTAATTAGATCATACAATGCTTCAGGTTGGGGATAAGGCTCCTGATTTCGAGGGGGTGGATCAAGACGGGGCAAGGGTGTCTCTTGCGCAGTATGCGGGGAAAAAATTGGTGCTGTATTTTTATCCCAGGGACAATACCCCCGGTTGTACTGCCGAGGCGTGTAGCCTGAGGGATGCTTATGAACAGTTGCTTTTGCATCGCTACGATGTGGTGGGTGTTAGTGCAGACAGTGTGGCCTCGCACCGGAAGTTTGCCGGGAAATACCAGCTTCCCTTCCGTCTGATTGCCGATCCAGAGAAACGGATTCTTTTGGCATACGATGCCTGGGGAGAAAAAAAACTTTACGGAAAGCCCTATATGGGGGTGTTGCGTAAGACCTTCCTTATTTCCGGGGAGGGCATTGTGGAACAGATTATTGACAAAGTGGATACCGCCCGACACGCGGACCAGATACTTAAATAAACATAGACTATGGAAGAAAAGGATGTTCGCAGGGAAATGAATAAGGATAAGCTCAAGGCATTGCAGCTAACCCTTGACAAAATTGATAAGGATTTCGGCAAGGGGGCCATCATGAGAATGAGCGACAAGGCCATTCAGGAGGTTCCCTCCATTTCAACCGGCTCCATCGGTCTGGATGCAGCCCTGGGTATCGGAGGCTTTCCCAGAGGACGGGTGGTAGAGATATATGGTCCGGAATCGTCCGGAAAGACCACTCTGGCTATTCATGCCATAGCTGAGGCGCAGAAAGCCGGTGGTATCGCTGCGTTCATTGATGCCGAGCATGCCTTCGACCGCACTTATGCTCAGAAACTGGGCGTGGATATGGATAATCTTTATGTTTCCCAGCCGGACAACGGGGAACAGGCCCTTGAGATTGCTGACTCGCTGATTCGTTCCGGGGCCATTGACATCATTGTGATTGACTCAGTTGCTGCATTAACCCCAAAAGCTGAGATCGAGGGGGATATGGGAGATTCCAAGGTGGGCCTTCAGGCCCGGCTGATGTCGCAGGCATTGCGGAAGCTTACAGCCAATATCAGCAAGACAAATACCTGCTGTATCTTTATCAACCAGTTGCGGGAAAAAATCGGGGTGATGTTTGGCAACCCTGAAACTACTACCGGGGGAAATGCACTGAAATTTTATGCTTCCGTGCGTATTGATATCCGCAGGACCACCCAGATTAAGGAGGGGGAAGAAGTCAGTGGCAACCGGGTGAAAGTTAAGATTGTCAAGAACAAAGTGGCTCCTCCCTTCCGGAAGGCAGAGTTCGATATTATTTACGGGGAGGGCATTTCCCGAATTGGCGAGATTGTCGATCTGGGAACCGAGTTGGGCATCATTAAAAAGAGCGGTTCATGGTTCAGCTATGGAGATGTGAAGCTGGGTCAGGGTCGGGATGCTGTAAAACAATTGATGAGGGATAACCCTGAGTTGGCTGAGGAACTTGAGAAGGGTATTCGTGAAGGGCTGGATAAGACTCCTTTGACAGACTGACGCTCTGAGTTTATACAAATACCGGTTCCATGGGGAGGTCATGCAGAAGTCCTGCGTGATGTCCCCTGCTGAATAACTCCCTCATGGCCAGTGTGCCCTTCTCTCCCGTATGCACGGAGAATTCGTTGACGTAGAGATGTATATGTGCCTGGCACACGTCTGGGTCCATACTTTGAGCGTATTCCCGGACAAAGTTGGCGGATGCTTCGGGGTGTGCCAGGGCGTAGGCCACGCTGGCGCTGAGGCTCCGGTTGAGTGCTTGTTTGGTGGCTTCCGGCAGGTCCCTCCGAACCGCAACGGCCCCCAGAGGGATGGGCAATCCGGTGGTTTCTTCCCACCATGTGCCGAGGTCTTCCAAAGAAACGAGTCCACGCTTCTGAAAAGTGAATCGGGTTTCGTGGATCAGCAGGCCGGCATCGGCCCTGTGGTCTGTGAGGGCTTGCTCAATGTCAGAAAAAAGCATCACTTCCTTGTGGGTGGCGTCAGGATGTGCGATGGAAAGTAGCAGATGGGCGGTGGTGTGCCACCCGGGGATGGCAATCCTCATGCGTGGAAGCTCCGAAAGCGGGAACGGATTGCGGGCGATCAGCAGAGGACCGTTTCCGTATCCCATCGCGGCTCCGGAAGTGAGTAACTGGTAGTGCTGTGAAATCTCTGGGTAATGGGCGCAACTGATCTTGATCACGTCCGCTGCATTGGCCCGGGCAAGTTGGTTCAGCGTTTCAATATCATGGAAACCAGTGTGAAACGACAGACCTTCAGTTTCCGACAGATGATGTAGCAGAGCGTGAAACATAAAGGTGTCGTTAGGACAGGGGGAGATGTTCAGTCTCAGCGAAGGTTTCATGTCACAGGGAGGTGAGCAACTTGGGGATGGACGCTTCAAGGGCCCTGATGGCCCGTGGAATTTCCCACTGTACCCGATTGTCCGGTGCGACCGGGTTGGAGATGGCTCTGATCTCATGGAAGGGCTGGCTAAGGGACAGACATACATAAAACAAGGCGGCACTCTCCATGGTTTCGATGTCGGGGTTAAACTCCCGGCAGATTCTGCTGATGGTTGGCTCGCTCCCGCTGACTGTGTCAACCGTAACGCCGGTGACGCACCCCAGTCCGGGGAGAGGAGTTGTGGTCTGTTCCAGCCAGGGTCCGGTGAAGGGGTGTGCGTTGCAGAATCCCAACCGAAAGCCTGGAATAAAAGCTCCGGAACGCTCTGCGCCCAAGGCAGCAAAAGTATCTCTGCGAACCTGAAGCACGGTCCCGGGGGGATAAGAGGGCTGGAAACTGCCGGCCACTCCGATATGGAGTACCAGATCGCAGGCCTGTGTCTGTAATCTTTGGGTCAGGTGAAACACAGTGGCGGCAACCCCGATCCCTGTGATCAGTACCTCAGGACAGACGCCGGTCTGATTCCGGATCATGGCAGGAAGAGAGGCGATTTCTTGATTGGTGGCGGCCACCAGCAGGATGCGGGTTTTCATGACTGTGCGTTACTGGTGGCCAGGATTTGTCCGTCGCTTGATATGTCGAAGATCCGGTGTTCGCACGGAATCTGATGCAAGATTTGCATCATTTGCTGTGGCTCTGTATGGGTAATGAATATTTGCCCGAAGTTCTGGTCGGAGACCAGGGCGATAATCCGCTGAACCCTGAAGGAGTCAAACTTGTCAAAGATATCGTCCAAAAGCAGAATCGGCCGTAGCTGACTGTGGTGGCAGATGAATTCAAAGTTAGCAAGTTTCAGCGCCAGAAGATAGGTTTTTTGCTGGCCCTGAGAGCCGCAACGGCGTATGGGATTTCCGTTCATGATGAGTTGCAGATCATCACGGTGAATCCCCGATGTAGTGTATTGAACGGCTCTGTCCTTATCTGCCGAGGTGCGCAGGAGGTCGGCAAAATCCTGCTCGTTGAGTTGGGACTGGTATGCCAGGTCCACCTTCTCGGAGCCTTCGGAGATGAGATCGTAATATTTTTGAAAGATAGGTATCAGTTCGGTGCAGAAACGGGTGCGGACTTGATGGATACCGTTGCCCAGATGGACAAGTTGCTGGTTCCAGGCCTCCATTGAATCGGCATCATAAGTATTTCGCTCGGAACAAATCTTCAGTAGGGCATTTCTTTGCTGCAGAACCCGGTTGTATTGAACCAGGTGGTTGAGGTAGGTGTGGTCATACTGGGAGATCACTTCGTTGATGAACCGTCTTCGTTCTTCGCTTCCGTCCTGAATCAGGGTGGTGTCTGAAGGCGAGATCATGATGACGGGTAGGAATCCGATGTGTTCCGAGAATCGTTCGTATTCCTTTCGGTTGCGTTTGAGGATTTTTTTTTGTCCCCTTTTCACTCCGCAATAGATATTCTCGGGCATCTCCTTGCGGAGATAATCGCCCTGAATCATGAAGAAGTCCTCACCGTACCTGATGTTCTGGGTATCAGCAGTGTTGAAATAACTCTTGCAGAGCGACAGATAATGAATGGCATCCAGAATGTTGGTTTTACCCACTCCGTTTCTCCCGACCAGACAGTTGATCTTGGGGCTGAATTCCATCCCGGCTTGCTCGTAATTCTTAAAATTAACCAGAGAGAGGCGTTCCAGATACATGGGGGTATTTCCAGGTTTGACGTAAAGTTAATAAAAAACCCCGACAGCGCCGGGGTTTTCTGATATTCCGTTCCCTGACCAGCAGGGTAGGGGCTATTTGAGTTTGGGACGAAGCTGCCGCACCGTTGCTCCGGCGCTCCACAACTCGCTTTCGCGCAGTTCCTTGAGCTCTTTGCCCAGAAGTTCCTTGTAGTTGGCTCCTCCGGTTGACTCCAGAACCCTCTGGCATTCCCGTCCATCTTTTACCCGGGCATACAGATCCTCGAACACCGGCATGACGGCATCGCGGAATCTGGGCCTCCAGTCAAGCGCACCTCGCTGAGCAGTGGCGGAGCAGTTGGAATACATCCAGTCCATCCCGTTTTCGTCCACAAGACGAATCAGACTCTGGGTGAGTTCTTCAACCGTTTCATTGAAGGCTTCGCTGGGAGTGTGTCCATTGTCACGCAGCACTTTGTATTGTGCATCCATGATTCCGGCCAAAGCACCCATAAGCACGCCCCGTTCTCCGGTGAGGTCGCTGTACACTTCCTGTTCGAAGGAGGTGGGGAAGAGATATCCCGAGCCAATAGCAATCCCCAAAGCCAAAGTCCGTTCGGTAGCCCGTCCGGTGAAGTCCTGGAAAACAGCGTAGCTGGAGTTGATCCCTGCGCCTGCCAGGAAGTTTCTGCGAACGCTGGTTCCTGAGCCCTTGGGCGCTACCAGAATCACATCCACATCAGCGGGAGGAATAACCCCTGTGTGGTCCTTGTAGGTGATGGAGAAACCATGGGAGAAATAGAGGGCATCGCCCGGTTTGAGGCAGGGTTTGAGAACCGGCCAGATGGCGCGCTGGGCGGCATCAGAAACCAGATACTGGATGATGGTGGCTTTTTGAGCTGCTTCCTCAATAGAGAAAAGCGTTTTTCCGGGAATCCAGCCGTCAGCTACAGCACGGTCCCAGTCGGCCTTGAATTCCGGGGCCTGACCAATAATTACCTGAACGCCGTTGTCACGCATATTCAAAGACTGGGCAGGGCCCTGTACTCCGTAGCCGATAACTGCGATGGTTTCGTTCTTGAGGATTTCCCTGGCCTTGCTGAGGGGAAATTCTTCGCGGGTTACCACATCTTCCAGAACTCCGCCAAAATTGATTTTTGCCATTTTCTTGATTTTAGGTTGATTGAACTTAGGCTGAAGCAAAACTTCGGCCCAAAATTAGAGAAAATTATTTATATGTATGCAGCCTGCTGATATTGAAATTGGTTTACCGGCATTCCTGCTTGTTCCGGGTCATACGGTCGATCTCATCCAGATAGTCGTTGAGGCGTTCCCGAATCTCCTTCGTGACGGCAATCCGGCCCGAACGGGTGAACTGGCTAACCTTGAAAGGCTCCAGCACTTCGAACAGTTCCGTGGTGTCAGCCTTGTGTCCGGTTTTTTCAATGATGGCGAAATCCGGGGTGATTTCCAGTACCCGGGCACCGTACTTCCGCATGATGGGTTCCACGTCGTGCAGCATGAATTCCTTGGTGGAAACCTTGTATAAGGCGATTTCCTGACTGACAATCTCATCGTTGACGTGATAGAAGCATTTGAGGACCTCAACCTGTTTCTCGATTTGTTTGACCACTTTCTGCACCTGTTCCCGGGTAGAATTCACCACAATGGTGAATTTATGAATTCCCCGGATGGCTGAAGCCGAAACGGTAAGACTCTCAATATTGAGCCTGCGACGGGTGAAGATAATGGTGATGCGGTTGAGCAGCCCGATGCTGTTCTCTGAAAAGGCGGTGATGGTATATTCCTGTTCCATAACTGTAAGGTGCTAATCGGTAAAAAGAATGTCATTCACTTTGGTGCCGGCGGGAATCATGGGAAACACATTCCCTTCCTGCTCTACATTCACTTCCAGCAGATAGGCTCCCGGGTGGGCAAACATCCGGTCGATGGCCTGGTGGAGTTCCCCGCGTTCCGAAACCCGTTCCCCGGTGATGTCATAACCTTTGGCGATGGTGATGAAGTCGGGATTGGTCATAGGGGTGCTGGAATACCTCTTGTCGAAGAATAGTTGTTGCCACTGACGCACCATTCCGAGGTAACCATTGTTGAGCAGCACAATCTTGACGCCCACGCCCCACTGCATGACAGTGCCCAGTTCCTGAATGGTCATCTGGATGCCACCGTCACCAACGTACAAGATCACTTCGCGGTCAGGGCAGGCGATTTTGGCTCCGATGGCCGAAGGTAGCCCGAAGCCCATAGTTCCCAGACCACCAGAGGTGACAACAGAGCGGGACTGCTCGACTCTTGCATACCGGGCCGCCACCATCTGGTGCTGGCCCACATCGGTGGCAACAATGGCCTTTCCACCGGTTTTTTCATTGATTATATTCACCACCTCGGCCATTGTTATGGCCTTGCCGTCACCGGGATTCATCTCCCGCTCAATCACGCGGGCGAATTCTTCCTCATGCAGAGGCTTAAACTGACTGATCCACTGGTGATGCAGGTTGGTGCGGATTTTCTCGGTAATCAGGGGTAGGGTCTGCTTGACGTCGCCGGCAACGGGCACATGGGCTTTGATGTTTTTGTCGATTTCAGCCGGGTCGATCTCCAGATGAATCACTTTAGCCTGACGGGCAAAATGGTTCACATCACTGGTAACCCTATCGTCAAAACGCATTCCGATGGCAATCAATACGTCGGCTTCGTTGGTCATTTTGTTGGGGGCCAGGTTGCCGTGCATTCCCAGCATTCCCATGTTCAGAGGGTGTCCGGTAGGTAGCGCGGACATGCCTAGGAGGGTCCATGCCGCAGGAATGCCCGATTTTTCCAGAAAAGCTTTGAGTTCCTGTTCCGCATTGCCCAGAATCACACCCTGTCCAACCAGAGCCAGAGGGCGTTCAGCCTTGTTGATCAGGTCGGCAGCTTCCTCAATCCGGGATTTCTGGATGTGTGGTGCCGGGATGTAGCTGCGAATAAAATGACAGGGCTTGTACTGAAACTCCAGTTGGCCGATTTGAGCATTCTTGGCGAAGTCAATCAGCACCGGACCGGGACGGCCGGACCGGGCGATGTAGAATGCCTTGGCCAGCGTGCAGGGGATATCTTCGGCACGGGTAATCTGGATGTTCCATTTTGTGATGGGCATTGAGATGCCTATCACGTCGGTCTCCTGAAAGGCATCGGTGCCCAGGAGGCTTGCACCCACCTGTCCGGTAATGCACACCAGGGGGGTTGAATCGATCATGGCATCAGCAATGCCAGTGAGCAGGTTGGTGGCGCCAGGTCCGGAGGTGGCGATGGCCACGCCCACTCTTCCTGATGCCCGGGCATAGCCCTGGGCCGCGTGCACAGCACCCTGTTCATGACGGGTAAGGATATGCCTGATGCGGTCGCGGTACTTGTAGAGACTGTCGTACACCGGCATGATGGCGCCCCCGGGATAGCCGAACAGGGTGTCCACTCCTTCGGCGAGCAAACACTCAATAAGGGCGTCGCCTCCGGAGATACGGGCTTTGGTTGAGTCGGTCATAGGATAATCATTAAAGGTTAAAGAATTCTGATGGCTCCCGTGTCGGCGGAGCTAACCATTTTGGCATAAGTCTGGAGTGCTTTGGACACTATCCGGTCGCGGTTGCGTGGGGTGAAGGCAAGCTCACCGCGCGCCAGTTCTTCGGCCCGGCGTGACTCCATCTCCTGTTCGGAAATGCCAGCCTGAATGCTGCGGCCGGGAATATCAATCTCGATCATGTCTCCGGTGCGGATCAGCCCGATCTCTCCTCCGGCGGCTGCTTCGGGAGAAACATGGCCAATGGACAATCCTGAGGTTCCTCCTGAGAACCGCCCGTCGGTGAGCAGGGCACAAGCTTCTCCCAGTTTCCGTGATTTGATGTAGGAGGTGGGATAGAGCATTTCCTGCATCCCGGGCCCGCCCCGGGGGCCTTCGTAACGAATCACCACAACGTCACCGGCCTGAATGTCCTTCAGGATGCCCTCGCAGGCGTCTTCCTGAGACTCAAATACAACAGCTTTTCCTTTGAAATGGAAGATTTTCTCGCTCACTCCGGCGGTCTTGACGATGCAGCCGTTACGGGCAATATTTCCGTACAGCACAGCCAGTCCGCCGTCCGTACTGTAAGCGTGAGCGATATCACGGATACACCCGTTGGCCCGGTCGGTGTCAGGTTGGTCGTAACGGGTGTCCTGAGAGCCCATCACCAGGTTGAACTTGCCCCCCGGAGCAGCCGTGGCACGTTCCAGCGCTTCTGAGGTAGCAGAGGGACGGACAATGTCGTTCTGCGCAATGGCTTCACCTAATGTGAGACCGTCAGCACGGTACACAGAAGTGTCCAGCAACCCACCCCGCTCCAGTGCCCCCAGAATCGAAAGAATGCCTCCGGCGCGGTTGACATCTTCGATATGGTACTTGAGGGAGTTGGGAGCCACCTTACAGACAACGGGAATCTTTCGGGAGAGCATGTCAATATCCTTCATGGAAAAGTCCACGCCGGCTTCCTGGGCAATCGCCAGCAGGTGCAGCACGGTGTTGGTGGAACCGCCCATAGCAATATCCAGTGACATGGCGTTCAAAAAGGCTGACTTGGTCGCAATAGAGCGGGGCAGGACCTTGTTGTTGCCTTCGAAGTAATACTCTCTGGCCATCTCGACAATCCTTCGGGCTGCTTTGCGGAACAGAGAAAGTCTTTGGGCATGCGTGGCCAGAATCGTTCCGTTTCCGGGGAGTGCCATTCCGAGAGCCTCGTTGAGGCAGTTCATGGAATTGGCGGTGAACATTCCGGAGCAGGAGCCGCAGGTGGGGCAGGCATTCTGTTCAACCTGATTCAGGGTGCGCTCTTCCACAGAGTCGTCGGCGCCCATCACCATCACATCTACCAGATCGTACTTTTTTCCATCGACCTCTCCGGCCTCCATGGGCCCGCCGGAAACAAAGATGGCCGGAATATTCAGGCGCATGGCAGCCATGAGCATGCCCGGGGTGATCTTGTCGCAGTTGCTGATGCAAATAATCGCATCCACGGTGTGGGCATTGCACATATACTCTACACTGTCGGCAATCAAATCCCTGGAGGGAAGGGAATAGAGCATCCCTCCGTGTCCCATGGCGATACCATCGTCGATGGCAATGGTATTGAACTCGGCGGCGAAGCAGCCCTCGGCCTCAATAAGTTTTTTGAGCTCCTGTCCGATATGGTGCAGGTGTACATGCCCGGGGACAAACTGTGTGAATGAGTTCACAATGCCGATGACAGGTTTGCCAAAATGTTCTTCTCTCATGCCGTTGGCCCTCCAGAGGCTTCTGGCTCCGGCCATTCTTCGGCCTGAGGTGCTGGTGTTGCTTCGAAGTTCAGTTCTCATGGTGTGTTTCATTATGGATATATTCAAACAAAAAACCCTCCCCGGAAGTGGGAAGGGTTTTTAGATTATACTATACAACGCTCCCACATCAGTTTTTGCCGACGACGACGACTACGAGAGCGACGAGCAGACTTATGTTTTGCGTAAGGTTCATAATCATTTATATGCCGCAAATATAACAAAAAAATATTTCACCGGTTTATTCCGGGAAAAAATTTGTTTTTGAGGCAATAAATTCGCATTCCTGAAGTTTGTGGCTTCTGGTCAGATCAATAATCTCCATCTGGACCCGGTAGATGGTGTGTGGGTCTCCCGGGTCGTTTCCGCCGGACCGTGAAATACTGCCTGTAATGAGGACATCAGCAGAGGCTCCCGTTGCCCAGTGGTGAAGGACCTCTGTCCGGGTGAACTGCTCCTGGCCGGGATATCCCCTGCGCAGGGCAGCCCTTGCATCTGCCCCCGGGATCAGGCTTGCCTGCGTCCATCCGGAAAGCAATGATTCCATATCCCGGCAAAAAACTTCCGCGCTTATTGTTCCGTGGGCCAGGTTGTGCAACGGGGCAATCAGGATGGCAGGCTCCCGGTGGTAGGTTCTGCGAAACTCCCGCACCCATTGGCCCGAAGAAATCTGCCGGGCGAGAAAGAGTGCAGCTTGTCGGGAATCAGCATCGTTCCATGGACCCCGAGCCAGAGGAGCCGTATCGGAAATTACGACAGGTCCGGCAGGCAAATCCGGAATGGATTGTGTTGCAGGCGAAGTCATGCGGCATCCGGGCATGAGAAGCCAGAGCAGCGACAGAAGGGAACAAAGAAAAGCAGTCTTCATTGTGATTACCAGTAAAAGCTCGTGGTAAAGGTACTGAGATTATCTTTTGCATCTCTGACCGATAGGTCAATCTGGTGGTTCTGACCGGGCTGAGTCCGTTCCGGGCGTAGAGTATGTACAAACAGATTGTTTTTGGCATCATAGTCGAACAGCGCCCACTGGCCGTCAATGAGGGCCACGAACGAAGCAATGCCCGACAGGTCATCGGTGACTGTAATCCGGATGACACCGTCTTCGGGGGAGGTCTCCGCAGAAGGCATAAACAGAGGAGTGATGCTTGGTGGAACGGTGTCGGTGGCAATGGCATAGGTGCCGAAGGAAAAGGTGGATCCGGTCACCATGCCGCCCTCCCACGCACCTCCGAGCGCACTCAGGGAGCTCTTGTTTACCATTACCAGCAGAGCTTTTGTTCTGAGGTGTTCCGGAAGGCTGTCGTCCCGGATGGACAACTGAATCCGCTTGTGTAGCGGAGTGAATTCCGGACCCAGCGTGTGCAGGGCTGAGCAGGTATTGCCCAGCCCAGGCTGTGTACTGTATTCCGGGGTAAGTGGGGTGTACAGGGCACCGGCAGGAATGGTGGCTTCGAAACCGGAACCGGAGATGTTTTTCTCAGCGTCCCAGTCTTCGGGAAGGTTGCTTTTCTGTGAGGATTCTGAAGGACGGTAACGGAGCGTCAGGGATAGCTCGGAAATATTGCCAGATGCATCCCCCACCATGATTCGAATAAGGTGCAGACCGGGCTGCACGAATGTCAGGACGCCCCTGTCCTGCTGCTTCAGGATGGTCTCGCTTTTGTTGCCCGGCTGGACGTAGAGCAGGTGGATAAGGCGGTTCTGGCTGCGGAATGTTGGATAATCAATCATGCTGTTGACATACCGGGTGTTGTCAAAGGAGAACCGACTCATTTCCCGAGCATAGATTTCCCGGCCATCAACCAGGAGTTTGAGTGAATAGGGCCCGCAGTAGGCGGTGGAGCCGTCCGATGGGTCATAGGTCTGAATTCCCAGCCCGATTTGGCCGGAGATTTCGGGAATGGCCTTTCCGGAAAGCTGGTAGGCTTGTCCTGTCAGCCTTGTAGAAAAGGTGGCCGCCTGAGCTTTGCCGTCAACTGTGGAGAAGGAATCCAGTGGATACAATGCCAGCAGTCGAATCAGGGGTGGTTCGGAGTCGCCGACACGGAATCCGTGGAGCAAGGGGTTCAGGATGTGCTGGGTGGCATCATCGCGCACCTCGAAATGCAGATGCGGGCCGGATGAACTGCCCGAATTCCCGGACCAGGCGATGGTGTCTCCAGCTCTGACGGGCAGTTCTCCGGCTTTAGGGAATATATCCACCTGGAACTGTTCCTGGGCATATTGGATGGCCTCCACATAGGCGGAGATGGTTGGGTGGAACCGTTCGAGGTGGGCGCTGACCGTCATCAGTCCGTTTGGGTGGCTGATGTACAGGGCCTTTCCGAATCCTCCGGGCTCTACCTTAATGCGCGCAACGTACCCGTCAGCAACGGCCCTCACCGGCCAACCTGTTTTTTCCATGGTTCTGAAGTCCAGCCCCGAGTGCAGGTGGTTGGTTCTGGGTTCTCCAAAGGTGCCCGAAAGGGCGGGGGAAAGCTCCAGAGGAGGGATGAATCCTGGCTGGTCCTGAGCTTTCAGACCTTCTGTTTGCAGCAGCAGGAACAGCAAGAGGATGAGAGAGTGGAAACGCATGGGCTTTTGCTGCAAAAATCGCCAATTTTTTTCGTTTTTCTGCTACATTTGCAAACAATCTGTAACTAACCATCTATGTGTGGAATTGTAGCCTATTTGGGGAATAAGGAAGCTTATCCGGTATTGATTCAGGGTCTGAGACGTTTGGAATACAGGGGATATGACAGTGCCGGAGTGGCTTTATGCCAGCAAGGGGGCTTTCATGTGATCAAAACCAAGGGCAAGGTGGATGATCTGGAGGCTCAGGCCAAGGGTAAGGATGTTTCCGGTACCGTTGGTATTGGCCATACCCGTTGGGCTACCCACGGGGAACCCAATGATGTCAACGCTCATCCTCATTGTTCTCAGAGTGAGGATATTGTTTTGATACACAATGGCATTATTGAGAACTACTCGGTTCTGAAGGAGCAGCTACTTCAGGAGGGTTATACTTTTTGCAGTGCTACGGACACCGAAGTGCTGGTACAGTTTATCGATTTCATAAAAAAGTCTCATCAGGTCTCCCTGCTTTCTGCGGTGCAGATTGCTTTGCAGCAGGTGGTTGGGGCTTATGCTCTGGCCATACTGTCGCGCGAAGATCCCGATATGATTATTGCGGTGCGTAAGGGGAGCCCTCTGGTGATAGGTATCGGGGAGGAGGAGTTCCTGCTCGCCTCAGATGCCACCCCCATTGTGGAGCATACTCAGAAGGTGGTCTATCTGAATGATGAGGAAATTGCCGTACTCAAGCGTGGGCAGCCTATGCAGGTGACTACCATTCATAATGTGCCGCATACATTCAAGGTTACCGAGCTGGAAATGAGTCTGAGTGCTCTGGAAAAGGAGGGTTTCGATCATTTTATGCTCAAGGAGATCTATGAGCAACCCCGTACCATTCGGGATAGCTGCAGGGGACGTGTGAATGTTGCGATGAATCAGCTGAGCATCGCCGGGGTGATTGATCACAGGGAACGTTTTATGGCAGCCAAGCGCATCATCATTATGGCCTGCGGAACTTCCTATCATGCTGGGTTGATCGGAGAGTATATGTTTGAGGAGTTTGCCCGGATTCCTGTCGAGGTGGAGTATTCCTCGGAGTTCAGGTACCGGAATCCGTTGATTTATCCCGACGATATTGTTATTGCTATTTCCCAGTCGGGAGAAACCGCTGATACCCTTGCCGCCCTGGAGATTGCCAAGGAGAAGGATGCCTTTTTGTTTGGTATCTGCAATGTGGTCGGATCTTCCATTCCCCGGAATACGCATTCGGGATGTTACACCCACGCTGGTCCTGAGATTGGAGTCGCCTCCACGAAGGCGTTCACAGCGCAGGTAACAGTCCTTGCCTTGCTGTCTCTGGCTGTTGGCCGTCTCAGGGGCACCCTGCCAGATGCCACCTTCCACGAGGTGATTCATGAGTTGGATCAGTTGCCCTCTAAGGTGGAATCCATTCTGGAAATGAACGAGGAGCTCAAGGATATGGCCCGGATTTTTACTTATGCACGCAACTTCCTGTATCTGGGCCGCGGCTACAATTTCCCGGTGGCTCTTGAGGGAGCCCTGAAGCTTAAAGAGATTTCGTACATTCATGCCGAAGGGTATCCTGCTGCCGAAATGAAGCATGGCCCCATTGCGCTCATTGATGCTGAAATGCCGGTAGTGGTGATCGCTACCCACCACAACAATTACGAAAAGATTATTAGCAATATTCAGGAGGTCAAGGCCCGCAAGGGCCGCATCATTGCGGTCGTGACCGAGGGGGATGTGACCGTGCGGAATCTGGCAGACTTTGTCATCGAAGTGCCTCATACCGTGGCCTGTCTGGGGCCTATTCTGTCGATCATTCCGCTTCAGATGCTGGCTTACCATATTGCTGTGGTCCGGGGTTGTAATGTGGATCAGCCCAGGAATCTGGCCAAGTCTGTGACGGTTGAATAGCCCGGGATGGTTTGCCGGACTGCTCATTTGAGGAGTCCGAATGCAGACACTTTTTTTGGCTTGTTTTAATGTGTAAGTTTTCTGAGCCAGTTTGTGGCAAGTTGGTGATGATTTGAGATTTTTTTGAACGAAAAAGTTTCAATTAGAAATCATAAATCATTTTATTGTAAAAATGTATAAGTTTTTCGCACCGAAATATTTAGATTTTTTCTATTTTTGCAGAAAATAGTTAAAGATTGTAATTTGTAATGAGTTTTGGCGCTTACCATACTATTCCTTTTACCAAAATGCATGGAACAGGCAATGATTACATATATATTGATGCCTCCCGTGTGTCCGTGGACAACCCTTCTGCCTTGGCAAGACGTATGAGCGACAGGCACTTTGGGGTCGGCTCAGACGGTTTGGTGCTGATTCTGCCCTCACAGACCTGCGATGTGGCCATGCGTATGTTCAATGCCGACGGGACTGAGTCGGAGATGTGCGGCAATGCTTCCCGGTGTGTGGGAAAATATGTGTATGAGCATGGATGGGTTTCGGATACTCACCTGACGCTTGAAACACTTGGAGGCAGGAAGCATCTGGAACTGACGGTTCGCGATGGAAAAGTCACCGATGTTTGTGTAGATATGGGCGCACCTGTTTTGGAGCCCTCCCGCATTCCTGCCCTGTTCCATGGTGATCGGGTGATTTCGGCTCCCCTGAGGATTCATGGTGTGGAATATGCCGTTACCTGTGTCTCTATGGGGAACCCGCACGCAGTTGTTTTCGTGGAGGATGTGCCGGGGGTGGATGTGTCCTGGATTGGCCCGGAGTTTGAACATCACATCGCTTTCCCGCAAAGAGTGAATGCCGAGTTTGCCACAGTAATTCATCCCGGGCTGATTCAGATGCGGGTGTGGGAACGGGGAGCAGGTGAAACCCTTGCTTGCGGTACGGGTGCCTGTGCAACTCTGGTTGCGGGTGTACTGAACGGAGTGTGTGGCCGGCAAGCAACGATTCGCCTCTCAGGAGGAGACTTGCTCGTGGAGTGGCGGGAATCGGACAATCATGTGTATATGACCGGGAATGCGGTGACGGTTTTTGAAGGAACCTATTGGACAGAATCTTTAATCAACGGCGATGGCTCTGGTGAATGAACATTTTCTGCAGCTCCCGGGAAGCTATCTCTTCTCGGATATTGCCCGCCGCGTCAGGATGTTTGAGGAGCAGCATCCGGATATCCCCCTGATTCGCATGGGTATCGGGGATGTTACCCTGCCCTTGCCCAAAGCTGTTGTGGGGGCCATGCACCTGGCGGTGGATGAAATGTCCCGCAAGGCATCATTCAGGGGTTATGGTCCCGAACAAGGGTACAGTTTCCTGGTAGAAACCATCATTGAGAATGATTACCGGCCTCTGGGCGTTTCTCTCGATCCTGATGAGGTGTTTGTGAGTGACGGGTCCAAGAGTGATACGGGAAATATCGGAGATATTCTGGGTAAGGACAATATCGTTGCTGTTACGGACCCGGTATATCCGGTGTATATTGACACCAATGTAATGGCTGGTCGTGCCGGTGTGCTCACAGAATCGGGAATCTGGAGCAATATCAGGTATCTGCCCTGTACGGCAGAGAATGGTTTCATTCCTGAGTTGCCTTCGGAACCGGTGGATATCATTTATTTGTGTTTTCCCAATAATCCCACGGGAACGACCCTTACCCGTGCAGAGCTTCGCAAATGGGTAAATTTTGCTATAGATACCAAGGCCCTGATTTTGTTCGATGCTGCTTATGAGGCGTATATTACCGAAAGAGATGTGCCGCACAGCATCTATGAAATCCGGGGAGCGAAGCAGGTGGCCATTGAGTTTCGAAGCTTTTCGAAAACGGCTGGCTTTACCGGGACCAGGTGTGCTTATACTGTGGTTCCCAAGGCGGTGTGTGCCTATACCAATGCCGGGGACAAAGTGATGCTCAACGCCCTGTGGAACCGGCGCCAGACAACGAAATTCAATGGGGTGTCCTATGTGGTGCAACGTGCAGCTCAGGCAGTCTATTCTGAGGAGGGCATCCGACAGGTGCAAAAAATGATTGCCTACTATATGCAGAACGCCCTGTTGATTCGCAAGAGTCTGCTGGAAGCCGGTTTTGAAGTTTTTGGCGGAGTCAATGCTCCCTATATCTGGGTGCGTGCGCCCAAGGGCCTCACTTCATGGAAATTTTTCGATATGCTGCTCAATGAGGCACATGTGGTGGGAACTCCCGGGGTGGGTTTTGGCCCCAGTGGAGAAGGATACCTCCGGCTGACCGCTTTCGGGGACAAGAAACTCACCCAGGAGGCCATGAGCAGGATTACTGCCTGGAAATTATCATCTTTGAAATCGAATAATCCCTAATGAATCCGAGTATGAAAACGATTTATTCTTTTGCTCTGGCAACAACTCACTGTTTCTTAATGCTCTCAGTCAATGCGATGGCTGCAGATAAACCTGAGTTTTCTCTGGGTGGCGATGTGGTCAGTTCCTATGTGTGGCGCGGTTCCCAGGTTGCGGGTTTTGAGGGCATCAATGTACAACCCTATGCTTCCATGGATTATGCCGGTTTCACTTTGGGTGCCTGGGCATCAACCAATTTTGAGGGGGATGGCAAGGAGGTGGATTTCTCACTGGGATATACCCTGGGGGGGCTTTCTGCAACCCTCACCGATTATTGGTTTGGAGGTAATTATTTCCGTTACGGGAAAGAAACGGGCACGCATACTTACGAGGCCACCCTGTCTTATGACTTTGGCGAGAAGTTGCCTTTGTCTGTCTCCTGGAGCACCCTCCTCTATGGGGATGACTACAAGGAAGACGGCAGTAAGCGGTATTCCAGTTATCTGGAGTTGAATTACAGCACCAGCCTGAGTGACGTGGACCTCACGTTCACCGTGGGAGCTTCACCGTGGTCCAGTAACTGGTACCATCTGGATGCTGAGGGGGACCTGAAATCGGGCTTCCAGGTCAACAACATTGCTCTGACAGCTGCCAAGGAAATCAAGCTCACCGAGTCATTCTCCCTGCCCTTGTTTGGACAGGTTGTATTCAATCCCTGCCAGGAAGATGTTCACTTTGTAATTGGTTTGTCGTTATGAGCCTCGTTATCCCCCCAAGATACAAGCCTATGCTTGCACCAGAGCAGACCGAAATGGCTATCAAGCTACTCAAGGATACCTTTGAGCACGGGCTTTCGTTTGCCCTTAAATTGCGGCGGGTTACTGCACCCTTGTTTGTATTCAGCGGTACTGGGGTCAACGATGACCTGAACGGTGTGGAACGGGCTGTGCGTTTCCCGGTCAAGTGTATGGATGACCGGCAGGTTGAAGTGGTTCATTCTCTGGCCAAATGGAAGCGTATGAAACTTGCTTCCTACAGTATTCCTCCCGGTTACGGACTGTACACTGATATGAATGCCATCAGACCCGATGAAGAACTCAGCAATATTCACTCCCTGTATGTGGATCAGTGGGATTGGGAGCGGACCATTCAGACCAGTGACCGGAATCTGGATTTTCTCAAGAAGATTGTCCGCGAGATCTATGGAGTCCTGCTCAAGACGGAAGCCTATATCTTTGGCCAGTATCCTCAGCTGGAGCCATTTCTGCCTGAGCAAATAACCTTTCTTCATTCTGAGGAATTGCTGGAGATGTATCCCGGTGTGTCTCCCAAGGAGCGGGAGCGCAGAGCGGTCAAGAAATTCGGGGCGGTGTTCGTTATCGGTATCGGAGCCGACCTGGCCGATGGCAAGCCTCATGATGGGAGGGCACCCGACTATGATGACTGGAGTACCCCTACAATGAATGGTTTTAAAGGGCTCAACGGAGATATTCTGGTTTGGAATCCTGTACTGGATGCACCGCTGGAGTTGTCATCCATGGGTATTCGGGTGGACAGGGATGCATTGGTGAAACAACTGGATTTGGCGGGTTGCCCTGAGCGAAAGACGCTGTTGTTCCACAAAATGCTTCTCAGTAATCAGTTGCCTCTGTCTGTGGGAGGGGGCATCGGGCAATCCCGGTTGTGTATGTTCTTCCTGCGTAAGGCTCATATCGGAGAAGTTCAGGCGAGTATATGGCCCGAACAAATGGAGGCGGAGTGCCGCCGGAACGAAATATTTTTAATGTAACTTAATCGCAATTTTCAATATCAGAGTTATGGCAACCTTAAGATTCAAAGTAGTTGAAGAAGCTTTCAGACGGAAAGCTGTCGTGGTGGATGCGCCTGCGTCCAAAGTGTCCGATTATTACGGATGTTGTGTGTTCAATCGGGAGACGATGAAGAAATATCTGTCGCGGGAAACCTGTTCAATCGTGCTGAATGCCATTGATACCGGAGTTCCCCTGGACCGGGAAATTGCCAACCATGTTGCCGCTGGTATGAAGATGTGGGCTATGGAGTTGGGCGCGACACATTACACCCACTGGTTTCACCCACTGACAGATGGTACTGCCGAAAAGCACGATGCCTTTATTGAGCACGGAGCGGTACTTGGCACAGTTGAAGAAGAGTTTGCCGGAAAATTGCTGGCACAGCAAGAGCCTGATGCTTCCAGTTTCCCCAGCGGAGGCATTCGCAATACCTTTGAGGCCCGCGGATACACTGCCTGGGATCCTTCATCCCCTGCTTTTATCATGGACAAAACCCTCTGTATTCCTACAGTCTTTATTTCTTACACTGGGGAAGCTCTGGACTACAAGGCTCCCTTGCTCAAGTCCATTACAGCTGTGGATGAGGCTGCCGTTGAGGTGTGTAAGTGGTTTGACCCCTCGGTGAAGAAAGTTTTTTCCTATCTGGGCTGGGAACAGGAGTATTTCTTGGTGGATGAGGCCCTTTTTTCTGCCCGTCCTGACCTGATGCTCACTGGAAGAACCCTCATTGGTCACGAGTCGGCCAAGAATCAGCAGCTGGAAGATCACTATTTCGGAGCCATTCCTACCCGCGTTGCTTCCTTTATGACCGATCTGGAGTATGAATGCTACAAACTGGGCATTCCGGCCAAGACCTGTCATAATGAAGTGGCACCGAACCAGTTTGAGATTGCCCCGATTTACGAGGAAACCAATCTGGCCGTTGATCACAACCTCTTGCTGATGTCCGTAATGAAGAAGGTTGCCCGTCGGCATAACTTCCGCGTATTGTTGCACGAAAAGCCTTTCAAGGGCATCAATGGTTCCGGAAAGCACAACAACTGGTCTTTGGGAACAGACACCGGAGTGGGCCTGCTTTCTCCGGGTAAGACCCCGGCAGAGAACCTGCAGTTCATCACGTTCATGGTGAACATCATGATGGCCGTTTACAAGCATAACGGTTTGCTCAAGGCCAGTATTATGTCTGCACAGAATGCGCATCGGCTTGGTGCCAATGAGGCACCTCCGGCCATTATTTCCATCTTTTTGGGAACACAAATTGCCGAAGTTCTTGACAAGCTGGAGCAGAGTTCCACTGAGGAGGCCATTCATGTGGATGACAAGAAAAGGATGAAGCTTGGGATTGCGCACATTCCCGAGGTATTGCTCGACAACACAGACAGAAACCGGACCTCACCCTTTGCCTTTACCGGGAACCGGTTCGAGTTCCGTGCTGTGGGTTCCTCGGCCAACTGTGCTTCAGCCATGACGGCCCTGAATGCTGCTGTTGCCAGTCAGCTCAGGGAATTCAAGAAATCAGTGGATGCCCGGATCGCCTCCGGGGATTCGCACGAGCAGGCCATCTTCTCCATTCTGAAAGAGTATATCCGGATCTCCAAACCCATCCGCTTCAACGGAAACGGATACAGTGATGAGTGGAAGGCTGAGGCCGTCCGCAGGGGCCTGGATTGTGAGACCAGTGTCCCGGTGGTGTTTGACTCCTACCTGAAACCCGAGAGTGTGCGGATGTTTGAGGAAACCTTAGTATTCAGCGAGAAGGAGTTACATGCCCGGAATGAGGTGAAGTGGGAAACCTACACCAAGAAGATTCAGATCGAAGCCAGGGTTCTTGGGGATTTGGCCCAGAACCATATTATTCCTCTTGGTCTTCGGTATCAGTCTTTGCTGCTCGAGAATGTATCCCGCCTGAAGGACCTGTATCCTGAGGATACCTTCAGGAAACTGGCCGCTGAGGAACTGAGCATGATCCAGAAGATAGGAGAACATGTTAATGTGATCAAGACCAATGTCACTGCGATGATTGAGGCCAGGAAGGTGGCGAACAAGATTGAGGAAGGCCGTGCCAAAGCACTGGCTTACCACGACCAGATTCTGCCCTATTTCGACGTTATCCGCTATCATGTGGACAAACTGGAGCTGATTGTGGACGATGAACTGTGGACACTTCCCAAGTACAGGGAATTATTATTTATCCGGTAAACGCACAGGTTTTTTAGCATTCATACCATGAACAATTTTATTCCTGAAGCACAGGGATTGTATCGTCCTGACTATGAGCGAGACGGATGCGGTGTGGGTCTGGTAGTACAGATCAAGGGCGACCGTTCACACGATGTGGTGGAGAAAGGTCTTCAGGTCCTGGAGCACATGGTCCACCGGGGCGCTGAGAGTGCCGATAACAAGACGGGGGACGGTGCCGGTATCCTGTTGCAGATACCCCATGAGTTTATTCTGCTGCAGGGAATTCCTGTCCCTGAAAGAGGACACTATGGTACCGGGCTGGTGTTTCTGCCCCGGTTGGAACAGGAGGCGGAACTCTGCATGAGCATCATCCGGGAGACCATCCAGAAGGAAGGTCTTTCCCTGCTGGCAGTGCGGGATGTGCCAGTGGCCAGTGAGACCCTTGGGGAGATTTCCCGGTCCCATGAGCCGCTGATCAAGCAAATCTTTGTGGTCGGCCCTTGTAAGCATGAGGCTCTTGAGCGGAAACTCTATGTGGTCAGGAAAAAGATTGAGCGGGCAGTTTCCCGTTCCGGAATGTCCGGGAAAAAGAGCTTTTACGTTGTCAGTCTTTCCGGGACGCGGATTGTGTATAAGGGGATGCTGACTTCCGATCAGCTGAGGTCCTACTTTCCCGATTTGTCTCATCCCAATCTGACCAGTGCCATCGCTCTGGTACACTCACGGTTCAGTACCAATACATTCCCTACCTGGGATCTGGCCCAGCCCTTCAGGCTGTTGGGCCATAATGGGGAAATCAACACCATCCGGGGAAACCGTTACTGGATGGAGGCAAGGGAGAGTGTGCTGAAAAGCGAAGCCCTCGGGGATATGTCCGAATTGTGGCCCGTGATTCAGCCTGGTATGAGCGACAGCGCATCCCTGGACAATGTGCTGGAATTTCTGGTGATGTCCGGGAAGTCCCTTCCGCATGCTCTGTCCATGCTTGTGCCTGAGTCCTGGAACGACAAGAACCCAATCTCCGATGACCTCAAGGCCTTTTATGAATACCACAGTATCTTCATGGAACCCTGGGACGGCCCTGCCACCCTGTTGTTTTCTGACGGTCGTTTTGCCGGCGGGATGCTGGACCGTAATGGATTGCGTCCGGCAAGATATCTGATTACACGCGATGACCTGATGGTGGTAGCTTCAGAAACGGGCGTACTGTCTTTTGAGCCGTCACAGATCCGCGAGAAGGGTCGTCTCAAACCCGGCAAGATGTTGATGGTGGACACCCTCAAGGGCGAAGTGCTCTATGATGCGGAACTTAAGGAAACTCTGGCCAGGGAATATCCCTACCGTGAGTGGCTGAACCGCAACCGGATCCATCTGGAGGATCTTTCTTCCGGCCGGGAGGTGAGGGCAGAACTGGGCAACCTGAGTACACTCATGCAAGTGTTTGGTTACTACAAGGAGGATCTGGAACGACTTATTGTGCCCATGGCTCTGGATGGAAAGGAGCCCGTATCCTCCATGGGGAATGATACCCCGCTGGCGGTACTGTCCCAAAAGCCGCAGAGGCTGTTTCAGTATTTTCGTCAGTTATTTGCCCAGGTAACCAATCCGCCCATTGACCCCATCCGGGAGGAGTTGGTGATGTCCCTGACCGGATATATCGGTTCTCTTCAGAAGAATATGCTGGACCCTGTTCCGGAACACTGTAAGGTGGTCAAGCTGAAGTCCCCCGTGCTGAACAACGTGCAGTTCGATTTGATTGAACACTTGCGCTACAAGGGGTTTGCGACAGAGGTGCTGCCTATGCTGTTCCCTGCTTCAGGGGGCGCCCGTGCCCTGGAGAAGTCCCTGCATGAATTGTGTCTGCGTGCTGAGCAAGCAGTGGATTCGGGGATTCGGTATATCGTTCTCAGCGACCGGGGCGTGAATGCTTCTATGGCTCCGATTCCGTCCCTGCTGGCGGTTTCGGCGGTTCATCACCATCTGATTGAGCAGCGTAAGCGTGTTCAGATTGACTTGGTTGTGGAGTCGGCCGAGCCACGCGAGGTGATGCACTTCGCTCTGTTGTTTGGCTTTGGGGCGAATGCGGTCAATCCTTATCTGGTTTTTGCTGTTTTGCATGACCTTGTGAAAAAGTCAGAACTCGGGATGGATTATCAAACGGCAGAGGCGCACTATATCAAGGCCGTTCAGAAGGGATTGCTGAAGGTGATGTCCAAAATGGGTATTTCTACCCTGCGCAGTTACCGTGGAGCCCAGATTTTTGAGGCTGTCGGAATCAGTTCAGGGGTGCTTGACAAGTATTTCAGAGGTGTGGTCTCTCGTATCGGAGGTATTGACCTGCAAGATATGGCGCGGGAAACTCTTGAGGCTCATGCCCGAGGTTTCTCAGGCGAGCCCGGTAGTGTGCTGGAGAATATGGGTCACTACGCCTATCGGCGGCGGGGTGAGTTTCATGCCTGGAACCCCGAAACTATTGCACGTCTTCAACTGGCTACCCGGTCAGGAGATTACGCCCGGTTCAAGGAGTACACCCAACTGGTTGACCAAAAGGAGCAGCGGACATTCCTGCGTGATTTTCTGCAATTTCGCAAAAATCCCATCCCTCTTGACGAGGTGGAGCCCGTCTCGGAGATAACCCGCCGTTTTGTTACTGGTGCTATGTCCTACGGGTCCATCAGTAAGGAGGCTCACGAGGCTCTGGCCTTGGCGATGAATGCCCTTGGGGGCAGAAGCAACACCGGTGAAGGAGGTGAGGACACGCTGCGGTTCAAGCCTCGCCCGGATGGGACCAGCGCCCGGAGTGCTATCAAACAGGTGGCTTCAGGAAGGTTCGGAGTGACCACGGAGTATCTTGTGAATGCCGATGAGCTACAGATTAAGATCGCCCAGGGAGCCAAGCCCGGGGAGGGAGGTCAGTTGCCCGGATTTAAGGTTGATCAGATTATTGCCAAAACCCGGCATTCGATTCCTGGAATCTCCCTGATTTCCCCTCCGCCCCATCATGACATCTATTCTATAGAGGATCTGGCCCAGTTGATTTTCGATCTGAAAAATGTCAATCCCGAGGCCTGTGTGAGTGTTAAGCTGGTTTCTGAGAGCGGGGTGGGTACCGTGGCTGCCGGTGTGGCCAAGGCCAAGGCTGACCTGATTCTGATCAGTGGTTGTGAGGGAGGTACGGGTGCCAGTCCCTCGAGTTCCATCAAACATGCTGGTCTCCCCGTTGAGTTAGGACTGGCAGAAACGCAACAGACTCTGGTGCTCAACAATCTGCGCGGGAAAGTTCGGTTGCAGGCCGACGGTCAGTTTAAGACAGGACGGGATGTGATTGTAGCCGCCTTGCTGGGGGCTGAAGAATTTGGCTTTGCCACCAGCGCGCTGATTGTACTGGGTTGTGTCATGATGCGGAAGTGTCACCTCAATACTTGTCCGGTGGGCGTGGCCACCCAGAACGAAGAGCTTAGGCGCCGGTTTGTGGGCCGTTCCGAATACCTGATACATTTCTTCACGTTCCTCGCTCAGGAAGTGCGGGAATACCTTGCGGAAATGGGTTTTACCCGGTTAGATCAAATCGTGGGACGTACTGATTTGCTGGAGTTTGTGCCCGAGAAGGGACATCCCAAATCGTCCAGGGTGGATCTTACAGGTCTGCTCTACCTGCCTGCTCAGGCCGATCACCATCCCATCCGCCAGGTTACAGTCCAGCATCATAAGGTGGAGCAGATTCAGGACCGGGAACTCATAGCTTTGGCTCGTCCCTCCATTGAGTCCCAGAGTCCGATGGAATGTCACCGGCAGATCAGGAATACCGACCGCTCTGCTGGAGCCATGCTCTCGGGGGTGATTGCCCGGAAATATGGTCAGGAAGGTTTGCCCGAAGACACGATTCGTTGTTGTTTTAAGGGGTCTGCCGGGCAGAGTTTTGGTGCATTTCTGGTGCGGGGGGTAACCTTCCGCCTGGAGGGAGATGCCAATGATTATCTGGGAAAGGGCCTTTCCGGAGGAAAAATTATCGTGGTTCCCCCTACTGGAGCTGCCTTTGCCCCGGAGGCGAACATTATTGCCGGTAATACCCTGCTTTACGGAGCGACCTCCGGGGAGGTTTACATCAACGGTATCGTTGGGGAGCGCTTCTGTGTCCGCAACAGCGGTGCCATTGCCGTGGTGGAGGGCGCTGGAGACCATTGCTGTGAGTACATGACCGGGGGGCGTGCTGTGATTCTGGGTGCCACCGGGAGAAACTTTGCCGCCGGGATGAGCGGGGGCATTGCTTATGTGTGGAATGTGAATGGTGACTTTGATTTCTTTTGCAACATGGAAATGGTGGAGCTATCCCTGATTGAGAACAGTGCAGACGAGCGGGAGTTGAAAGGCTTGATTGAAACGCATCTGGCTCATACGTCCAGCCCTCTGGCGGGCAGGATTCTTGCCGACTGGCCCCGCTATTTGCAGCAGTTTATCAAGGTGATGCCCATTGAGTATAAAAAAGTGCTGCATGATGAGAAGATTGAGGCCATTCGTAAGAAGATCGCACATGTGGAGTACGATTATTAGAAGCAACCTTTAGTAGTAGTGTCATGGGAAATCCGAAAGCGTTTCTGAATATTGAGAGAAAGGAGGCTGGCTATCGCCCGCTGCATGAAAGAAAGTATGATTTCGGGGAGGTGGAGCAGACCCTCAACACGGAGGATCGTAAACTCCAGGCGTCCCGATGTATGGATTGCGGCATTCCTTTTTGTCACTGGGCCTGTCCTCTTGGAAATCTTATCCCGGAGTGGCAGGACGCCTTGTACAAAGGTCACTGGCGTGAGGCCAGTGCTCTGTTGCACAGCACCGACAACTTCCCTGAATTCACCGGAAGGGTGTGTCCTGCACCTTGTGAAAAGGGTTGTGTGCTGAACCTGCAACACACTCCGGTTACCATTCGGGAGAATGAGGCGGCGATTGTGGAGCACGCATTTGCCGAGGGATACATTCAGCCGAGTCCACCCAGAGAGCGGACAGGTAAGAAGGTGGCGGTAGTCGGTTCCGGTCCTGCCGGTCTGGCCGCAGCACACGAGCTCAACAAAAGGGGACATCTGGTTACTGTGTACGAAAAAGACTCAGCACCAGGGGGATTGTTGCGTTTTGGAATCCCCGATTTCAAACTCAGCAAGCACGTCATTGACCGCAGGCTGGACATTCTGAAAGCCGAAGGGGTGACCTTTGTGTGTCATGCCGCTGTGGGGACTTCGGTGTCTCTCAAGGACCTTACGGCCCAGTATGACGCGGTTTGTATTGCTATCGGTGCCGGACAACCCCGGGATCTTCCTGTACCCGGAAGAGAGCTTGCGGGAGTACATTTTGCCATGGACTTTTTGTCTCGTCAAAACAAACTTTTGCGAGGTGAAGAGGTGCCCGATCCTATCTCGGCCAAATCCCGCCATGTGCTGGTGATTGGTGGCGGGGATACCGGTTCGGATTGTGTGGGGACCTCCATCCGGCAGGGTGCTCTGAGCGTGACCCAGATTGAGATTCTGCCCAAGCCCCCCGAGGGAGAGAATCCGGCTACCCCATGGCCATATTATCCCACTATCCTCAAGGTGTCCTCCTCGCACATGGAAGGCTGTACCCGCAGGTGGGGCCTTAGTACCCTGCGTTTCAACGGCTCGGAGGGTCGGGTAACCTCTGTGGATGTGGTGCCCGTGGAATGGCTGCGGGATGATTCGGGAAAAATGACGATGCGCCCTTCCGGAGAGCCCGAAACGCTTCAGGCTGACTTGGTCTTGCTCTCAATGGGCTTTTTGCATCCGGTACATCAGGGCCTGTTGCAGGATGGCGGGGTGCCTCTGAACGAACGGGGCAATGTCCGCGTGGATGATACCTGCAAGACTGGATTGCCAAAGGTTTTTGCTGCCGGGGATTCAGTGTCCGGCGCCAGTCTGGTGGTATCCTCTATTGCCTCTGGACGAAAAGCCGGAGAGGCTATTCACCAGTTTTTGAGCCGATCCTGAAAGGTTCGGTTCTGTCAGGATTTTATTCTTATACGCGGCCGGATTCCTGAATATCCGGCCGTAACTTTTTTTTGATGTATATCCAGGAGGATTAACTTTTTTTAGCAATCTGGTATCATTATTCTATGTAAGTTTGCATCACCTGCGAAAATGTTTAAGGTGTTGGCGTTTTTGTAGTACCTTGTATTGCATAGTAATTTATTTTTCTAACTTTGAGGCTGGCTCTGCTGGTGTCAGAAGTGGAGAAATCAGTAACAATTATTGCGGTGAGTATTATTATTGAGGGTTTGACCAAAACCTATCCGAACGGAAATCATGCCCTTAAAGGGATTAACCTCCAAATTCCCCCCGGAATGTTTGGCTTGCTTGGCCCCAACGGGGCTGGAAAGTCGACGCTGATCCGGATTCTTGTAGCACTTATGGAACCTACAGAGGGAAAGGTTACCATGTTTGGGCATGACCTGCGCACTCAGAAACAGGAAATCAGGAAGATTCTGGGCTATCTGCCACAGGACTTCCGGTTTTTTGCCCGGTACAAAACTTATGAATTTCTCGACTATGCTGCCCGCCTTTCGGGGATGAACGACAGCAGGAAGCGCAAATCAGCCGTGGACGCGATGCTGGAGCAGGTGGGGCTGTACGAGGCCAGGGACCGGTATGCTGCTCGCCTGTCGGGTGGTATGAAGCGTCGCCTCGGTATTGCCCAGGCTTTGATTCATGAACCCAAGATCATTATTGTGGATGAGCCCACAACGGGTCTGGACCCTGAGGAGCGGATTCGTTTCCGCAACCTGCTTTCGCAGGTGAGTGCCCGGGACGTGTCGATTATTTTGTCAACCCACATTGTGGGGGATATCTCCAGCTCTTGTACTTCAATGGCCTTGCTCAACAAAGGCGAAATATCTTTCTTTGGTTCTCCTGAGGAGATGTTGCGCCGTGCCGAAGGCAAGGTTTGGCTGGTTCGGGTGAGCAACAAAGATTTCAAGGAACTGACCAACAAGTATCCGGTTATTTCTACCATCCCGATTGATGATGGCTGGGAGGTACAGGTTGTGGCCGAAAAGTTGGATGGTTTCCGTGGAGAGAACATCGTGCCCAATCTGGAGCATGCCTATGTGTATTTTATGGATGCACAGCTTAACCAGTGGGCTGTATAGCCGGAACAGATAATTCAGATGTCTATGCTTGTTCTTCACAATATTCTCTCAGTCGCCAAATACGAAAGTAAACTGCTGGTTCGCAGCTGGTTCTTTAAAGTGTTTTCGACCATTGCGGTGCTGGTTGCATTTGGCTACAGCCTGGGTACACTCAGTGATGCCGGGTCCCCAACCTGGCTGCTCCGCGCCATCCCTTCGACGATTCCTTACGGGACGCTTATTCTGCTGAATGCCGCGCAGGCGGTGATTGCCATCTTTCTGTCCTCGGAGTTTATCAAGAGGGACAAGCAGTTGGATACCTCAGAGGTGTTTTATGTGCGTCCGCTCAGCAATGCCGAGTATGTCATCGGGAAAACGTGGGGCAATCTGAGGGTATTTCTGGGTCTGAATCTGGTGATCCTGCTTATTGCGCTGCTGTTTAATCTAACAGCCAGCAATACATACGTTGACTGGTCGTCCTATCTTGTCTATTTTCTGTTGATTAGTGTCCCCACCCTGCTGTTCATCATGGGAATGTCTTTTTGCGCCATGCTGTTGCTGAACAATCAGGCACTCACCTTTGTGGTGATGCTGGGATATGTGGGCCTGACATTGTTTGTGATTGGCGAGTTGGTGTATCACCTGTTTGACTACATGGCTTTTAGTCTGCCTATGTTCCGTTCCACCATTGTGGGTTTCAGTGGAATGGAAGAGATTCTGGTGCACCGCGGTATGTATCTGGCTGCTGGAATCGGGTTTATCTGTCTGACGATTTATCTGTTCAAACGATTGCCCCATGCCCCTCAGAGAAGATTCTGGTGGCTTCTGGTTTCACTGGTGTTCCTGATGGGCAGCGTTTTCCTTGGGTTCCGCTATGTACAGCGTTATGCCTCTGATCTGGAACACAGACAGGCCCTGATAGAGCTCAATGATCAGTACGGTGGACTTCCGGTGATGTCGGTTCTGGAGTACAAGATGGATGTGGAGCAGTTGTCGGATGGTATTCACGTGCGTTCCCGGATGCTCGCCCGTGCTCTGGACAGTGCCCGGGTATTTGTGTTCACCCTGAACCCGTATCTGGATATTATCTCTGTGAACGCCCCTCAGGAGCAGGTGCAGATGAAACGGGAACAACAGATTGTTTTGCTCGAGTTCGGACGTGAGATTCCGCGGGGGGACACTCTTATGCTGGAAATGGAGTATCGGGGGGGGATTGATCAGTTGCTGTGTTTCCTGGACATTCCTGAGAAGAATCTTTTGGATAAGAATCGGGACAATAACATCAATTTTGCCAAGAGATACGCCTTTCACAAGCCGAACTATCTTTTGCTGACTCCTGAATCCTTTTGGTATCCCAGACCAGGGACTGCTTTCAGTACCCGATACACAGGATGGCAGCAGTCTTTCTTCAGCCATTTTGATGTTTCTGTAAAACCATTGCCCGGCCTGGTACCAGTATCTCAGGGGAAGGTGGATACGCTGTCCGACGGGCGGATTCATTTCCTTCCTGAGGCTCCGCTCACGGGCCTCTCACTGTCCATTGGTCAATACGACAAGTTGTCTTTCCGGATAGACAGTGTGGATATGGAGTATGCCGTTTATTATTTCAAGGGGCATGACTTTTTCACCCGGGGGCTGGATAGTATCAAGAAGGAGATTCCGGGCATCATCCATGAGCGCCGTTTGTCTCTGGAGCGGGACCTGAAACTTACTTATCCATTCAGGCGCTTTACCCTGGTGGAGGTCCCCGGCCAGTTTGCTGCCTATGCCAGGTCCTGGACTCAGGCACAGGAATGGACCCAGCCCGAGATGGTTTTTATTCCCGAGATGGCCTATGCCATGAGAGATGCAGAATTTGAACAGCAGGTGAAAATGCGCAGCAGGTTTATGCGGGAGCAGCGTTCCCTGCAGGATCGTCAGCGGGATGTGCTGAACAACTTTCTATTCAATTTTCAACGAATCAACGGGCGGCCCAACTTCCAGAGGAGCCGGGGTCAGACATCCATTCAGCAGACGCCCAATCCATGGTATCAGTTTCCTCAGTTCTACGATTTTACATTCAACCTGTATTCCATTCGCTGGCCTGTGGCCAACCGTCTGGTGGCATCCTATCTGCAGAACACCAATTCCGGTGTGAACCAATATCAGCGTTCCTTATCCGGGATGTCCCCTGACGAAGAAGCCAGTGTGCTCCTCCAGGAACACCCCCTGAGCCGTCTTTTGGCGGATACTGCCTATCGGGACCGGGTGAGCGGTGTGGTTTCGCTCAAGGCCCGCCAACTCTTTGCTTATGGAGAATTGCTCAAGGGCGAGGAGGATTTCCGCACCGTGGTGTCGAATATTGTCAAGGGAAAACCCTTCCAGAATGTGCGTTTTGAGAGTTTTCTCGGTGAATTGCGTGACTCCACAGGGGTGGATATTCTGGACCGGATGGATGCCTGGTTCAACGTGATACAGGTGCCTCGCTATATCATCGGAATCCCCAGAGCCACCCGGGTTCGGAATGCACAGGAAACCAGGTTTGAAGTAGTGGAACAGATCACCAACAGTTCCGATGTGGAGGGCATTGTTAAGATTTCCCTCCAGTATAGTGGTGGCTGGAGTGACTCCGAGACCTCCCTGATGTACCTGGCTCCCGGACAGACCAAGGAGATTGTCATGGTGTCCGAAACCGATCCCCGATCCATGGTGATTCAAACCTTGGTTTCCTTGAACCTGCCTGGCTATGTGGAGCACACATTCTCGCAAGTGGAGCGTCAGCAGCGCAGGGTTCGTGACACCGGACAGTTTGTGGTGCAGAATTCGGCTTTGTATGTTCCCGAAGGAGAAATTGTGGTGGATAATGAGGATGAGGACCTGTTCACGGTTACCACGCCCGATGTTACGGGTTTGCTTCAGACCTGGATGCAAAAAGCAGATGACAAAAAATCCAAGTATTCCGGTTATTCTTATTGGCGGGCTCCGATTCGCTGGACCCTGGTCACCAATTCGGGTTATTACGGGCAGTACGTTCGCTCTGCTCATATCATCCGTCCCGGAAATGGTTCCCAGGTGGCTACCTGGAGGGTTCCGCTGAAGGAGAGAGGACGCTATGACGTGTACTATTATGCCTATAGAGAGCAGGAAGGCCGGCGCTTTGGCGGTGGTCCCGGTGGTCAGGGAGGACGAGGCGGATTTGGCGGCAGAGGACAACGAGGGGAATATAACCTGAGAATCCGTCAGGGCGCTACCCTGAACGAGCCTGCCTCCATTGAGTTTTGGGGCAGTGCCGGCTGGGTGCTTGTGGGAACCTATATTCTGGAGGCAGACACAGCGTACGTGGATCTTACCAATAAAGCAGAGATGAATATGAATATTGTCGCCGCCGATGCGGTCAAATTTGTGAAACGATAAAGACACCTACCTTTATGAAGAAAATCTGGTTAATTATGATGTGTTTTCTGGGCTGCACCGGTTTTGCTCAGGGCCAAACGGTGATCACCCTGGAAAAAGCTATGGAGATTGCGGCTGAACACAGCCCCTCTATCCGGAGGGTCCGGCTCAACCTTGACAGGACGCGTTACAACCTGCAGGCTCAGAATGCTGCTTTGAAGTCAAGCTTCTCTATGTCTGTGAACCCGCTTTCCTATTCCCAGTCAAGGCGTTTCGATGAGCGGATTTCTACATGGTACACCAATAAGTCTATGTCTTCCAGCGGTACTTTCCAGATATCCCAGCCTATTCTCTTGACAGATGGAACGATATCTCTGGTGAACCGTTTTAGCTGGCAGGATAATGAGTCGGACCAGGGTGGAATCACCTCCAACAACAAAGCATTCACGAACAATCTGAACCTGCAGCTCACCCAGCCCCTGTTCACGTACAACACCCGTAAAATGGAACTCAAGGAGCTGGAGTTTGACTATGAGAATGCACACCTGAATTTTGCAGTCCAGATGTTGAATCTGGAGCGTCAGGTTTCTCAGTTGTTTTACAATGTGTACATGGCGCAGATGAATCTCGATATTGCCCGTGAGGAGTTGAACAATGCCGAACAAAATTTCGAGATTATCAAGAACAAGGTGGAAGCCGACTTGTCGGCCCGTGAGGAATTGTATCAGGCGGAGGTCAATATTGCTACCTCCCGGTCCTCGTTCCAGAACAGGGTGGTGTCCTTCGAGGAGGCAAAGGATATTTTTAAACTCAACCTGGGAATGGATCTGGATGAAGATATTGTCATTTCTGCCAACGTAGAGGCCAGCCCTGTTCCGGTGGATGAGAAACTGGCCCTGGAAAATGCACTTCGTTCCCGGATTGAGTTGCGCCAGCGGGAAATCACCTACGAGAATTCGGTGTTCCAGATGATTCGGGTGAAGGCTCAGAATGAGTTTCGGGGCAATCTGAATCTTTCGGTGGGGATTATCGGGGACAACCGTACGATTGGGGATATCTATCAGAATCCTACGCAAAACCCTTCGGTGGCTCTGACCTTTAATGTGCCCATTTTCGACTGGGGTGCCAAGAAAGCCCGGATCAAGGCTCAGGAGGCTACCATGGCCAGCAATGAGATTGATGCCGAACAGGAGCGTAAAGAAATCATCCTGAATGTGCGTCAGGTATTCCGGAATTTGCAGAATCAGCTGACGCAGATTGATATTGCCAGTCAGAACGTACGCAATGCACAGCTCACCTATGACCTCAATCAGGAGCGGTATCGCAACGGTGATCTCCGGGGTTTGGATATGAATCAATATCAGACCCAGCTTTCCAGTCGCAAAATCGCTCATGCACAGGCTTTGATCAACTACAAACTGGAGTTGCTCAATATGAAGATTCAGTCGATGTACGACTTCGAAACCAATACCCCTCTGGTTCCCTCCGAGTTGGTCCAGAAGGGAGAAATCAACCGCAATTAATTATCATTATGAAGCTCTTAAGTAATATTCCCATGAAATCATTCATCCCGGCACTCCTCATCCTGGCAGGCGCCCTGGTTTCCTGCAACAACAATTTTCAGCAGGTTCAGACAGACATTGCAGCCCCGGTTTCGGTTTCTGAAATCAAGAAGGGTACGATACATCAGCTGGTCAATACCACAGGAACTGTGTTTGCCCGCGCCGAAGTCCAGTTGTCTTCGGAGATGGCTGGCCGGTATTCTCTGCAGGTGAACCCGTCCACCGGTAAGCTATACAAAATGGGCGACCGGGTGAAGAAAGGTCAGGTGATTGCTCGTTTCGAGGATCAGGAGTTTGTCAACGGACTCGGTCTGGATGCCAAGAAGCTTAACCTCGAGATTGTTAAGCAGACACAGGAGAAGCAGGCATCCCTGTACGAGAAAGGTGGCGTGACCCTGAGTGAACTGCGCAATGCCGAGGTGTCCCTCACCAACGCCCAGCTCAGTTATGACAATGCATTGCTTCAGGCGCAACGTATGGAAGTTAAGGCTACCATTGACGGGGTGATTACCGATCTGCCCTATTATACGCAGGGAGCACGTGTGAATCAGAACAGTCTGGTTGTGGCTATCATGGACTATTCCAAAATGTACATGGAAATCAACCTCCCTGAAAGTGTCATTTCTACCATCAAGGTAGGTCAGGATGCCCGGGTGACACACTACACCCTCCCAGAAGACACTCTGAGTGGGGTGATTGATGAACTTTCCCCGGCAATCAGTGCGGAGACCCGGACATTCAAGGGCCGTCTGGTCATAGCTAATCCCGACCTGCTGCTTCGTCCCGGTATGTTTGTCAAATCGGATATAGTGGTGGCTACCGCAAGTGAGGTGGTCCTGATTCCCAAGGAAGTCATCAGTACTACCCGGAACCGGAAATCGGTGTACGTTGTGGAGAACAACACTGCTATTCAAAAGAGGATCACCACAGGTTTGGAAGATGAGTTGAATGTTGAGGTACTCACTGGGTTGAATGCAGGGGAAAGCCTTGTTACCAGGGGCTTTGAGTCTTTGCGCGAGGGCGCCAAGGTTAAAGTGATTAACTAACCGGGATATGAGAAAGGTTGTACAATTTGCCGTGAACAATCCCGTCACGATCACTATGATCGTGCTGGCGGTATTGCTCCTGGGCTTTATCTCCTATGATAAGTTGGGTATAGATTTGCTACCCAACCTAAATAACCCCAGACTGTTCGTGGAGATCAAGGCCGGTGAAAGCCCTCCCGAGGAGATTGAATCACAGTATGTCCAGAACATTGAGGCGTTGGCCATCCGTCAGCGCGATGTGGTGAAGGTGTCTTCCATTGTTCGCGCCGGTGCTGCTCAGATCATGGTTGAGTTTGCCTGGAACAAGGATATGGACGAGGCTTTCCTGGATTTACAGAAGGCTTTGAATAATGCCTCGGCTGGACTGGATGAGTTGAATATTACCCAGCATGATCCCAATATGTCCCCCGTTGTGCTGGTTTCCATGAGTCATGCCGAAATCAGGGATATGGCAGAGCTGCGTAAAGTGGCTGAGAGCTATGTCCGCAATGAGTTGATTCGTATTGAGGGAATTGCTGATGTGCAACTCTCCGGTGAAGAGGTTACCGACCTGGTGATTGAAACAGATCCCTACCGTCTGAAGGCGTTCAACCTGACAATGGATGAACTGGCTTCGCGTATTGAAAGCGCCAACCGGAATCTCACGGGAGGGCGTGTGAGTGAGTACGGAGTGCAGTATATTGTCAAGGGGGTGGGTTTGTTAACCGACACGAAGGATTTTGATAACCTTATTGTGGGTTACCGTGCCGTGCAGGCTGGAACTACAACCGCTCAGGCTGCCGGAGGGCAGAATATGGCGCCCGTTTTTCTGCGTGAGGTGGCCAATGTGCGTTTTGAGAACAAGCGCCCGGAAAGCATTGTCCGGATGAACGGTCAGCGGTGCATTGGTTTGTCTGTTTACAAGGAAACCCGCTACAACACGGTGCAGGCGGTCAACGAAGTGGTTGCTGAACTCGCCAATATCTCCAAGGCCTTACCCGGTTATTCGTTCAATGTGGTCACCAACCAGGGAGCGTTTATCAACAATGCCATCGGTGAAGTGAAGGATACCGCGGTGCTGGGGATTGTTCTGGCGGTACTGGTACTCTTTGTATTCCTCCGGAGGGTGGGCACTACCCTGATTATCAGTGTTGCTATTCCCGTTTCGATTGTGGCTACATTCAACCTGATGTATTTTAATGACCTCACTCTGAATATTATGACCCTGGGTGGTCTGGCGTTGGGGGCTGGTATGCTGGTGGATAATGCCATTGTGGTCATCGAGAATATTGTCCGGAATCACGAACGGGGGTTACCTCCGCAGGAGGCCGCTGTCACCGGTGGTCACGAGGTATCCGGAGCGGTGATTTCGTCCACGTTGACCACCATTGTGGTCTTTCTGCCCATTGTTTACCTCCACGGGGCTTCCGGGGAGTTGTTCAAGGATCAGGCCTGGACGGTTGCTTTTTCCCTGTTGTCTTCCCTGGTTGTGGCACTGTTGGTGATACCCACCCTGTATTATCGGGTGTACAAGTCCAAACACCACAATAGTACGGAGCAAAAAACAGTTCATCTCAAGGGCTACGGTCAGTTTGTGAAACGGATTCTGCCTTATCGATGGCCGGTAATCTTTATCGCTTTGGCCTTGATGGCTGTGACAGCGTTGATTGTGCCTTCTATCGGTACGGAATTTATGCCTAAGGCTGAATCCGAGTCCCTGAATATCTCCATCAAGTTGCCCGAGGGAAGCCGCCTGGAGCGCACCCAGGGCGTTGTGGAAACCATGGAGCAGTTGTTGAAATCAACGGTGGGGGACAGTATGGATATATACTCCCACATTGGTCCCAACAGCGGAACGGTTAACTCAGTATTTGAAGGGGAGCATACAGCTCTGATCCGGGTGCATTTTTTTGGGAGCAGCGGAGCTGCTCAGCGGGTGATTGCCGCTTTCTCTGAGTATGCGAACAATGTGGAAGGCTTGCAGATTTCTTTCAAACAGGATGATTCTGCCCTCAGTTCCTTACTTGGGACCGAATCAGCCCCTGTGGTTGTGGAAATCAAGGGAGAGGATCTGGATAAACTTGAGGAAATTGCCGGAGTCGTCCGGCAGCGTATGGACAGCATTCAGGGCCTGTACAATGTCACCTCTTCGATTGAGGACGGAGCTCCCGAAGTTGAGATTTTGTTAGACAGGACCCGGACCGGTATGGAGAACCTCAGCCTTTCTGCTGTGGTGGGGCAGGTGCAGCAGCAACTTACCGGTCGTGAGAGCGGACAGTTGGATTATTCCGGTGAGATGCGGGATATCATCATTCGTGTTCCCGAGAAAGATCTGGCTTCGCTCCCCGGGATGATCATCAGGGTGGGACAGCGGGAATATCGTCTGGAAGAGTTGGCACAGATACGCACATCTGTGGCTCCGGGAGAGATCTTCAGGAGGAACCAGAGCCGTATTGCCCAGATTTCTGCAGACCTTGCTTCTTCGGTGAGTTTGGGACAGATGGCTTCGAGGATAGAGCAGACCATGGAGGATATCGAGTTGCCTCCAAATTATCAGATTTCGGTAACCGGGCAGGAAGAGCAAAGGCGTGATGCCATGAGCAATCTGCTTTTTGCCCTGATGTTGTCCGTGGTGCTGGTGTACATGGTGATGGCGTCCCAGTTTGAGTCCCTGTTGCATCCGTTCACCATTCTGTTGACGATTCCGCTGGCAGTGGTCGGAGCCATCCTTATGTTCTGGTTTACCGGAACGACCATCAATATTATGGGTGTGATTGGTATGGTGATGCTGGTGGGGATTGCGGTCAATAATGCTATTATTCTGGTGGACCGAATCAATCAGATCAAACGTACCGGAGTGGAACTTCCTGAAGCCATTGCGCAGGCGGCTCAGCAGCGTATTCGTCCCATTCTGATGACCAGTCTTACCACTATTCTGGCTCTTTTGCCACTGGCCCTTGGGGCAGGTGAGAGTGCGGAGTTGCGTTCTCCTATGGCCTTAGCTGTGATCGGAGGATTGTTCACATCTACGGCCCTTACTCTGGTTGTCATTCCCTGTGCCTATTCCCTGATGGAAGGCCTGAAGCGCTTATTTGTCAGAACACCCGCAGAGAATTAACACCGGACCCATGAATGTTTTGATCAACAGAAAGGTAACCATTTTCATGCTGTTTCTGAGCATTACCCTGCTCGGGTATGTCTCATACAAACAGTTGAAAGTCGAGCTTCTCCCAAATGCGGAGCTGCCCATGCTGTACGTTCAGGTTAATGCCCGGACCGAGATGGATCCGGCCTACCTGGAATCGCAGGCGGTGATGTATCTTGAAGGCGTCATAACCACCATGAGTGGTGTGGAAGAGGTGGAGTCGCTTATCAACACCCGGAACGCGACCATCACGGTTAGTTTCAAACAGAACGTCAATTTCAACTATATCTATCTGCAACTGCAGGAGCGCATCAAGGAGGCTTCTGTGCAGCTTCCGGAGGAATTCACTGTGAACCTTTCCCGCGGGAATTCGGTGTCTATGACCAGCAATTTCATGTCCTTGCAGGTTCTGGGTTCCGGAGGAGT
This sequence comes from Bacteroidales bacterium UBA4181, assembly GCA_002380425.1. GTDB lineage: Bacteria > Bacteroidota > Bacteroidia > Bacteroidales > UBA4181 > UBA4181. The sequence continues at coordinate 57,318 of DFUR01000048.1, forward strand.
GGACCGGGTTCGTAGCTTGTTTGACGAGGAGGTGCTCGAGGATCTGGAAAATATCGAGGGGATTGCCGCTGTATCTGTGTTTGGCGGCCGTCAGAAAACCATTGAGGTTCAGATGAACCGGGAAATGTGTGAGGCCCTGAACCTGACCCCTTCGCGTCTTCAGAGCATCATTACTCAGAATAGTCAGGGACGTACCTATGTGGGCAATGCAGAGGAGAGTTTCCGTCAGTATTTTGTGTATGTTCAGTCGGAATACAAGCATGTGACCGATATTGAAAATATCGTGGTTGCTCCCGGTCCTATTCTTCTCAAGGATGTGGCCAATGTGTTTTTTGATGTCAAGGATGAGACCAATATCAGCCGGGTCAACGGTAAAGAAGAAATCTCCGTTTCTCTGATCAATGATTCCCAGGCCAATATGATTGACCTCTCTGACAGGGTACTGGCAGCCATTGAACGGATCAACCAAAAGATGAAACCCCTGGATGTGGAGTTGGTTGTGCAGAGCAACGCTGCTGAGGAGATTGAGGAAAACATCGGAAATATTGTTCAGACGGCTCTGTTAGGAGGGTTGCTCGCCATCTTTGTGCTCTGGGTGTTTCTCAGGAATCTCCGGCTGGTAGTGTTGATTGCTGTTTCGGTGCCCATCTCAATCTTTTCGGCCTATAATTTCTTTTACGCCTTTGGCGTTACCATCAACAGCCTCACCCTGATCGGGATGGCTCTGGCCGTGGGGATGCTGCTCGATTGCAGTATTGTTGTTCTGGAGAATATATACAGGCTGGCTTCCCAGGGAAATCCGCCGGATAAGGCGGTAACCCAGGGTACCCGGGAGGTATGGCGGTCTATCGTAGCTTCAACGCTCACTACTGTGGTGGTGTTTGCACCGTTCATTTTCTCGGACAACTATCTGATTGAACTTTTGGGCCTTCAGATAGGGGTGTCTATCATCTCCACTCTGGTTCTTGCCATGTGTGTGTCGTTGTTGTTCACACCCATGCTTGCTCATTTGATTTTGTTGGGGCGCAGTCGCAGGAATGCCTTGTTTCAGACGGTATCCATTCGGCAGAAGGTTGTGCAGCGTTATTTGGTGATTCTCAAGGCCTGTATGAGGCGCCCTGTACCTACCATTCTGGGAGGAGTGATTTTGTTGGTTGTTTCCGTACTTCTGGCCCTTTCGGTGAGTATTACAAGTATGCGCCAGGTAGATACGGACCGCTTCAATATTTCCGTGCAACTGCGTCAGGGAACGACCCTTGAGGCTACCGATCAGGTGGTGCTTTCGTTGGAACAGTCCATTGACTCCATTGCCGAGATCAAGGATGTTGTATCCCGTATTCAGGAGGCTGAGGCGGTGATTACCGTGATTCTCAAAGAAGATTACGAAAAGATTGCCAAGCGCAGTATGTCGGTCATCCGTCAGGATGTGGAGGACCGTGTACGGACTGTGTCCTCTGCCGAAATCAATGTTTCTCAGGCTACCGGGGGCGGAGGCGGAGCTTCTGCAGGTGCTGTTTCCGGAATGATGAACCTCATGCGTCTGCTGGGTATCGGGGAAAACAGTGAGCGGATTATCCTCAAAGGCAGAGATTTTGAACTCATGCAGTCCGTTGCTACCGATATCCGGTATTATCTGGATGAACTGGAGTCGGTACAGTATTCCCGGATTTCTTCCACTGGAAACCGGCCCGAAGTGCATCTTACCTTTGATCAGGAGTTGCTGAATCAGTATGGAATCACGCAAGCCAACCTGTCTTCAGAACTGGCCTCAGTGAGCAATGTGTCCTCTTCGGGTGCTCGTATGACATTGGGGGATGAAGAATACGATATTCTGATTCGTCAGTATTTGGAGGATGAGGAGGAGGAACAATCACAGGCACAGACAAAAAACCTGACCGACTTAAAAAACACCATGATTCGCAGTCAATCGGGGGGGATTCATCAGCTCCAGAGTATTGCGGGGGTGAATATGGCCACGGGTAAATCCTCCATCAGGAGGTTGAATCAGGAAAAACTTATAGAGATTTTTTATTCGTTCCCTCAGGAAACACAGGAGTCTAAGGAATTGCTGGAGTCGTACCGTCTGGAGATCGACCAGCTCATTGCTGGCTATCCGTTGCCAGCGGGGATTGCCATTGAAGTGGTGCATGAAGAGGATCTCTTCGCTGATTTCAAGTTCCTGATTCTTGTTGCTTTTGTGTTGATCTACATGATCATGGCGGTGGTGTTCGAGTCCTTCTTTACCCCCTTCGTGCTGATGTTCTCTATCCCGCTGGCGGCCATCGGTTCGCTGCTGGCCCTGGTTGTTACCGGGAACAGCCTGCTGAGTGCCAATACGCTCATAGGGTTTATTATTCTGTTGGGTGTGGTGGTGAATAACGGGATTATTCTGATAGATTATTCCAATATTCTCCGTAGCAGGGGCTATCGCCGTACCCGTGCTCTGCTGACCTCGGGACTTGCCCGGTTGCGTCCTATTCTGATTACGTCCATCACTACCATTGTGGCCCTGCTGCCCATGGCCTTGGGTGAGAGCGGATATGCCGGGATGATAGGTGGTCCTTTTGCCGTAACGGTGATTGGGGGGCTTGCCTGTTCATCGTTGCTCACCCTGATATTTGTGCCCACGGTGTATATCTCCCTGGAGAATGCGCTGGATTGGTACAAAACCCTGAGTGTGAAGATGAAGTTGTTCCATCTTTTGCTGTTCCTGTTCGGGGTGTATCTGATTGTCACACGGATTGAAGGTATTCTTTCCCAGGCTGGTTATCTGGTATTGCTTGCGGTGGTCATCCCTGCGGTTACGTTCTTTGTTCGTACCAGTCTGCGCAGAGCTGATACCAAATTGATCCCCGAGGAGGAGCCCATTCGTATCACTATCAGTAATTTGGTGAAGATTTACGACCGTTCCGGAAGTTTCCTCCGTGAGTGGAAGGCCGGAGATGCACTTCGCGCCCGGCTGGGCCTGAAGGAAGAATACCACTCGCTGCGGGATTTTGGCAGTCTGGTGTGGCAGTTGCCTCTGCTGGGTTTCCTGATCTATTTTGCCTATTTCTATCTGGACCACAAGTTCTGGACCTATGTCCTTTCTTTTGTGGTGTTCGTGTTCGTCCGCACTCTTTGGGGAATGATGCGTTCGTGGCTGGAGTACCATCGTGGAACTCCAAAATGGCTGAATCGCCTGGATCGGATGGTCTTCTGGGGTGTGCCCCTGATTCTTACTGTGGTGATTTTCTCCAAATGGGACAATCCGGGTATGTCCACTCTGGCAGCCTTCTCATGGTTCCTGATGTTGGGTATCTACGCCACTTCCGATTATCTCTACTCCCGGGAAATCAATATTGACCGTATCGAAGGCCGTATGGCCGGTCTGCGCAGAGCTCTTGCGCGGTTGGTGAAGACCATTCCTGTTCTGGGCAAACGTCGTCAGCCCTTCAAAGCTCTCAAAGGGGTATCCTTTGAAATCAATACCGGTATGATTGGCTTGCTGGGCCCCAATGGTGCGGGCAAATCGACTTTTATGCGCATCATTTGCGGCATTCTGGACCAGAGTTACGGTAAAATATGGATCAACGGATACGATACAGAACGCTACCGCGAGGAGTTGCAGTCACTAATCGGCTTCCTGCCTCAGGAGTTTGGTATGTATGAGCATATGAGCGCTGAGAGTTTTCTGGATTTTATGGCCATTCTCAAGGGGATCACCAATCCTGAAACCCGTGCACAACGCATTGAGTATGTCCTCAAATCGGTGCATATGTACGAGAAGAAGGATCATAAAATTTCTTCCTTCTCCGGTGGTATGAAACAACGAATTGGTATTGCACTGATTCTGCTTCATCTCCCCAGAATTCTTGTGGTGGATGAGCCCACTGCCGGCCTGGACCCCAGAGAGCGTATCCGTTTCAGGAATCTGCTGGTCGAACTCAGCCGCGACAGGATTGTGATCTTTTCTACCCATATCATTGAGGACATTGCCAGTTCGTGTAATCAGGTCGTGGTCATCAATAAGGGAGACCGGAAGTATTTCGGCAATCCTCGAGAGATGGTGCATCTGGCTTCGGGCAAGGTTTGGGTGTTTACGATGGACTTAGAGACCTTTGAAGCACTGCCCGATATGTCGCTGGTGGTTCATCATGTACAGGAAGGCAATCAGGTCAGGGTGCGTTATATTTCGCGCACACAGCCTGCTCCGGGAGCGGTTCTGGTGGAACCAAACCTCGAAGATGCCTATTTGTGTTTACTGAAGAATATCTGAGTATGAAGAAGAATCAATTATTTCAAATCCTGTTGCCCCTGATGAGGTACAATCTGAAGGTGATTTTTGCCGGGAAGTTTGTCTGGTTCTTTCTGGCTGCCCTTGGATTTTTTGTGTTCTTCATGATCAACAATGTCTGGCAGGGAAATCTGATCAATGAGGCACTGATGTACGAGATTCTGTTCTTCCCGGGGGTACTTCTTATTTTCTATCCCTCCGTTTATGGGATACAGAACGATGAAGATGCCCGTATTCTGGAAATCCTTTTCGGAATTCCCAATTATCGTTACAAGGTGTGGCTGTTTCGTCTCTTGATGGTGTATCTGATCTTTTTTTGCTTTCTGGTGCTGTTTGCCTGGATCGGGACTTTCCTGCTGTTCCCAGTTCCCCAGTTTGAAATGGCCGGTCAGTTGATGTTTCCCTTGTTGTTTCTGGGAAATATGGCCTTTATGATGTCCACCTGGGTGCGCAGCGGTAATGCGACGGCTGTCATCATGATTATCGTCGGGATCCTGATGGTCGTACTGACCAGTGCCTTTGGGCTGAAATGGTGGAACATTACCCTCAATCCGTTTGAGGTCCCCGAGAACTTGCATGTGGTTATCTGGGCCGGATACCTGACTAAGAGCCGGATCTTTCTGGCTGTGGGCAGTGTGGTGTTCTTACTCATTGGTCTGCTCAATCTACAGAAACGGGAACGTTTTGTGTGATCCTTGACGGGGCATCCCTTTTTTGGTCCCGAGGTTATGCAATTTCGCACGAATTGTTTATATTTGTAAAACAATTCGTGCGTGTGCTATGGGAGTTCAACCCGAAGTGATCGGAGGTTTGCGTGACAGGATTCACAAGTTGATGGAGGTTGCGCAACAGGTTCGCAAGGAGAACGAAGAGTTGAAAGCCCTGGTGGGCCGGCTTCAGTCGGACCTGCGTACGAAGGTGGCGGAGCAGAGTGAGTTGCGCGAGCGGTATCAACGGTTGAAGATGTCAAAAACCTTTGGCCCTGATGAAAACTCAGCAAGGGAAACGAAGCTCCAGGTAACCAGAATTGTGCGGGAAATTGACAAATGTATCGCGCTTCTGAATCGTTAACAGAGGGATGGTATGGACGAGAGGCATTCAATAAGAATCAATATCGCTGAACGCTACTATCCGCTCAAAATAGATAAAGAAGAAGATGAGGAGCGCCTTCGGAAGGCAGCTGTGCTGATCAATGATCGGTTAGGTAGTTACCGGCAGCGCTACTCTGATAAAGATGTTCAGGATTTGCTGGCCATGGTGGCACTGCAGTTTGTGGTCCGGCTGCTTGAACTGGAAAGAAAAAGCGATTCTTCCATGGTGGAAGGGCAACTCAGGGAGTTGACGCAAACTGTGGATGAGTTTTTAAACCAGATATAATCGTTCTTTTACATAAGAAGAGTTCGCCCGCATAGCTTCTTCAATCCTTCTGAAACTCAACACTAATCTAATTGGAGTTGAACTTTGGTTACGTAGGACAGGCCTAGTACCGGTCACCCCGGGATTCCGATTCGTCGGAACGTTGGAAGTTCAAAATAACTGGTCACTCCACCCATGTTACATCGGGTTTTCATTAAAGTTTGTCGGTAGCTATGCGGGTTTTTTATAACCATTATATATCCCCTTTATGTCACTAATTATCTATATAACCATTGCTTTTATTGCCGGGGCCGGGCTTGCCTACCTGTTGTACGGGTACGTGCTTACCTCCCGGAAGGAGCAGATGCTCAGGGAGGCGCAGGCTGAGGCCGAAGCCCTGAAGAAGAGCCGGATGCTCGAAGCCAAGGAACACTTCCTTCAGCTGAAGGCCGAACACGAGAATGTATCCAACGAAAGAAATGCCCGGATCTCCCAGTCAGAAAACCGTATCAAGCAAAAAGAAGTAGCGATTGCACAAAGGATCGAGGACTTGCAACGCCAAAAACGGGATTTGGAGGTTGCGCGTGAAAACCTAGCCAATCAGGTTAAACTGGTAGAGAAAAAACAGGAAGAAACTGAAGCTCTTCATCGACAGCAAATTGAGCATCTGGAACGTATCTCCGGACTCTCTGCAGCTGAAGCCAGAGCCCAGATGGCTGATTCGCTTAAAGCCGAAGCTAAATCGGAGGCTATGTCTTACATCAATGAGGTGATGGATGAGGCCAAGATGACTGCATCCAAGGAAGCCAAGAGCATCGTCATCAAGACCATCCAGAGGGTGGCAACTGAGACAGCCGTGGAGAACTCGGTTACGGTGTTCCCCATCGAAAGTGACGAGATCAAGGGCAGGATTATCGGGCGGGAAGGACGTAATATTCGTGCGCTCGAGGCTGCTACCGGAGTTGAGCTTATTGTGGATGATACCCCCGAGGCCATTATTCTCTCTGGTTTTGACCCTGTTCGCAGGGAGGTGGCCCGCTTGTCACTCCATCAGCTTGTTACGGATGGACGCATCCATCCTGCCCGAATAGAGGAGGTGGTAGCCAGAATTCAGAAACAGGTTGAAGAGGAAGTCGTAGAGGTCGGGAAGAGGACTACCATTGACCTGGGAATCCATGGTCTGCACCCCGAACTGGTACGTCTCATCGGTAAAATGAAATACCGCTCTTCGTACGGACAGAACTTATTGCAGCACTCCCGGGAGGTGGCCAATCTTTGTGCCATTATGGCCGCTGAGGTTGGCCTGAACGCCAAGATTGCCAAACGTGCCGGTCTGCTTCATGATATTGGAAAGGTTCCCGATGACGAACCCGAATTGCCGCACGCTGTACTGGGAATGAAACTTGCGGAGCGATATAAGGAAAAACTGGAAATCTGTAATGCCATTGGGTCGCATCATGAGGAAACAGAGATGACCAGTCTCTACGCTCCTATTGTGCAGGTTTGCGATGCTATCTCCGGAGCCCGTCCCGGAGCCCGTCGGGAAGTAGTAGAAGCCTATATCAAGAGGTTAAAAGAGCTTGAATCGCTGGCTTTGTCCTATCCCGGTGTGACCAAAACTTACGCTATTCAGGCTGGGAGAGAGCTCAGAGTTATTGTGGGGAGCGAAAAAGTGACCGACCGTGATGCTGAGAGCCTCTCGTATGATATTGCCAAGAAGATTCAGGATGAAATGACCTACCCGGGCCAGGTTAAGATTACGGTGATCCGGGAAACCCGTGCGATTAGTTACGCAAAATAACACGTGTCACGCAAAACCATTTATTTGACGGCAGGAATACTCTCTGTATTCCTGCTGCTTTGTCTGCTGGCCAGAACAGTAGTGCCATCTGTCGTACTCAAACAGGTTCAATCCTCTGTTTATCAACGGACAGGGTGCACTCTTTCCTTCGATGATTTCCGAATTCAGGGGCTGGCGACTGCTTCTTTCTCCGGCCTCAGAATGGTTTCTGCCGGGGGGGATACCATTGTGTATGCAGCAGAACTTCAGGCTCGCCCTGCAATCTGGTCCCTGCTCGGTGGACACCTGTCCCTCAAGCGGGTTCACGTGTCCACGCTCCGGGCCCGGTTCACCCGCTCCTTTCTCCGGGATATGTCCGGAGATGATTCCAGCGCAGATTCCTTACTGGTGGCAAGCCCTGATGCTTATTCGCTGCAGAACTTGTCTTCATCCATGTACAAGACCTTTGAACGGTTTTTCCCGGAAGAACTATTACTCGAACAGTGTGCTATTGCCTATACATCCGATAGCCTGTTGCCCTTTGTTGCCTGTGATACATTTGCACTCCGTGAAGGTGTCTTCCGGGGTAGTGTGACTTTTGGGGATGTGCACACCAGCTCGCATTTGGTGCTTGAGGGTTCGGCTCACGATGGCGAACCGGTACATTGCTCTGTCCATGGAGTGGAGGGGCCGTTTCGTCTGCCCTATGTAACATCGCGCTGGAATATCGACTCTGGTTTTGATACCTTGAACTTTTCGGTGCGTGTTCGCAATACAAGGGCTGCGACTGAAGTGTCCGGATCTTTCTCCGGCCGCAATGTCTATCTCTTTCATACAGACGTGTCTCCTGATACCATCAGAGTTGGCAGCGGTGGGTTGGATTTTCTATGTCATATTCGGGGTAGCGAGATGGAGCTGGATAGTCTGTCGGTGGTGCACCTCAATGGGTTTCGCTTCTCTCCTCATTTGCGTTACCAGCATGGTCCGGATCGGTCTGTTGAGCTGAATATCCCATCTTTTGACTTTGACGCCTCCACTTTGCTCAAAGCGCTCCCTCGGGGGCTATTTCAGAGTTTTTCCGGTCTTCAGACCGAAGGGCGACTGGCATATCGTTTGCATTGTTTTGTCCCCTTTAACCGTCTGGATTCGCTGGAGTTCAGTTCCAATCTGGATGCGCGGGGTTTTCGCATCGTTCGTTTCGGAGAGGTGAATCCCTATATGTTGCGCGATTCATTCTATCATCAGGTGTACGAAAGGGGACGACTTGTGGCTGCTTTCCCGGTATACAGAGGCAGCCCCCGGTATGTTCCTTTGGAACTTATTTCAGATTATCTCACCGATGCCGTTCTAACCTCAGAGGACGGGAGTTTTTTTTACCACCGGGGATTCAATGAGGAAGCATTCCGGGACGCTTTGGCCCTGAATCTTAAAAAGCGCCGTTTTGTCCGCGGTGCCAGTACCATCACCATGCAGCTGGTGAAGAACGTATTTCTGACCCGACAGAAGACGCTTTCCCGAAAACTTGAAGAAGTGGCCTGGGTTTGGATGATAGAGAATCTGGGGATACTGGACAAACATCGTATGCTGGAGGTGTACTTCAATATCGTTGAGTGGGGGCCAGGTATCTACGGCATTCGGGATGCAGCCCAGTTCTATTTCAACAAGGCGCCCTCGGCGTTGACGCTCTCGGAGTGTATCTATCTGTCCATGCTGCTGCCACGTCCCAAACAATACGTGTATTTCTTTGATGATCAGGGAAACCTGAGGCCCTCTCTGGCAGCCTACATCCCTGTAGCCGTTCGCATCATGCTTCACAGGGAGTGGATTGCCGCCACTGACACGCTCAATCTGGTGCGGGACATCCGTTTGTCCGGTCCGGCAGCGGCACAGCTACGTGTGGTCCAGGATACAATTATTCCTGATAGTACACTCTTTTTACCCGTGGTGAGATTCCCGTAAGAATCTCGTAGGGAATGGTTCCCAGCATGCCGGCAACCTCGGTGACGGAAGGATCTTCTCCAAAAACAATCACCTCATCACCTTCCCGTGCTTCTACATCGGTGAGGTCAATCATGCAACTGTCCATACATACATTCCCGATAATTGGAACGCGTTGACCGGACAGCGATACGGAACCCTTTCCGTTTCCAAGGGCTCGCCGGAGTCCGTCAGCATAACCGATGGGCATAATCCCGATTCGGGTCGGGCGGGTGGCGATGAATCTACGGCTGTAACCAACAGAGGCTCCAGGCGGAATGTGCTTTATCTGGAGAATAACGGTTTTCAGCGTGGCTACCGGCCTAAGCTTTTTGTCAGGGAGGGCGCTGATGCCGTGGAGCCCGATACCGAGCCGAACCATGTCGAACTGTGCCTGTGGAAAGCGTTCAATGCCGGCAGAGTTCAGGATGTGCCGCAGAAATTCGTATCCTATCTGTTCCCTCAGGAATTGGCTCATCTCTTCAAATAGAGCGATCTGACTGCGTGTAAAGTCATCCAGATGGTCCGAGTCGCTGCCTGCCAGATGCGAAAACACCGAGCATACTTTGAGACACTTTCCGGTACGGAGGATGTGTACTGCTTCTGGCAAATCCTCCTCAGTGAATCCCAACCGATGCATCCCGGTGTCCAGTTTCAGGTGTACGGGGTAATCTGTTACTCCGGCCTGTTCTGCAGCCAGTTGGAAGGCGCTAAGGGTCGAGATGCTGTAGAGTTCCGGCTCCAGTTGGTATTCCAGAAGGGTCCTGAAACTGTGGGCTTCCGGGTTCATGACCATCACCGGAACGGTGATTCCGTTGTCGCGCAGTTCCTTTCCCTCATCGGCAATGGCAACAGCCAGATAGTCCACCTTTTGATATTGAAGTACGCTGGCGATTTCAAAAGACCCGCTGCCATATGAGAGTGCCTTGACCATGGCGGTAATCCTGGTTTCTGGCCGGAGCTGTGCCTTGAAATAGTTGTAATTGTCCGTCAGGGCGTTCAGATTGATCTCCAGTACGGTCTGATGCGCTTTCGCTTCCAGGACCTGCACAATTTGTTCAAAGGCGAAGGGTCTGGAACCCTTGATGAGAATGGCCTCGTTGTGGAAGCTCAGCGTTCGGTCGGCAAGCATCGAAGCGGTATCCGGATAGAACTTTCCGGCACAGGAGAAACGGTTTGCTTGTGCGCTGATGTCGGGCCCGATTCCAATAAGACGGTCAATGTTTTTACCTGCAATAAGCCGGGCAATTTCTTCATATAGGGAGTCCTGTGCTTTTCCGCTTTGGAGAATGTCCGAGAGTATAAGGGTACGGATAGGGTGCTGGTTTTGTCTGGCTAATGTGTTCAAGGCAATAGACAGGGAGCCGATGTCTGAATTGTAGCTGTCGTTGATTAGGGTGCATTGGTTTCTTCCTTGCTTCATCTCCAGCCTCATGGCCACAGGAGTCAGGGTTCTTATACGGGAAGCAATGGACTGTAATGGGTAGCCCAGAAACAGCATAAGGCAGATGACGGGCTGAACGTTCTCAAAGGAAGCTTCGTCGGTAAAGGGGAACTGCATCATTTGTTCCTGTCCCAGATAGGAAACGATAAACGCGGTTCCCTGCGCATCCGAAGGAGTACGGCGGACCCGCACCATGGCTTCCTGGTTCTCGGCCCAGGAGATGAGCGTCTTGCCCGTAAACGATGAGTCTTTTTCAAGGATATCCCGAAGTTCGGGAATGTCTCTGCAGTAAATCAGCACTGGAGTGTGTCGGAACAGAAGAAGTTTCTGGGATATCTTGTGCCTCATGGAGTTGAAACCCTCCTGATGGGCTTCTCCCAGATGGGTTACAATTCCGATATCCGGGTGGATGATTTTTTCCAGGACGGGCATCTCGTCGGGAAGGGAGATGCCAGCTTCGAAAACGCCCATTTCGTGAACATTCTCCATCTGGAGCACCGAAAGAGGGACCCCGATTTGGGAGTTATAGCTTTTTGGGCTTCGCACAATCCTTTTATCGGCATGGCATGCCTGAAAGATCCATTCCTTTACCAGAGTCTTGCCATTGCTCCCGGTGATCCCAACCACGGGATAGGTGAATTGTTGCCTGTGTGCTTCGGCCCATTGCTGCAGAGCCAGCAAGGTATTGCCGACTTCAAGGAAGCTGGCTCCGGGGCAGGTCTCCGGAGCAGGAAGTTCCCGGACCAGGAACACCCGGACTCCCTTGCGGAACATCTCGGGCACAAACTGGTGTCCGTTGTGTCGGGTACCCTCAACAGCGACAAACATACTGTCCTCCGGCAGAGCCGGGAATCGGCTGTCCGTAAGCAGATGACGTACCCGGGCTTCCGGAAGGCCGTGAATGGTTCCGTTGGTTATACGGGCAATGTCTTCAAGGGCGTAGTTCATCATTAACTTCTTTGCCGGACCACCTCGTAGAGTAGAACGGAGGCGGCTGCCGAAACATTCAGGGATTCGATATGGCCCAAGACTGGGATACGAACCATTAGATCGCACAATTTAAGACATTCCGGAGATATTCCGGTTTCCTCAGACCCTAAAATCAATGCCATTGGGCCTGTCATGGGCGCAGTAAACAGAGTCTCTGTCGCTTTTTCGGTCGCGGCGACGATTTTCAGACCTGAATTCTTAAGAAACAGAATAGAGTCACGCAAAAGAGGAGTGCGGCATACCGGTATGTGGTTCAGAGCGCCAGCTGAGGTCTTCAGAGCATCAGAATTGATCTGGGCTGAGCCCCGCTCAGGAACCACCAGTGCATGCACTCCCGCGCATTCTGCCGAACGGGCAATGGCGCCGATGTTCCGGACATCGGTGATGCCGTCCAGGATGAGTATCAGGGGTTCTGTCCCTTGTTCGAACAGGGAGGGAATCAGCATGGTCAGGTTCTGGTACTCCACAGGAGATACAAACGCGATGGCACCCTGATGGTTCTTGGCGGTAATGCGGTTGAGTTTCTCGGGGGGTACGTACTGCACCACAATACCCCGCTCCCGAAGCAAAACGGCGAGTTCCTGGTACAGGGCCCCGTTTAGTCCGGGACGCAGCAATACCTTTTCAATTTCCTTGCCAGCCTGAACGGCTTCCATGATGGCCCGAATGCCGAAAACGATGTCGGTCTTGGGTGCAGGCTTGGGCTTGTAGTAAGGCCTCCGGGAAGATGAGTGGGGGATTGGTGTCATTTTTTTTGCATTTGTTCAAAGTTTTCGGTCCTTTCGGCCCACAGAAGCATTTCATCGTCCAGAACTTTTCTGAGCCGATGGTGTGTTTCAAAAAGATCCTGCATGTCTCCCTGGCTGTCTCCTTCAGGAGCGGCCAGGGAGTGTTCCACTTCGGCTATCTGCTGTTCCAGAGAAGCGATGGTTTGTTCTGACTGGGTTACGAGGCTGGCAGCCTTTCTTATTTGTTTCTCTTGTTCTTTCTTTTCCAGATAATCCAGTTTGCCTCCGGAGTCTTTGGCCGGTGAGGATTCCTGGGGTGCTTTCCTGCTGAGTTCGAGTAACGTGGATACCTTCTTCTTGCGCAGAAATTCATAGATATCTCCGAGGTGCTCCCGCACCTGTTGATCTCTGAATTCGTACACCTTTTCGGTGAGTCCGGCAAGGAAGTCACGGTCGTGGGAAACAATAATCAGGGTGCCGTCGTAGTGCATCAGGGCTTGTTTGAGCACATCCTTCGACCGCATGTCGAAGTGGTGGGTGGGCTCGTCCAGAATGAGCAGATTGTATGGCTCCAAAAGGAGTTTTACCATGGCAAGGCGGGATCGCTCCCCGCCGGAGAGTACCTTCACCTTTTTATCAATATCCGATCCTCCGAACAGGAAGGCTCCGAGCAAATCCCTGATCTTGGTGCGCACATCCCCTACGGCAATCTGGTCAATGGTTTCAAAGACGGTGAGATCTTCGCGCAGTACCTCGTGCTGGTTCTGGGCAAAATACCCTACCCGGACATTGTGTCCCAAGGTGATCCTTCCTTCTTCACAAGGCAGTTCTCCGATGATGATTCGGGCCAGCGTGGTCTTCCCTTCTCCGTTGCGTCCAGCAAAGGCCACCTTCTCACCCCGATGGATGGTCAGGCCGATATTACGAAGCACTTCGCGAGTCCCAAAGCGTTTGGAAAGCCCTTCGGCTTCCACCACCACCTTGCCCGAGCGGGTGGCGGGGGGGAACCGGACATGCATGGCGTTCTCATCCATTTCGTCCACCTCTATACGCTGAATTTTTTCCAGTTGTTTGATGCGGGACTGTACCTGAACGGCCTTGGTGGGCTTGTAGCGGAACCGCTCAATGAATTCCTCCGTGTCCTGAATCATCTTCTGCTGGTTGCGGTACGCTGCCATTTGTTGCTCGTAGCGTTCCCTCCGGAGTTGGGTGTACTGAGTGTAGGAGACCTTGTAATCAAAGAGACGGCCCAGAGACAGTTCTACAGTCCGGGATGTGGTGTTGTCCAGAAACGCACGGTCGTGTGAAATCAGTACCATAGCTCCTGAGAAGTTCCGAATATACTCTTCCATCCACTCGATAGATTCGATATCGAGGTGGTTGGTAGGCTCATCGAGTAGAAGCAGTTCGGGTTTGCGTAGCAGAATCTTCGCCAGCTCTATGCGCATCCGCCAACCTCCGCTTAGTTCCCGTGTGGGCCGGTTGAATTCTGAGGGCTGAAACCCCAGACCGGTGAGGGTTCTCTCCAGTTCGCCCTCCATGGCGCCTGCACCCAGCAGGTTCATGCGTTCGTGAAGTTCCGAGAGATGGTGGGTTAGCCGGGTGTATTCCGTGGAGTGGTAGTCGGAGCGTGAAGCCAGCAAATGCTCTGTCTCCTGCAGTTGCGCCTGAAGCCCGATCATTTCCCCAAAAGCAGTCCGGGTTTCCTCGATTACGCTCCTTCCTTCGGGATGGTGCATGGTTTGGGGCAGGTATCCGATGGTGTATCCGGGAGGGACCACCACCTCTCCTGAGGAGGGCTCCTGAAGTCCGCAGATAACCCGGAGCAGGGTGGTCTTCCCGGCTCCGTTCTTTCCTACCAGGCCGATTTTGTCCTTGGGGGAGATCAGCAGGCTGATACCCCTGAACAGGTCTGTGCCGGAAAACTGAACGGTTAGTTGGTTGATGGATATCATGATTCAGTATCAGGGGCAGACTCTGCAGCCTCCTCTTCAAGGTCAATCATGTTCAGAGCGGTCAGGAGTTGATACCACAGCATAACCTTGCGGATGTCTGATACATACACCCGGTTGCGGTCGTAGTCCGGGAGGATGCCGGCAAAATAGGCCTTGAGTTCCTGGTCTGTGCTTTTTGGCGAAGGCGCCTGACCGCCCTCTTCCTTTTGATAAATGGTCCTGAGTACCGTTTTCAGGGGAATTTCGCCCCTGTCGGTGAAGATGGCAATATCTTCGAGCCCACTGATTTTGGCGGAAGCCGGGGCGAAGATCCGTTTGTTGTCCGAAAGCTGTTCTACAATGAAACCGTTGCGGCTTTGGGATACAAAACGAAAGAGGCCGCTGTGGCCAGAGATGGCAAGGATATCTTTAAGATTCATATGAATTGTGGTTGAGTTTATCATGCAGTTCCAGGATTTGGGGCAAAACCATCCGGGTATTGTCATTCACGAGGATGTGGTCGGCCCTGCAGATCAGTTCCTCTTCGGGCCATTGATGCGACATGCGTTGTTCTACCTGGTCGCGTGTGAGGTTGTCGCGGTTCATGACTCGGGCGATGCGAACTTCCAGAGGGGCTGTCACAACGATGTTTTGGTGCATGGAGGATCCAAAACCACTTTCAAAGAGTATGGCCGCCTCGTGCAGCACATAAGGGGCGTGTTTACGGGAGGCCCACAGCCTGAAGTCTTCAAGAACCGCCGGGTGAATCTGTTCATTCACCTGACGGAGCAATCTGGAATCGGCAAAGATTCGTGAGGCCATCAGGGGGCGGTTGATCTGGTTGTCGCAAACAATATCGTCTCCGAGCAGAGCCTGCAAGGAGTGTTGTAGCTCTGGCAGACTGTTCATCAGGGCTTTCGCACGGATGTCTGCACTGTAAACAGGGACTCCCAGCAGGGAGAAGACCTGACAGACTGTTGATTTTCCGCTTCCGATACCTCCGGTAATCCCGATTAGTTTCATGGGAGTTCAATGAGGTACTCCACATTCGAAGGACTAATGGTCACTCCGGATATCCAAGGCGGGGATTGCGTGATATTTACCAGGGCTTTGAGATTTCGGCCTTCGCTGCTCAGATTCCGGAAGTCCACCTGTGCGGAAAACAACGATGCGCTGAGGGTGTCATAAGCACTGATCCCCACTTTGCACCGAACGGTAACTGCGGCCGGAAAGGTGTGGACACTCAGAGAATCGGGCTTGTTGACCACCCTGATGGGCACCGTGAGCGTTGCTTCGGTGTATTGCTCCACCGGCAGGGTCATTTCGGTCTGAGTGAAGGAATAAAGCAGTCTGGGTTGTTCTATCAGCCGGAGGCTGGCAGTGAGGGTGTCTGAGAGTTCCTCTCTGGAGAATTGCTCGGTGTACACAGCCCTGAGTGTGTCCACCAGAGCCACTGGACCTGCCACATAGACGCTGTCAGGTCTCAGCCGAACCGGGCCGACCGCCATATGCTGCCTTTTGTAGCTGACTTCCAGAACCGGGACAACAGGTACTTTAACGGTCTTCCTGGGGCTGAACCGGAACAACAAAGAGTCCGGGTAAATCCTCAGGACCGATATGTCCTTTCCAAGTGCCTGATTCACAAATGGAACCAGCTGCCTGCTGAGGATGAACTGCTGGGAAGAACTGCTGATGTTCCCCAGTGGATACTGGTTGAGCATGATGACCACGGGATCGATGCGTGAGTACACATAACTTCGCAGCAACCCAAACCCTGTCGCGCGCACACCGAGCAAGAGTTTGCGGCCAGGATCCCCGGCAATCACCATACCTTCTGGAGGGTTCTGATATTCAACAGGGACCCAAATCTCTGTATTGTAGGTCTTACCCAGATTGATGATATACCACATGGCCACCGCAATGCACACAAATATCCCGTAGGAGAGGATCTTTTTGTTGCGGATCTTTCCCCTGGCAGGCGATGCGGGGCGAGATGCAGAGGTCCGTTGCAGCAAGGGTGGGTTATTTTTGGTTGGCCAGGTCGGATGTGTCTTTAAGTACGGCAAATTTATCCACCTTGAGCTGGACCTTATCTGCCACTTCCAACGTGATGGTTGTTTCCTGAATCTCTACAATCTTTCCGTACAGCCCTCCGGTGGTGACAACTTTGTCCCCCCTCTTGAGCTCATCGCGGAATTTCTTGAGTTCTTTTTGCCGCTTCATCTGGGGCCGAATCATGAAGAAGTAGAAAATCACGATAATCAAGACCATCAAACCGATGTTCATGGCAGCAGAGTTAGGAGCAGCAGCATCCTGGAGCATAATTGACAGAGTGTTCATAATGAATGGGTTACTGATTAATTTTGTAATTAATACGCAGAACTTCGGCTTCAATAGTCAGGGTGATTACCTCATCCGCGTTGGAGATTACCCTGATGTGGCTTTTCCGGATTCCGGGTGCCATCATCTGTGAATCGTAATATACGGTCATGGTGGTTTTCTCACCCGGGGCAAGCATGTCCTTGCTCCAGGAGGGTACCGTGCATCCGCACTCACTCTCAATATTGAGAATCAGCAAGGGGGCGTTTCCGGTGTTGGTGTATTCAAAGGTGTGTTTGCGTTTCTCTCCTGGAATCATCTCCAGAAAAGAATGGCTGGTTTCGGTAAACTGAATGCCTGGCTTTTGATTCTCCCCGGCTTTGTTCCCGCAGGAAGCAATCCACAGGGATACAAGGAGGACAGAAAGTACGGGAACGATGAAACGCCTGGCTCTCCCTAGGATGGATGATGCAATGCCCATGGTTTTGGCTGTTGTGTTGAATCCGACGAAGGTACAGAATATTTTTCAATTTCCTTCCATCAGCCCCCTGCCCGTCTTGCGGACAAGATTCAGTTCCTGCAGATGGACTACAATTTTGTCCAGAATGCCGTTGATGAACACAGAACTTTTTGAGGTGGAGTAAAATTTGGATAGCTCCAGAAACTCGTCAAAACTCACCCGAACAGGAATGGAGGGAAAGTGTACAATTTCGGCGATGGCCATATTCAGAATCAGGATGTCCGTGAGGGCAATTCGTTCCACATCCCAGTTGGTCACAAAGCGTTCAATGAGTTCTCTGTTGGAGAGGTAGTCCGTGATGGAGTGCCGGAGCAGCGTTACGGCATAGTCCTTGTCTTCTTCGTTTTTAAATAGGGGAAGCAGGGTATGGGCTGTTTCCGGGGCTTGATTGCGGATGCCCTGAATGATGACACCGAGCACAAACTCAATATCATCGTTCCAAAAGATACTCTGCTCCTCCAGAATGTCGTAAAGCAAACCGTTGTCCTCCAATTCTCTGGTGTAGAACTGTAACATCAGCTGTCGGTCATCCTCGGGACTGCATTCGGCCTGGGACATATAATTGATGAAATAGGAGGTCTCACTGAGTTGTTGGTACAGTTTTCGAATCAGCTCCGGGTAGTTGCTCCAACTCAGTTTGTGCTTTTTGAGGTACTCCTTCAGAGGAGTGCTCTGTTCCAGTTTGGCAATAAAGGAGTTATCCGTGAATCGGGTGTTGGGGTTCAGATCCTCGATGGAGGGCAGATTCTTCGTTTTGGCCAGTTCCATCCTGCTCACGGCATAGTCCTTGACGGCAACAGGCAGCAGGAGCAGGTAACAGTATAATTCGTAGGTTTTCTGGATGCTGAAAAGCAGGTCTTTCTCGGAGCGGGACAGGGAACTGTCCTGAGAGGAGAAGTGGGCGTAAACAATTTGCAGAATTTTGATCCGGAGCAAACGGCGGCTGATCATGCTAAGAACTTTTGTATTTGAGACTGCAAAGTAACGCATAAACTCTCAATATAAACAACAGGCTCGGGGATTCTTTTTATCTTAGCTGAAAACATTGGTTTATGGAAACTCGTCTGTTAGGCTCCTCGGGACTGGAAGTGCCCGTGTATATTTTTGGTGCCTGGGCTGCCGGAGGGTGGGCCTGGGGAGGAACCGATGCCGGAGAAGCGTGTCAGGCCATTCGTGCTTCTCTTGATTATGGTGCGAATGCCTTTGATACGGCTCCGGTCTATGGCTTTGGGGACAGTGAAACCCTTTTGGGAAAGGCTCTGGATGGGGTGCCCCGTTCCTCATACTTGCTGCTGACCAAGTTCGGGCTTGAATGGGAGACCACCCGCGGCTCCTTTCATTTTGACTCTCAGGATAATCAGGGGAAGCCGGTTCGCGTGATGCGGGATGCTTCTGTGGATGCTGTGATTCGCTCCTGTGAACAAAGTCTGCGCCGCCTGGGTACAGACTATATTGATTTGTTTCAGATCCATTGGCCCGATCCCACGACCCCTGTGGATGAAACAATGGAGGCATTAGAACGACTGCGTGTCCAGGGCAAGATTAGGGCAGGTGGCGTCAGTAATTACAGCGTGGGTGAGATGGAGCAGGCCCTCACTTGTTTTCCGATAGCTTCCAACCAGATTCCCTATAGTATGGTTCGCAGGGAAGCCCAGAGGGACATCCTGCCTTATTGTTTGCAGAAGAATCTGGGTGTGCTGGTGTACAGTCCACTTCAGAGGGGATTGCTGACGGGGAAGATTCGTCCCGGCCATTCTTTTGCTGGTGGGGATACCCGGCCCCGTTCGGTGTATTTCAAAGAACCCAATTTGACCTCAGTACAACTTCTGCTGGATGGGCTCCGTCCTCTGGCTGAAAGCAAGGGCTGCACGCTGGGACAACTGGTGCTGCAATGGACCATCCGGCAGGAAGGAATAACGGCTGCACTGGTTGGGGCAAGGAACGCCGTACAGGTGCGGGAGAACATGAGGGCATTGGAAGTGGTTCTGGCTCCCGATGAGATGCAGTGGATTGAAGACCGGCTCTCCGGACTGGTGATTGAAGAGGTCTGATTTGGGTCAGGGATAAACAAAAAGCTGCCCCCTGATGGGGACAGCCTCTGTGTACAGGTGAGATGTCTTAGCCTCTGATGGCCTTGATACCGGGAAGTTCCTTGCCTTCCATATACTCCAGCATGGCTCCTCCTCCGGTGGAAACATAGCTTACCTTATCGGCCAGCTTGTTTTTGTTGATGGCGGCTACAGAGTCCCCACCGCCAATAAGGCTGAAGGCTCCGTTTCCGGTGGCTTTGGCTACAGCCTGAGCAATGGCCGAAGTGCCTTTGGCAAACTTGTCCATCTCGAATACCCCCATAGGGCCGTTCCAGAGGACAGTTTTGGAGTTGGCAATCACTTCGCTGAACATAGCGATGGATTTTTCGGCGATATCCAAACCCATCCATCCTTCGGGCGTCTGGTCCACAGCCGAGACACAGGTGTTGGCTTGAGGGTCGAATTTGTCAGCATTCACGGCATCCACGGGCAAAAGCACCTGAACTCCTTTTGCTTTTGCCTTTTGAAGGATTTCCAAAGCCAGGTCCAGTTTGTCTGCCTCGCACAGGGAATTACCGATGTTTCCGCCCTGAGCCTTGATAAAGGTGTAGGTCATCCCTCCGCCGATAATCAGGTTGTCCACTCGGTCCAGCAGGTTCTCAATGATGAGGATCTTATCCGAAACCTTTGCCCCTCCCATGATGGCAGTGAAGGGTTTTTCAGAGGAGAGCATCACTTTGTCCATGGCCTTGAGTTCGCTGTTGATGAGGAAGCCGAACATTTTTTTATCCGTTGGAAAAAGGTCGGCGATCAGAGCTGTTGAGGCGTGGGCGCGGTGAGCGGTTCCAAAGGCATCGTTCACGTAAACATCCGCATAACTGGCCAGACGCTGGGTGAATGCCTTCTGGCTTTCCTTCACCTTGGCTTTGGCAGCTTTTTTCTCTTCATCGGTGGCCGTTTCGGGCAGCCGGGGTTTGCCTTCCTCTTCTTCGTAGAAGCGAAGATTCTCCAGCAGGAGGACTTCGCCGGGTTTGAGTCCGGCAGCTAACTGACGAGCGCTGTCGCCTGCGCAGTCCTCTGCAAAAAGAATCTCCTTCCCACCCAGCAGACGGGATAGTACAGGAATGACATATTTCAAAGATGCCTTGGGTTCCGGGTTGTTCTTGGGCCGGCCCAGGTGGGACATGAGGATCACAGAACCTCCGTCACCGAGAATCTTGTTGATGGTGGGAAGGGCACCCCGGATGCGGTTGTCGTCGGTTACTTCGAATGTTTCCTTGTTCAGAGGTACATTAAAATCCACCCTGACAATGGCTTTCTTCCCGGAAAAATTGAATTGTTCTATGATCTGCATATATTCGTAATTTAGGTTTTGAATGCGCCGCAAAGTTAATCAAATGCTTTTTGCGGGGCAATATTCGTTTAGAAACGTTTCCCGACGACATCCCAGTCAATAAGATTCCAGAAGGCAGCAATGTAGTCAGGCCTTCTGTTTTGATAATCAAGATAATAGGCGTGTTCCCATACATCGCAGGTGAGTAGCGGGGTTTGTCCCTTGCGGAGCGGACACTCTGCGTTAGAAGTTTGGACGATAGCCAGTTTCCCTTCCTGGGTCTTGACCAGCCAGGCCCACCCGGAACCGAAGAGGGTAGCAGCTGCCTTGTTGAAGGCTTCCTTAAAGGCATCGAAGGAGCCAAATTCTGCTTCAATAGCTTTGGCCAGTGCCCTCGAAGGAGCGCTTCCGCCCTTGGGAGTGAATGTGTTGAAATAGAATGTGTGGTTCCACACTTGAGCTGCGTTGTTGAAGATGGGGCCTTCGGAGGTGCGGATAATCTCTTCGAGGGAGGCTTGTTCCAGGGGGGTGCCCTGAATCAGGTTGTTGAGATTGTTCACATAAGCCTGATGGTGTTTCCCATAGTGAAACTCAATGGTTTTACTGCTGATCACAGGCTCCAGCGCATTGGGCGCATAGTTGAGGGAAGGAAGCGTAAACATGGTGTTTGGTTTTATGGGTGAATAGATTCGGTTATTTCCATTACTGACTCAATGTATTCCCGGTGGTTGGACAGCCGGGGAACTTTGTTTTGCCCTCCCAGTTTGCCCTTTTGCTTCATCCATTGGTAAAAGGTCCCCTGAGGGAGCGTCCTGACCAAGGGTGGCCCCAGGGTGATGTTCTGGTTGCGCTTGGCTTCGTAATCAGAATTGAGCATACACAAATGCCTGTCCAACTCCTGAACAAATATAGCCAAATTGTCGGGAGATTCCTCAAACTCAATCAACCATTCGTGTGCTCCGTTTCGGGATCGGTCCATATAGACAGGTCCGGCGGTATAATCGCGTATGCGGGCTCCGGTTTTCAGGCAGGCCTCCGCAAGAGCTTTCTCTGCATTGTCCACCATAAGTTCTTCTCCAAAGGCGTTGATATACTGTGCTGTACGTCCAGTGATTCGAATTCTGTGCGGGAACAGAGAGGTGAACATCACCGTGTCTCCAATGAGGTAACGCCACAATCCGGAGGAGGTGGAAATAATCAGGGCGTAATTCTTCCCGGTTTCCACTTCTTCGATGGAAACGGCTCTGGCCCCGGAATCGTCCAGTTTCTCCAGAGGAAGAAACTCAAAATAGATCTGATAGTCCAGCATCAAAAGCATATCGTCTCGGGTCAGGTCGTCCTGAATGGCAAAGAAACCTTCGGAAGCATTGTAGGTTTCCAGATAGTGCATGTTGCCCGAAGGAATCAATGTCTGGAACTGGGTTCGGTAGGGAGTAAAACTGATTCCACCGTGAATAAACAGTTCCAGGGAAGGCCACACGTCCGTGATGCTTTCCTTGCCTGTCACTTGCAGTATGTGCTTGAGCAGGACCAGGTTCCAGGAGGGTACTCCGGAGATGCTGGAGATATTCTGGCGGAGCGTCTGACGGGTAATCTGTTCCAGTTTCTCTTCCCATACTGGCAGCAGAGCCACCTTCCTGTCCGGTGTCCGAAACAGGCTGGCCCATCTGGGGGCGTTTTGGATCATGATGGCCGAAAGATCGCCCGACCGGGTATGTCCCCCAAAGGAGTCAATCTGGTGGCTGCCCCCAAGAGTCAGTGCCTTGCCGTTAAAAAGCCTGGTTTCGGGATGCTGGCTGAGGTAAAAGCACAGGGCATCACGGATGCCCCGGTACTGCGTGTTGTTTAGTGTGGTATTGCTGACCGGAATGAACTTGCTCTTTTGGCCCGTGGTCCCGGAGGATTTGGCAAACCAGTGAATCTGGCCAGGCCAGAGAACGGAAGGTTCCCCGTGACGCATGCGGTCAATCAGCGGACGAATGTCTTCGTAGCGGCTGATGGGAACCCGGTCCTGAAATGCTGCTTCGTTCCGGATGTCCCTGAAACCGTGCTCCCGGCCCCACTCAGTGGCAGCGCCCTGGATCAGCAGAGTTTTCAGACAGGTATCCTGAACCGTATGAGGATGCTTCCGGAAAAAGTCAATGGCACCGAGCCTTTTCCGGAGCAGAAGTGTCCAAACGGCTGCAGGTACAGGCATAGGTCAGCGTCGTACGATCAACAACCAGGCATCGCTGAATTCCGGGAAGCGGTTTTTGATGGTGCCCACCTGACTCCGGGCAGGAGCTTCCTCGTTAAAGCCCATGATACATACCCGGAACATTCCTTGTTCGTTTTTAAGCAGGGTGGGATTGTATCCCTGTGCAGTAAGCCGGCTTTTGAGGTTCAGGGCGTTGTTGTACACAGAGAAACTGCCGACGATAATGTTGAAGTTCTGCAGCGGATTGGATTCACCATCAGCAAGAGATACCCGTTCGGAGCGACTGGTAACCTCTCCCGTAGCAGGGGCCGAAGCGGATTGGGGTGTTGTAACTGCGGCAGAGGGTTGCGGGGTTGCGGGGGCTGAGGCGATTGTTCCAGCGGTGCTATAGGCCGACTGGGGGACTCTTTTCTGGGTGCTGCAACCCATCATGATGGCGGGCAAAAGCAGAATCAGTGCGTATTTGTTCATGAGTGCAAAGTATGCGGTTCGACAAACGAAGGTACAAAAAAAAGGCTTTCGGGCAAGCTCAGATGATCAGCATCGCATCTCCGTAGACTCCAAAGCGGTATTTTTCCTGGATAGCGGTGTGGTAGGCTTTCAGGGTGGTGTCATAACCTGCAAATGCGGACACCATCATCAACAGTGTAGAATAGGGCAGGTGCAGGTTTGAGATAAGCCGGGTGGGAATGCTGATTTCGTAGGGGGGGAAGATGAACTTATTGGTCCATCCTTCAAATGGTTTGAGCATGCCGGTGGTGGAGACGGAACTTTCCAGAGTGCGCAGGACGGTTGTCCCCACGGCACACACTTCCTTTCTGCGGGTTTTGGCCGCATTCACCGCTTCAACGGCCGTTTCAGGAATAATGATGTGTTCGGAGTCCATCTTGTGTTTGGTCAAATCTTCCACATCCACGGTGCGGAAACAACCCAGCCCCATGTGCAGGGTGATTTCTGTCATGTTCACGCCCTTAATTTCCAGTCTTTTGAGCAGCTCTCTGCTGAAGTGAAGGCCGGCAGAGGGAGCGGCAACCGCTCCCTCGTGTTTGGCGTAAATGGTTTGGTAGCGATCCTTGTCCTCGGGAACCACATCGCGTTTGATGGACCGGGGCAACGGGGTTTCTCCCAGAGAATACAGGGTGTCTTTGAACTCCTGGTAGCTGCCGTCAAACAGGAACCGCAGGGTACGGCCTCTGGAGGTGGTGTTGTCAATGACCTCGGCAACCATAATGTCATTTTCTCCAAAGTACAGTTTGTTGCCGATGCGGATTTTTCGGGCAGGATCGACCAGAACGTCCCAAAGACGTTGTTCCTGGTTGAGTTCCCTCAACAAAAACACTTCGATCTGGGCTCCGGTTTTTTCCTTATTTCCGTAAAGACGGGCCGGAAATACCCGGGTGTTGTTGAATACCATAACATCGTCCTCGTGAAAGTATTCAATAATGTCCTTAAAGGCACGGTGCTCAATGTCTCCGGTATTTCGGTTCAGGACCATCAGGCGGGATTCGTCACGGTTGGGAGCCGGGTACTTGGCTACCAGATCGGGGGGAAGGTTGAATTTGTACTGTGAAAGTCTCATATGGATACAGATTGATTGTCGGTTTGGTGGAGCGGAGGCATATCCTTCAGCAATGATTCGAATGCTTCCGGAGTAAGGGCAGGGGAAACCCCAAAAGGCCCGGATGCCGTTCTGCGCAGCGCCGTCAGGCAGGCCCCGCTTTCCAGAGCAGTGCCCAGGTCACGTGCCAGAGACCGGATATAGGTCCCTTTGCTGCATAGTACACGGACCGTGAGGAACGGAAGAGTAAAATCAACCAGATCCAGACGGTGCAGTGTGATAGGCTGAGCTTGCATTTGAATTTCTATTCCTTTGCGTGCCAGCTCATAAGCCCTCTTTCCCTGCAAATTCTTTGCCGAAAAAACAGGAGGAACCTGCATCTGCGGTCCGGCGAACCGGCTGAGAACATGCAGAACCTTCTCCCGGCTAATGTGGGCTGTAGGATAGGTGGCATCCGTTTCGGTTTCCAGATCAAAGGAGGGTGTGGTCCTGCCTATCTCAAAGGTGGCGATGTATTCTTTGTCGGAACTCATCCATTGCTCAATGGAACGAGTGGCCTTCCCGGTACACAGAATCATCAGGCCGGTGGCCAGAGGGTCCAGGGCCCCGGCGTGTCCTACTTTAAGTTTTTTAATGCCGAGTTTTCGGGTAATCAGGTTCCTGGTCTTCCTGACCACATCAAAAGATGTCCACCAGAGCGGTTTGTCCATCAGGATGATCTGTCCGGAAAGGAATTCCTCCGGAAGTGAAGCCCTGCAGAATACGGGAAAGTCCTGTGCCTCAGTATTTTTTTGCATCAGAGAATAATCAGGGTCGTCATGCCCAGCAGGGCGCAGTATAGGGCAAAATATATCAGTTTGCCCCGTTGTACCAGTCGGAGCATCCAGCGGCAGGCTACATAGCCGGAGAGAAATGCCGTAAGGAACCCAACCATCAGTGAGAAGGCCGGAATGCCCGATGATGCGGCTGAGAACCCTCCGCGGGACAAGTCCAGCACAGCTTCTCCCAGAATGGGCACCAGTACCATCAGGAAGGAAAAACGGGCCACGGACTCTTTCTGGTTGCCCAGGAGCAGCCCGGTGGAGATGGTGGCACCGGAACGGGACAGTCCGGGCAGGATGGCCAGCGCCTGGGCCAGTCCGATGACGATGGCATCCCGAAATCCGATATCCTTTCGCTCGCGGGGACGGGCGAATGACGCAAAGGTCAGCAGCACAGCGGTCAGCAGCAGGCATGCACCTGTCAACACCAGTCCGCTGCTGAAAAGAGATTCCACAGCATCTTTGAAGAACAGGCCGACAATAGCCACCGGAATCATAGATAAGGCAATCTTGAACAGGTAGCGGGTGGAGTTATTCCATTCTATTCTGAGGGCATCCCGTATCAGGATATAGATTTCTTTTCTCAGAGCGAGCAGTGTGCTGAGCACGGTGGCTGCGTGTACGGCCACCGCGAACGTAAGGTTCTCTTCCACTCCGGTGTTCAGCAGGGCATTGCCTATCTGGAGATGACCACTGCTGCTAACCGGCAGGAATTCCGTCAAACCCTGAACCAGGCCCAGCATCATAGCTTCAAACCAAGACATACCCTCCCTTAAATTATGATTTAGCCTGCAAATATCGTAAAATTGGCCGGAATTTTGGCAGGCTCTGGAAAAAACATACTTTCTCCGATTTTTCGTACTTTCGCAGCACGATATCATTCATCATGGCAGTCAGATGTTCCCGGGGGTGGTTGTGGGCTCCCGTTTTGTGCTTATTGACCTCCTGTATGTTCCGTTCCTCTCTGGGCAAGGCTGATGCCGCTTTTGAGTCAGGTGAGTACCACATTGCCGCTCCTCTGTACAGCAAAGCGTACGGGCACATTCGGGATGGAGAGTTGCTCAATAAGGTCTCGTTTCGGCTTGCAGAGTGTTACCGTATCACCAATCAGCCTGCCAGGGCTGAGGCCGCTTTTGCTCGTGCTGCACGTCGTACAGGAGTCCCTTTGGCTTTTCTATATTGGGGACAGAGCCTGATGAAGAACGGGAAATATGAAGAAGCATTCAAAGCGTTTGCGCAATATACAGACCTGGTTCCTGCTGATCCGCTTGGGCAGGCCGGGTTGAAGTCTGCCCGGTCCTTGTCTGTGCGTTTGCCCGATTCATCTGAATACCGGGTGGAGCCCATGATGCCATTCAATACCCGTTTCAATGATTATTCAGTGATGGTTTTGCCTACGGACAGCCGTACCGTTTATTTCACATCCTCGCGTCAGGAGGCCACCGGGAGATCCTTGCATGGGGCAACCGGGGAGCGGTTCTCAGATGTTTTTTCATCCACGTTGGATGCGCAGGGAAACTGGTCTGAACCAACACCCCTGAATGCTCCTGTTTCAACGGTGTTTGAAGAGGGAACCAGTTGTGTCTCCTCCGACGGCCGTACACTATTCTTTACCCGGTGTCTTCAGGAACGGGACCGTCCCATGGGCAGCCGGATTGTGACTGCTTCCCTGACCT
This sequence comes from Bacteroidales bacterium UBA4181, assembly GCA_002380425.1. Taxonomy (GTDB): domain Bacteria; phylum Bacteroidota; class Bacteroidia; order Bacteroidales; family UBA4181; genus UBA4181. The sequence goes on from DFUR01000048.1 coordinate 84,257, forward strand.
TTGGAGTGTGGGGCAGGGAAAGGGAACTCGAGATAGGGGGGGATACTACGGTTGCTGCCCATCCGGCGCTTTCGCCCGATGACCTGGTGTTGTATTTCACCTCTGATTTGCCTGGAGGGTATGGGGGAAAGGATTTGTGGATGCTCACCCGGGACAGTGAGGATGGACCCTGGGGGTTTCCTGTCAATCTGGGGCCGGATATCAATACCTCTGGTGATGAGATGTTCCCGACGGTTCGGAGCGACGGAGTGCTGTTTTTTTCTTCTGACGGCCGTGAAGGACTGGGGGGGCTGGACATCTATTCGGCCCGCAGGGAAGGTTCCCGGTGGGTGGTTGCCAATGTCGGCCGTCCACTGAACTCCTCCTCAGATGATTTCGGGCTGGTGTTTCTTCCAGGGGGAGCGGAAGGTTTTCTTTCCTCGGCTCGTCGGTCCGTATCGGGCGATGATATCTTTCGGTTCTACAAACCAGAGTTGTTCTTTCCGCTCAAGGGAATTGTTTTGGATGCCCGCACCAACAGGCCGCTTTCCGGGGCTCAGGTACGAATTGCCGCCAGTGACGGGGAGCAGAAGACAGTACAGTCCGATCGTTCCGGAGCCTTTTCGGCCTTGTTGCGGCAAAATGCCGACTATTTGTTGCTGGCATCTCTGGAGGGATATCTGAACGGCCGGGGTGAAGAAACTACCCGGGACAGGAAGCCGGGCGAGGAACTCAGGATGATCCTGCAACTCAGGTCCACGGCAGCTCCGATTGCACTGCACAATATTCTCTATGATTTTGCCCGTTGGGAACTCAAGCCTGAGTCTATGCAGTCCCTGGACTCTTTGGTGCGAGTCCTCAACGATAATCCTGAAGTCCGGATTGAACTGATGTCCCACACAGACACCAGGGGAACCCCAGAAGACAACCTGCTACTTTCTCAGCGCAGGGCGCAGTCTGTTGTGGACTATCTGGTTCAGAAGGGGATTGCTTCTTCCCGGCTCAGGGCACAGGGTTATGGGGAGAGCCTGCCTCGCCAGGTGGATCTGGAACTCAACCGTCAGTACCCCTTCCTGCGGCGTGGTGCCTATCTTACCGAATCATACATAAACTCCTTCCGCGACCCCGAACAGCAAGAAACGGCCCATCAAGTCAACCGCCGTACGGAGTTTAAGGTGTTGCAGTAGTCCAATAAAAGAGGGTACCCCGACGGGATACCCTCTCAGATAAGGGGCCGAAAAGAGCTATGCCAGGAATCCCAACAGAATCCCGGCTGCGACAGCACTCCCGATCACACCTGCCACATTGGGTCCCATGGCATGCATCAGCAGGAAGTTGGTCTTGTCGTATTCCTGTCCGACAATCTGGGAAATCCGTGCCGAGTCAGGCACAGCCGAAACTCCCGCGTTCCCGATGAGGGGATTGATCTGGTTGTCTTTCTTCAAAAAGAGGTTGAAGAATTTCACAAAGAGAACGCCGCCTGCTGTGGCAATGATGAAGGATAGGGCTCCCAGACCAAAAATCATAATGGACTTGTAGGTCAGGAACGTGGTAGCCTGGGTAGAGGCGCCCACGGTGAGTCCCAGCAGAATGGTGATGGTGTCAATAAGCGGTCCGCGGGCCGTTTCGGCCAGACGCTTGGTAACGCCGCTTTCTTTAAGAATGTTTCCGAAGAAGAGCATCGCCAAGAGCGGAAGTCCCGAGGGTACAATAAAACAAGTAAGCAGCAGACCGAAGATGGGGAACAGAATCTTCTCATTCTGTGACACCGCTCTGGGGGGACGCATACGGATGAGTCTTTCCTTGCGCGAAGTGAGCAACCGCATCACCGGGGGCTGAATCACAGGTACCAGTGCCATGTAGGAATAGGCCGAAACGGCGATAGCACCCATCAGGTCCGGGGCCAGCTTGGAGGAAAGGAAGATGGCGGTGGGGCCGTCTGCACCCCCGATAATGGCGGTCGCAGCGGCTTCGTTAGGCTCAAATCCAATCGCAGTGGCCAGCATATAGGCTCCAAATATCCCCAGTTGGGCAGCCGCGCCAATGAGCATCAGTTTGGGATTGGAGATCAGGGCCGAAAAATCCGTCATGGCTCCGATGCCCAGAAAGATCAGGGGTGGGTACCAGCCTTGCCTTACCCCCTGATAGAGGATATTCAGCACGGAGCCTTCTTCGTAGATGCCAATTTGCATGCCCCCGACAAAGGGGATATTCCCCACCAGCATGCCAAAACCGATGGGAACCAGCAGCAGAGGTTCATAGTCTTTGGCAATCCCCAGATAAAGGAAGATGAGGCCCACCAGAATCATCACGATGTGTCCTAACTCGAAGTTGGCAAAGGCCGTATAAGAGAAAAAATTCGAGAGATTGTCGGCCACAAACTCAAAAAACTTCATGCCTTCGATACTTTCCATACTAACCAATGATTACGAGATCTGCGCCCTCAAGCACGGAGTCTCCTTTGTTGACTCTGATATCCACTACTTTACCGTCTCTGTCTGAAGTTACAGAGTTCTCCATTTTCATGGCTTCAAGCACCAGAATTTTTTGCCCTGTTTTGACTTGATCGCCGATTCGGACATGCATCTCCAAAATGACTCCGGGCAGGGGAGATTTGATGGCGCCTCCAATCACCGGGGTTGCAGGCTTGCTGACCGGAACGGAGGGAGCGGGGGGAGTGGCTGCCGGATTGGAGGCTGTAGCCGGAGTAACTGAAGCTACAGGCTTGATGGCTTTGGGCGTCTGTTTCAGCGGTTTGTCGATGGTGACATGATAGGGAGTGCCATTGACTTCTACCTCTGCCTGATTGTTTTCCACGGAAGTGATGGCTACGTTGTACTCATTCCCGTTGACAGTGATTTTAAACTCTTTCATATACTTGATTGTTGCGCAGTTGTGCTTGGTGTGTATTATAGTTTTCCGGGAGTTTGGCGAAGCCCGTATAATTTGGAACTCCACGGGGAGTAATTCCGGGTTACCCGGTCGATGGTCAGAACGGTGTGTTCCACATCATGAATGTCGTTCTGGTACTCGTGCAGAGCCATGGCAATAGCGGCATAAACTTCACCGGTTTCGTCAGTCTCGTGGCCGGGTACAGTATCCTGAGAGGAAACGCCCTTGGCAATAAGGGTTTTCTTCTTGCTGGAAGCTTTGAAGTATTTGCCCACTTGCTTGAAGCAAAGGAACAGAACCAACAAGGCAGAAAATACTACCGACATAGCCACGATGCTCATCCCGCCCCCTGAAGGATCGTTTTCCTTAAAGCGTTCGGCCTTAGCAGTCCGGTTCAGGATCACATTGTTGCTCGAGGGGGTGGTCATGGGTAGGATGCCCCACTTGTTGTCACCGTCAATCATGCGTCCGAAACTTTCGTTGGCTTTCAGAGGCGGAATAGTAATGCTGTCTATCAGCGTTCTTCCGTTCACGTCGAACAGGGCAACAAAGTTCGAACGGGTTGAATCCAAGGTGAAATTGACGTGATAGGTCCCGTGCGTGGGATGATTGTCGGCCCAGAAAAGGCTGTGCTGACGGGGTTTCATCTTGGTGGTGACGTCTCCGGCAGGAATCGGATACATCTTGGGCAGATTCATGTCGGTGGTAATAAAGCATCCCCCGATATCCACCGTGCCGTAGGAGGTGTTGAAAAACTCAATCCAGCCGTTCCTCTGCCCGAAGTCGTCAACGGCATTATCGGTGTTGTAGGTCATCACCTCGTTGATGCGCAGAGCCGTTGCCCATTGGGCATGGGAGGGGGCAATGCATCCGAGCAGGGCCAGAAGTGTCCAGGTAAGGTAGGGAAGTGTGTGTTTCATGTTCACTTGTCTTATCGGCTTACAGCGGAAGGTTGTCATGTTTCTTAGCCGGGTTGGACAGCTTCTTGGTGGAGAGCTGCTGCAGCGCCCTGATGATGCGGAATCGGGTGTTGCGCGGTTCAATGACGTCGTCAATATACCCGAAACGGGCAGCATTGTATGGGTTCGCAAAAGCCTCAGTGTATTCGGCTTCCTTTTCGGCTGCCAGACCCTTGGGATCAGCGGCTTCTCGGATTTCCTTGTTGTAGAGCACTTCAATGGCACCCGAAGCTCCCATAACGGCAATCTCCGCGGTAGGCCATGCGTAGTTGATGTCTCCGCGCAGATGTTTGGAACTCATCACGCAATAGGCTCCGCCGTATGACTTTCGCAGGGTGACAGTCACCTTGGGAACGGTTGCCTCCCCATAGGCATACAGAAGTTTGGCGCCGTTCAGGATGATGGCTCCGTACTCCTGCTGGGTGCCTGGAAGGAAACCGGGCACGTCCACCAATGTTACCAGAGGAATGTTGAATGCATCGCAGAAACGTACAAAACGGGCTGCCTTGATGGAGGACTTGATATCCAGAACCCCGGCCAGATGCTTGGGCTGGTTGGCGACGATACCCACCGAAATTCCGTTGAACCGTGCGAAGCCCACGATGATGTTGGGGGCATAGTCCTTGTGAACTTCCAGAAAGGCTCCATTGTCAACAATAGCCCCGATTACTTCGTACATGTCGTAGGGCTTGTTGGGACTGTCCGGAATAATTTCGTTGAGGGCATCTTCCAGCCGGTCCACAGGGTCTGAGCACGCCGCCAGAGGTGCTTCTTCGAGGTTGTTCTGGGGCAGAAAGCTGAGCAACCTGCGAATCAGTTGCAGGCCTTCTTCCTCGGTATCTACGGCAAAGTGGGCCACCCCGGATTTGGTGGAGTGCACGCTGGCCCCCCCCAGTTGTTCCTGGTTGACATCTTCACCCGTAACCGCCTTGACGACCTTGGGGCCCGTGAGGAACATATAGCTGGTACCCTTGGTCATGATGTTGAAGTCGGTGAGGGCAGGAGAGTAAACGGCGCCTCCGGCGCAAGGTCCGAAAATACCTGAGATCTGAGGAATCACCCCGGAGGCCAGGATGTTCCGCTGGAAGATCTCTGCGTACCCGGCCAGGGCGTTGACCCCTTCCTGGATGCGGGCTCCTCCGGAATCATTGATGCCGATAACCGGCGCACCCATTTTCATGGCTTGGTCCATCACCTTACAAATCTTCAAAGCGAGGGTTTCAGAGAGGGATCCCCCGAAAATGGTGAAGTCCTGTGCATAAACATACACCAGGCGGCCGTCAATGGTGCCATACCCCGTGACAACTCCATCACCGAGGTAGGACTCTTTCTCAATTCCAAAGTTGGTGCAACGATGCTGCACGAACATATCAAATTCTTCAAAACTGCCTTCGTCCAAAAGGATGGCAATTCGTTCCCGGGCGGTGTATTTGCCCTTTTGGTGCTGTGCGTCAATTCTTTTATCGCCGCCGCCTTGGCGGGCTTTCTCCCGCATTTCTGTCAGATGTCTGACTTTGTCTAATGGCTTGCTCATTATATGATAGGTATAGGGTGGTCAATGTTTGGGGTGTTCACACAATTCAGTGAGAATGCCGGCCGTAGACCGGGGATGAAGGAAGGCAATGTTGAGGCCCTCGGCGCCCTTGCGAGGGGTTTTGTCAATCAGTTGCACGCCCTTGGCGTCCATCTCCTGCAAGGCGCTCACGGCATCATCCACGGAATAAGCGATGTGGTGGACGCCCTCGCCTTTCTTCTCTATGAATTTGGCGATCGTTCCTTCCGGGTCCGTGGATTCCAGCAATTCGATCTTTGTCTGGCCGATCATGAAGAAGGCGGTCCGTACTTTCTGGTCAGGAACTTCTTCGATGTTGTAACAGGTGAGTCCGAGGACTCCTTCCCAGAATTTCCGGGATTCTTCAATGCTTTTAACAGCAATGCCGATGTGTTCAATATGGTTAATTTTCATGTCAGAAAATTTTGAATGGTAATGGGATCAAGGCCCCTCGGAGGAGGTCCTGAAAAGTGAGCGCAAAGTTACGATTTTTGACTATATTTGTTCCTTGAAAAACAAATTGTTGAATGTTTTTTTTGCGTTTTTTTGGTCGGTACGGGTTAAAATATTATTTATTCCGCCCAAGGATTCTCTCAATTCAGTAAAATGATATAACTTTGCCGTTGGAATGGGGTCTGTTGTGCATTTGTACGGGCCGGAATACACTACTTAAATTTCTCTTTATGAAGAAGATTTTGTTATTGTGCCTCTTGCTGTGTGGTTCTGTTTTTGGGGCTATGTCGCAGCAATATTTGGGTTTTTATACCAGTCCTTACGCCGGGGTAGCCGGGGCCTGGCAGCAGCCAGCCTCGATTGCCGGCAGTGACCAGTCGATGGATTTTGTGTTGTTTGGCGCCAGTGCCGGAGTCCACAATGATTTCATGCGATTTGGTCGTCGCAAACTCATCTTCAAGCCGGGTTTCTATGTGGATTTGGTTCAGGAAGCCAAGAACATCAACGATTACGGGTTCTTCAACGGGGATTTATCGCGGAAGTATCTGCACAATATCGGGATGCAGTGGGACATGGGGAATCCTTCGGGTATTGCCAGTTTTGATGTTGCCCTGTTTCATTTGATGTATCGTTTGGATGATCAGTCCTCGATAGCTGTTGGTTTCCGTCAGCGGGGGATTCTTTCGGCAGACAATATTTCCAAGGGGATGATGTGGTCCTCTGAGCGTTTTCTGAGTCCTCCCCAGTACCTGCATCGTGACTGGCTTGCCGAGCCGGCAACCTCCCAGGTTCGTTCGGCAGCATGGAAAGAGATAGATCTGACCTATGCCCGGGTACTCAAGGCCAATGCACAGAATGTATTCAAAGCAGGTATTACCGCCAAGCTGTTGTTCGACGGGGAAGCCGGCTTTGTGAATGCACGCGGTTACAATTTCACCACCGAAGATCATTTTCCGCACATGCATCCTGTGCTTCCGATCAACGATCCCACCTACAATCCTGGCCGCATCAGCGGCGTATGGTTCCAGGACGGGACCGTAGGTTATGCCGACAAGCAGAAGTTTGGGATGTCTCTGGACTTTGGTTTTGAGTATGAGTATCGTCCTGAATATCTCAAGGGAGATTTGGTTCCTTACGGTGTCAAGGCCGGTTTGTCTGTTTTGGATTTGGGCGCTATTGCGTTTAAAGATGCCCAGTACGAATATCTTGGGGGCTACACGGATGTAAACTACGATCAGGATGTGCTTCCTTACTCTTACGGGGATATGATTCAGCGTTACGGCCAGGGAATCAAGGACGATCGTTTTTCGATCCAGATGCCTACGGTAATCAACGCCCAGGTAGATATCAACCTGAAGCGCTGGATGCCGGGTTTGTTTGTGAACTTCAACCCGATTGTGGCTTTGTACCAGAACAATCAGGACACCCGGTTGCACAATATGACTTCCTTCAACATCATTCCTCACTTTGAGAAGGAGAACTTCGGGATTGCAGTTCCCCTGCAGTACGACCAGTACCATCGTTTGAATGCCGGTTTGTCTGTTCGTTTGTGGCAGTACGTCTGGCTGGGATCCAACACGGTTCTGACGAATCTGAATCCTTTTGCCAACATCAGCAAGTCTGTAGATGGCTATGTGATGGTGAAGCTTCCTTTGGGGAAGAAGGACCGGGATAAGGACCGGATTGCAGATGACAAAGATCTTTGCCCGGATGTGTTTGGTCTGAAGGAATTCCAGGGATGTCCTGACAGCGACGGGGACGGTATTGCAGACAAGGATGACCGTTGTCCTCAGCAGGCAGGCCCTGCTTCATTGAAGGGCTGCCCTGACAAGGACGGTGACGGTATTGCTGACCTGGATGACCGCTGCCCCGATGTGGCCGG
>DFUR01000083.1 GCA_002380425.1 Bacteroidales bacterium UBA4181
ATATCCCAAAGAAATTTGGGCATGGTGTAAATTATTCAGCGGACCCTAAGTATGCTCAACGTATCCATTTCCGGTCTGATGATCGCGATACTGTCAATACTCGCGCAAAGGAAAACTTTCCGATTATTGTTCACTATATTGAAAGATAATTCGTATATTTGGATCAATAAATTGAACAATTAATGGAAAAACTCATCATCAAAAGTCTAATTGCTGAAAAGCAGAAAGAAATTATCGGCATTGAATTAGTCGAAAGACCTTTAGAACTGGAGACCGCGGCAAACTATATCTTCGTCGGCCTGCGTCGTGCAGGAAAATCCTATTTAATGTATCAGCACATACAGGGACTGATCAAATCGGGTCAAGCCTCTATTGAGGATATTCTGTACATTAATTTTGAAGATGAGCGAATCTCATCAATTAAAGCAGAGGAACTTCATTTGTTCCCGGAATGTTTTAATGAGATGTTCGACAAGAAGCCATTCATCTTTTTGGATGAAATTCAGAACATAATTGGCTGGGAAAAGTTTGCCCGCCGTCTGGCCGATTCCAAATATCGCGTATTCATTACCGGAAGTAATGCAAAAATGCTCAGCAAAGAGATGCACACAACACTTGGTGGCAGGTTCATAGCCAAAGAAGTATTTCCTTTTTCATTTAAAGAGTACCTGTCCTTTTTTCAGGTGACTCTGAACCGAAATTGGGAATATGATGATACACGCATCCAGGTAGTAAAGCTATTTGAGGATTATTTCTATTATGGGGGGTTTGCCGAGTCATTCCCTCTAAAAGACAAACGCAGTTGGCTAAACGCGCTGTATCAAAAAGTCCTTCTGGGCGACATCATTTCACGAAATGGTATTCGTAACGAAAATGCCATTAAGGTAATCGCTAAGAAATTGGCCGAAAGCGTGATGCAACCTTCCTCTCTGGCCCGGATAAAGAATATTGTGGATTCAACTGGAACAACGGTTGCCCGCAACACTCTGGTGGATTATCTTCAACTGTTGAATGATGCCTATTTGGTCTTCGGCATTTCAAACTTTTCCGATAAACTTAGTGACAAGGAAACTTACAAAAAAAGATATTTCTATGACAATGGGCTACTGAACAACTTCTTATTTGAGCCAGAAACAAAATTATTGGAAAATATTGTGGCCATCTACTTAAAGCAGAAATACGGAGATGACCTCTATTTCTATAAAAAGAATATTGAAGTCGATTTCTTTATTCCAAACGACCATCGGGCCATTCAGGCTTCGTTCAGAATTGCTGACGATACCACAAGGCAAAGAGAAGTCAAAGCATTGTTGAGGCTCTCAGAAATACACGATTTGACTACACTCGAAATTGTCACTTGGGATGAAGAAACAACCATCCAGGAATACGGAACAACCATCCAGGTGCTTCCTGTCTGGAAGTGGTTGTTGAAACTCTGACAGGGCACTTTTTGGAAAAGTGTATTTTTTCTTTGATAATTTTATAGGAAAAGTGTGTTTTTGAGCCAACAAAATATATGGAAAAGTGTAGCCATGTCGTTCAGAAAAAACCGACATGAAAATGAAACGCGCTTAAAATCAGTGGCTAACAAGGCTCTGGCCATTGATGAGGCGCGTCAAATGGGAAAAACTCGCTTTATATTGACCTCCGGACACAAAAAAACCTGCAAATCCTAAAAATCTGCAGGTTTCTATAGGGAAAGGGTCGGGGTGAGTGGATTCGAACCACCGGCCTCCACGTCCCGAACGTGGCGCGATAACCTGGCTTCGCTACACCCCGGATTCATTTGTAAACGGGAGCGCAAAGATAAAAACTATTTTCGATAAGGAAGAATTTTTGGTAGTTTTGCAGGTTACAATGCAAATTACCATGGCGCGACGCTTTTTCTCTCCTCCCTTCTATACGCTGACAGGATTTCTGTTGCTTTCGGTTGCCTGCTGCTTCTGCAGCCCACCGGCATCCACCGAAATCACCTTTCCCGAACCATCCGCTCAAGCGGTACGGCCGGTGGTGCAACTGCCCGACATGCCCACAGGACTGAGTTTTGCCGGGGAGCCAGTACCCCTGGATGCTTTTGATGTCCGGGAGAGCCTGCTCAAAGAGCTTATTGTCAATATGAACTTTCATTCCAACACCCTGCAGTGGCTGCTCCGTTCCGGAAGGTTCTTCCCGGTAATCGAGCCCATCCTCAAGGAACAAGGGGTGCCGGATGATTTCAAATACCTGTGCCTCATTGAGAGCAATCTGGAAAATGTCGTTTCCCCCGCAGGGGCCGCCGGGTTCTGGCAATTCATGAAAACCACCGGGACTCAGTACGGGCTGGAGATTACCTCCGAAGTGGACGAGCGCTACCATCTGGAAAAATCTACCCGGGCCGCCTGTGACTACCTGAAGAAGATGAAGGCCGAACTGGGAAGCTGGACTTTTGCAGCAGCCTCGTTCAATGCCGGCAAGGCCGGGATTAACAACCAACTGGGCCGGCAGGGCACGTTCAGCTATTACGACCTGCTGCTGAACGAGGAGACCGCCCGCTATGTATTCCGCATCCTTTCTGCCAAAATCATCCTGACAGACCCCGAACGTTACGGATTCCACGTTCCGGAGACCATGCGGCTCAAGCCCATTCCCTACTCCACCGTCGAGGTTGCCGGGAAGGTCAGCGGTTTTGCCACCTTCGCCAGAGACCACGGCACCAACTACAAACTTCTCAAAATGCTCAACCCGTGGCTTCGGGATACCTTTCTGACCAACAAAACCGGAAAAGTATATCAAATAAGGATCCCTGAAAAAGGGTTCCGGCCTGTCCCGCTGTCGCAACAACAGGAGCCCCGGCAACCGTGAACGACGACCAGCAGATCCATGTGTATGGGGCCCGCGTCCACAACCTTAAGAACGTGGACGTCAGCCTGCCCCGCCATCGCCTGACCGTGATGACCGGCCTGAGTGGCAGCGGGAAGTCCTCCCTGGCCTTCGACACCATCTATGCCGAAGGGCAGCGCCGCTACATGGAAACCCTATCGGCCTATGCACGCATGTTCCTGGGGACGATGGAGCGTCCGGATGTGGACAAAATCACGGGCCTCAGCCCCGTGATTGCCATCGAGCAGAAAACCGTGGGCCGGAGCCCCCGCAGCACCGTGGGCACCATCACCGAGATATACGATTTCCTGAGGCTCCTGTATGCCCGGACAGCGGATGCCTACTCCATGGCCACAGGCGAGAAAATGGTCCGGTACACCGATGACCAGATTGTGGAACTGATCCTTACCCGGTTCCGGGATAAGCAGTTGTATATTCTGGCTCCCGCAGTCAAAGGAAGAAAGGGGCACTACAAGGAATTGTTTGAGCAGGTGCGCAAAAAGGGATTCCTGAGCGTACGGGTGGATGGCGAGATCCGGGATCTGAAGCCCGGGATGAAGGTGGACCGATACAAAACCCACTATATTGAGACGGTCATTGACAAGTTTGAGGTGGATGCCAGTGACGTTCCGCGGCTGAAAGCCTCAGTTCAGACCGCCATGAAGCAGGGCAAGGGCATCATGATGGTTCTGGAACGGGGAGCTGCGGAGGGCCGGTATTACAGCCGCCACCTGATGTGCCCTTCCACGGGGCTGTCCTATAACGAACCGGCACCACATACTTTCTCGTTCAACTCCCCTCAGGGCGCCTGCCCGGTGTGCAACGGACTGGGCGAGATCAGCGAGGTGGACCGGGATAAGCTCATCCCTGATGCCAGGCTGAGCATCCGTAAGGGCGGGATTGCCCCCCTGGGGCCGTACAAACATTCCGTGATCTTTCAGCAGGTGGAAGCCATCGCAGAGCAGTTCGGGATGGACCTGCAGACCCCGCTGGAGGAATTCCCCGAAGAGGCCATCCGGGCCATCCTCTATGGGACCGAAGAGCCCCTGCGCATCAAGGGAGCCATGGGAAGCGGTGGCTATTCCATGGACTTTGAGGGACTGGCCAACTACATCATCCAGGAACAAACCGAGGCAACTTCCAAGAAGGCGCAGAACTGGGCCAATCAGTTTATCCGCCGGATACGGTGTCCGGAATGCAATGGCGCCCGGTTGAAGAAGGAAGCGCTGCAGTTCCGGATACACGACAGGAACATCGCAGAGCTCTCCTCGATGGACCTGGTCACCCTTCAGGAATGGTTCCGGGACTTGGAGCCCCATCTCTCGGACAAACAACGCAAAATCGCCACAGAACTTCTCAAGGAGATCCGGACCCGCATCCAATTCCTGCTCGATGTAGGATTGTACTACCTTTCGCTGAATCTGGGGGCGCGAAATCTTTCGGGCGGTGAGAGTCAGCGCATTCGCCTGGCTACCCAAATCGGGTCCCAACTGGTGAATGTACTCTACATCCTGGACGAGCCCAGCATCGGGCTGCACCAGCGGGACAACCACCGGCTGATTGGGGCCTTACGCAAACTGCGTGATTCCGGGAATACCGTCATCGTGGTGGAACACGACCGGGACATGATTCTTTCGGCCGACCATGTCATTGACATCGGCCCCGGTGCCGGCAGGCTCGGGGGAGAGATTGTGGCCCGGGGAACCCCGGATGAAATCATGGCATCCGGTTCCCTGACGGCGCAATACCTTAGTGGAGCCCGACGGATCGAGGTCCCCAAAACACGCAGGCCGGGCTCTGGAAAGTTCCTGAGGCTCTACGGAGCCTCGGGCAACAACCTCCGGAATGTGGACTTAACCATCCCCTTGGGCATGTTTGTCTGCATCACCGGGGTATCCGGGAGTGGCAAGTCTTCCCTGATCAACGAAACCCTGCTTCCCATCCTCAGCCAGAGGCTGCACCACTCCTTGCAGGAGCCGCTGCCTTACCGGCTGATTGAGGGCATAGAGCACTGCGACAAGGTCATTCAGGTGGACCAGTCGCCCATCGGGAAGACGCCCCGGTCCAACCCGGCAACCTACACCGGGGTGTTCAGCGACATCCGGGAATTGTTCTCCATGACACCCGAAGCCCGCATCCGGGCCTATCCTGCGGGACGATTCTCGTTCAATGTCAAGGGGGGGCGGTGTGAGGCCTGTTCCGGGGCCGGTGTTCAGACCATCGAGATGAATTTCCTGCCCAATGTCTATGTTACCTGCCCGGAATGCGACGGCCACCGGTACAACCGCGAAACCCTCGAGGTCCGCTACAAGGGGAAGAACATCGGCGAGGTGCTGGACATGACCATCAACGTGGCCGTGGAGTTCTTTGAAAACCAGCCTCAGATTCTGCCCCGGCTTAAGGCCCTGCAGGAAGTGGGGCTGGGGTATGTTCGTCTCGGACAACCCTCCACGACTCTTTCGGGGGGAGAAAGCCAACGGGTTAAACTGGCTACCGAGCTGGCCAAGAAGGATACGGGCAACACCGTCTATATCATGGATGAGCCTACTACGGGTTTGCATTTCGAAGACATCCGGGTGTTGATGAAGGTGCTGCAGAAACTCTCAGACCGCGGGAATACCGTGGTGGTCATTGAGCACAATCTGGATGTGGTGAAAATGGCCGACCACATCATAGAGCTGGGGCCTGAGGGCGGAGTGGATGGCGGACAGATCGTGTGGAGCGGTACCCCCGAAGAGATGGCCCGCACCGAAGCCGGTCACACGGGACCTTTCCTGCGCAAAGAACTGGAACGATAGCAGCTTCCACTGCCCGCAAATGGTCGCGTCTCGGGAATAGTCACTGCCCGGAAATTGTCTCAGCCCGAAAATAGTTACGGCCCCTTCCTTTCCCAGAAGAGTTTCTTGCCGAAACCCAAGAGGTTGTCGGTCATCTTGATGCTGGTTATCTCCAGCCCCCAGAAACAGGTGTCCATCACGGCGGCCACCGGGAACCGCCGGATGTAGGCTTGTTTGATGCGTTGCTCCATAGGCCCATCCGGACGTACCATCCGGCCTTCGATCTGGACGCCCTGAATCTTGCCTACGACACGGGTTTCCAATACAATCGATGCGGCAACACATTCATGCTCCATGGCTTCCTTAATGTGCCGGGTATCGGGGTCGGAAGTGAAACCCAGCCACATCTCATCCTCCAAAAAAACGTAAAAACAATGCGCACACCAGGGCTGGCCCTGCAGACAGGTAGCCAGAGTCATGACATGATGCTTGCGGATAAAGGCCGCTATCCGGGGGTCAGAAGCCAGAATGCCCAGGGACGGATCAGGATCGCCTTTGGACGGGTCGGGATGGCTTTGGCAGGAGGTTGGTGACATCTGGAAACGTTGAGGGTTGAAGGTCCCGGGGATGCCGGGGTGCCACCCGGCAAAATAAAGAAAATATCCGTATTTTTGTAGCTCACCAATAAGGACCGTTATGTTTTCTGGCATCATCGAAGAAGCGGGCACTGTGGTTGCTCTGAAAAAAGAACAGGACAACCTGCACATCACCATGACCTGTTCCTTTGCCCCGGAACTCAGGATTGACCAGAGCATTGCACACAACGGGGTATGCCTTACCGTGGTGGATCTGGAACAGGACCGCTACACCGTGACGGCCATCCGCGAAACCCTGATGAAGTCCAATCTTGGCGCCCTCTCTGTTGGGGACAAGGTGAATCTGGAACGCAGCATGCTGCTCAACGACCGGCTGGACGGACACATGGTGCAGGGGCATGTGGACCAGACAGCAGTCTGCACCGAAGTTTCGGAAGCCGACGGGAGCTGGTACTTCACGTTTGCCTATGACCCGGCTCCGGGGAACCTAACGGTTGAGAAGGGCTCCATTGCTGTGAACGGGGTGAGCCTCACCGTGGTCAATTCCCGCCCCGGGTCCTTCCAGGTGGCCATTATCCCCTTCACCTACCAATGCACCAATTTCCACCAAATCCAACCCGGGACGGTGGTGAACCTGGAATTTGATATTATTGGGAAGTATGTCACCCGCATCCTTGCCCAAACAGGACGAATATGAGCCTCCGACTTCCCCGGATCAAGGGACTCTCCCCCGGCGGGCTCTCGGCGATTCTTGCCGTGGGAGCGCTCTGCCTCTCAGCCCTGGGAATGTATCTGGCATTTCACAACCCGGTGTATGGTCCCTGGGCAGCAGGAGCCGTCGCCCTGGTGATCTTCGTTTCTTCCTGGCTGCTGATCCGATGGTACTTCAAGACCATCACCAATGCCCTGTTCGAACCGGTGTATAAACTGATCCGCCACCGCCGCATCACTCCCGGGGCGTTCCGGCGGAAATCCCTGAATTACCAGTTGGAATCGCTTCGCCGGCATGTGGATCTGTGGATTCAGCAAAACGAACAGCAGATTGTACAACTCCGGCAGATGGAGCAATACCGCAAGGACTTCGTGGGCAATGTGTCGCACGAACTCAAAACCCCCATCTTCAACATTCAGGGGTATATTCTTACCCTGCTGGACGGAGGGCTGGAAGACCCGGCCATCAACCGGCTGTATCTGGAGCGGTCCGAAAAGAGCATCAACCGGATGATCAGCATTGTGGAGGACCTGGAGTCCATCTCGCGGCTGGAATCGGGACAGCTTCGGCTCGAAATGGAAGACTTCAACATTGTCTCCCTGGTGGCGGAGGTTTTCGAGATGCAGGATCGTCTTGCCAAAGAAGCCCACATCGAGCTGAGCCTCTTCCCGGGCTCCCCAAAGGCAATCAAGGTCCGTGCGGACAAAAAACGCATTACCGAGGTCCTGAACAATCTGGTGATTAACTCCATCAAATACGGCAGGAAAAACGGCAAAACCATCGTGTCGTTCTTCGACACCGGGGATCATGTCTTGGTGGAGGTGGCCGACACCGGCATTGGCATTGAACCCGCTTACCAGGCCCGCATATTCGAACGCTTTTTCCGCTGCGACAAAGCCCGTTCGCGGGACCAGGGGGGCACCGGCCTGGGCCTGTCCATTGTAAAACACATTATGGAAGCCCATCAGGAAACCATCACCGTCCGCTCAGAACCCGGCAAGGGCTCGGTGTTCACCTTCTCCCTGCAAAAAACCGCCAGAACGGTTTAGTTCTCCGCTTCCCGCTCAAACAAACTACTGCACCTTTTACTAAACAACGGAGCCTTACAAAATATCTCCCTCTTTGGGCTTGGTGGATGTTAGCGTCATCATAAGACCGACTCCGGTCTCAAAATCTGTCAGCTTGCCAGCACTCTCTTCCACAAAATAACTAATCAACGACCTGCCTGAAGAATGCTCCTCCCCGATACTCAATAAGAATATGGATCGTTTTTCCTGCAATGCCTTCAAAACCCGGGTCGCCACATCCGTCTGAGGCAACCCAAAATTTCTTAGTTGCTGCCATTGATTATCCTTATAGGCAACTTCAGACACAAGGATAACAGCGCCTTTGAGCGTCACATAGTAAAACGCCTTAGCAACACTAAGAGTCATCAGCGTGTCAAGATATGACTTATCAGTGAGGGATTTATAATCCTGAAGTGTCATGGTGTAAATGGGGATTCCGACCACTTCAACATCGTTACGATTCAGATCGGATTTGTTCAGCCCGATGGCGCTAAGAACCGTCTCGCGCGTGTTCAGCAGATGATCCTCAACGGCTCCCTCCCCGACATGGATGGTTTTTTTCCAGGATTGCTCAAACACCGAACGGTTGGCATATCCCAAATTCGTATTGTCATCAAAGGAGTCACTGCAAGCAACGGAAAAGATCAAGAATAATGTACAGATTAATGCGAAAATTCTTTTCATTGTCGAATTATTTAAATTATTAATTGACCAATATAACCACAAGTTAAAAGCACAACTATTGAAAAGCCCTATGTGAGACTGCAGAAGGAAGCTGGTATTCATAATATTCTGACCAAATTAAGCCCGGGGTGTAGGGGTCAAATATCATAGCTAAGAATTCGCCGTTACCAACGGGAGCAACATTATAGACAAGCATCATGTGGTACTCTGTCCCCATGTCAACCAATGAAACTGCACCCACATCACCCTGAATCAACTCACAACACGTACTAACCGAACTGAAAGGAGGAAAGCACTTAGTCCCCCACCAATTCTCATAATCACCAAAGTTGGGATACGGGGGTGTGGACGTGCAAAGGGTGTCAGCAAAGTATGCCTGGTAATAGTCCGTAGGGCTGCCCCCGTTAACCGCTGCAGCACACATAAACGCACAAGACCCTCCAGACCAAAGCCCCGGACGGGATGGCATGGAAAGAGGTCTATTCATCTGCCCGGGGCACTCTTGCTGAGTCAAGGATTCAACATTAGACAACGAGACGGGTATCGAAACTTCACCCGAAGGTCGAGAATGTAAATAAATAGAAAGTATCGCACTCACTATTAAAAGCATCATAAAAAAAAAGAAAAACAGAGTAATTTGATTTTAACATGGCGTTTTAAATGATATGTAAAGGAATACCTCTACGTTAAAATGACAATAGCACAAATGGCAAACAAACAACACCGAAAGGAAGTGATCAATTTGTGGTTATCACACAAAGCCGCGATGCACACCAGGGGGGGAGCACTCTGGGGAATGATAAAGCTCAATCGTAACCACCCCTGATTTGAGACAATACCTTAGCGGAGAGCCTCTCAAAAGACTTCTGCTCCGTTGTCTTCAAATCAACCTTCTTTAACGCAAACTTTTTCATAAGTCGCTGGTTTTAAGTTATTGCCTACTATGCATCGGCGTTCATACAGAATACCCTCTGTTTGGGTTTGCTTAATTGGTATGGATAGCAATTACATCATCTAAAAACAAACGTGAAGAAAAAACTACGCTTCGACTACCTGCGAAAATAGTGTTTCAAAAAAAATCTTTAAAACAATCCGAAAGTTCGGAAAATCAGTAATACAATTAGTTATATGAAAAACTTGAAAAACATTACTTCGAAACAAACATCAAAAATAAACAGCCAACCATTATTTTCCTATCCACAAAAGTACCATTCCACATTATGCCCAAAAGACACCTCGAATGATACACGAAGGTATGCAAAAAAATCAACTAATAACCTTTTTGGCAAGATAATTTCATAATCCTTAAAAATGGCTCACAAGCAAAGGTTAAACATCTGGGATAACTAATAACAAGAATATCCCACAGAAGTCACCTCCGGGCTGTGGCGAAAAGGTCGGAGGCTATGCGGTCGGCGAGGAACATTCCCTGTTCTGTGAGGCAGTAATGGCCTTGCGGGCCTGTGATAAGATGGCCCGAAAGCCGGTAGGAAGCTGCCTGCCGTTCCCATTCACGGGTAAAGGCGGAGGGGAAAGTCTCCTCCAGATAACGGGGGTCTATTCCCTGGCGGGTACGCAGGGAGGTGAGGACATACTCGTTGAAGCGGTCCTCCGGGGATAACAGTTCTCCTTCGTACCAGCATTCCCCGGCAAGGACGCGGGCGATATACTCCCTGTTGTTGCTGATGTTCCACCTGCGGCTTGTGCCGTCATAAGAGTGGGCAGAGGGCCCGATGCCCAGATATTTCTTTTGCTGCCAATAGCCGGTATTGTGCCGGGAGTGGTAACCCGGCAGGCACAGGTTGGATATCTCGTAGTGATCCCATCCACGGTCGGAAGCCATTTGCCGAAGTATCCGGAACTGAGCAAGGCTGTCCTCCTCGGGTACCGCGAAGCTGGCTCCCCTGCGCTGGCGCACTCCGAACACCGTTCGGGGCTCTATGGTGAGGTGGTAGGCCGAAAGATGCTGAATCCCCAGCGAAAAAGCCTTATCCAGGGTTGCACTCCACAATTCGGGAGCCAAACCGGGAAGGCCGTAAATAAGGTCTATCGTCACGTTGTCAAAGCCGGCATCAAAGGCCTCCCGGACGGACTCCTCTGCCCGGGCCCCGTCATGCCTGCGGTTCATCCACCGCAACAGGGTATCGTCAAAGGACTGGACGCCGATGCTGAGCCGGTTGAAACCCAGCGTCCGAAGTTCCCGGAGGTAGCCGGGGTTCAGGTCATCGGGATTGGCTTCAAGGGTGATTTCGGGCGTTTCGGACACCGGGAACAAACCCCGGAGTGTCCCCAACAACATCCCGATATCTCCGGGAGTCAGGAGCGATGGGGTGCCCCCGCCAAAGTAGATGGTCTCGGCCACATCCCCCAGAAAATTCTTTTGCATCCGCATTTCTTCCTGCAACGCCCGGAGCATCCCGGACATATCCCCAAGGAAGGCTCTGAAATGAAAATCACAGTAATTACAGGCCTGCCTGCAGTAGGGAATGTGGACGTACAGCCCGCTCATGGCCGGCTCAGCGGGATTTTGCGGATACGATTGAGGTGGCGGCCTCCTTCAAAGGGGGTGCTGAGGAATATATCCGCCATCTGACAGGCCTGTTCAAAAGTGATAAACCGGGCAGGCAGACTGCAGATGTTGGCATCGTTGTGATACCGCGCCAGACGGGCAATCTCGGGAGTCCAGCACAAGGCAGCCCGGATTCCGGGGTGCTTGTTGACGGTCATATTGATGCCGTTTCCGGAACCGCATAGGGAAATTCCGAAGGCCACCCTGCCCTGCTCCACAGCATCGGCCAGCAAATGGGCATAATCAGGATAATCAGCAGATTCAGCCGAATAGGTGCCAAAATCCTTCACCTCCCACCCTTTTGACTTCAGATAAGGCATCAATAGCGTCTTCATTTCATATCCGGCATGGTCACATGCCATCCCAATGTTGGTTTTTTCCATTGTTGATTTATTGTTAACAACCCCTGAATAAATGGTTATATCTTTTTGTTGGTTTCTGTGTTCACAAAGATACTTACTCTTTTTATCCAAAAACGCAAATCAAATTATTGATAGATGCTTTTGAGATTTCAACAAGGTTGTTCACCATGCCAAAGCAAAAACCAAAATTGTTTATAAGGCCCCTGGGATATCAACAGACTGTTCATATATTTCCTGAGTGCCTGTTTTTCAGCATCACTGTTTCGGACGGGCTGTTGATAACCCTGTTGGGAACTCGTTGAAATCTAAAATAGCTTTGCACAGTTACGGTGGAGGTTAACAGTATCAACACCCCATTATCATCATTATTCTTTTTTTAATTTTTTAGAAAATTTTAATAAAAATAAAAGAATGTTGAAAAACCTATCTTTGCATGTTATT
>DFUR01000040.1 GCA_002380425.1 Bacteroidales bacterium UBA4181
CTCCTCCGGAAGCGGGACAAAAGCTGAGACAGATGCCGGAACGGACATTTTTATGTAGTAAATATGCTTCATTATATTGGAATGTTCAATACAATGTAGTATATTTGCTTCAAAGTATTCTGCAAGGAGATGGTGGATGTCTATGGAAATAGTGATGGGGCTTTGCTTCGGCTGATGGGGGAAAAAGTTAAGGAGTTACGTCTGGCGAAGAACCTTACTCAGGCCAGGTTGCAGGAATTGTCGGGGGTTCACCGCACCATGATCAGCGATATGGAGAACGGAAAGAATACCAGCGTGGTTGTGCTGCTCCAGGTGCTTCGTGGGTTAGAAGCATTATATCTTATGGAACCCTTTTTTCAGCCAGCCGAAATCAGCCCGCTAACCATTGCAAAGCTTCAGGGGAAGAAGCGTCGGAGGGCCTCTTCGCCGAGACGCAATCAGATATAATCCAATCGATAATGAAACTGGTTTTCTTTGCAGTGCTCTTTCTTTCTTCGTCATTGGTTGCCTTCACTCAGGGGACAAGCCGGAGGATTTCTGATAAGTTGCAGATCATCAAGCTATCAAAAGAGGTTTATGTTCATGTCAGTGAAGGCAGCAACGGGATGGTCATCGTCCGGGGCGGAGAAGGAGCTATCGTCTCCACCCCGCCCACCGATGAGGCCACGGTCTCCCTGATGCAGTGGGTTCAGGATTCATTGCAGGCACGGATTGTCGCATGCATCATTGACAGCTGGCATCCGGACAATATGGAGGGGTTGGATGTTGTCCACCGTCAAGGCATTAAATCGTATGCCAATGACCTTACCCGCACTATGGCCGCAGAAAAAGGATTGCCTGTCCCCGGGGTGGGTTTTTCGGGAGAGATGGAACTGGCCATCGGTGGGAAAAAGCTGGTTCTGCAGTACTTCGGGCCGGCCCATACCTCGGATGGAATTAGTGTATGGATTCCCGATGAAAAGATACTCTTTGGGGGCAATGCAGTCCGGAACATGAACGGTTGGGTGGGCAATGTGGGGGATGCCAACATAGGTCAATGGTCACAAACCATACAGAAAGTAAAATCGGAGTTCGGCTCTGCTGCCGTTGTCGTGCCCGGTCACGGAAATCTCGGAGGGCCCGAGTTGCTTGACTTCACCTTCGGGTTATATCAGGCCTGTGCCGGGAAGGGGGTCTCTGACAGAAAGGTTGTGAAACGGGCCCCAATATCGCGCGACTTCGGCCGCATTCAGATCTCGGCCGAAAGAGACTCCGTTGCCGGAAATGCCGCCTGTTTTTTCGGCGCAACGGTCATTGTGGACAAGGGCGATCAATATTTAGTGATAGAATCCCCACTGGCAGGGTACCACCCGGACAGCAAGAGCGTGGAATCTGTCAGCGGCCGCCTCAGGATCATGAACAAGTCCGATGGATCAGTCCTCCCGGAAATGGATATCCTCTACAAAGGAAACACCGTCAGCCTGCGCGATGACGCGGTGGGCATGACGGTGATTGTCAGGGAACTGGCCAGATAACCGATCCAGAAGGGCTACTCCTTGTTCTTTCTGGTGTATCCCATCTCCAGCAGGAAGGCGATGAGCAAACCCAGACCGCCGAAAAGCAGTGCAGAGGAACCGTAAATGACACCTGTCATTTCCCGGAGAGCCCATCTGTTGTCATTGTTGATTGTCTGCCCACCATAATAGTACTGTGCAATAAAGAAGCCCACCAACAAGCCCAGACCTACTCCAAGTAGTAAACAGGCGATCTTCAGTGTCCAGAATTTTGAACCGGATTGTTCCGGGAACGAAAACTTGTTCGCAATCATGGAGGGATTGAACGTTGTACCGAGCTTTTCAATCATGGTCAGCCGTTCCTTACGGCAAACAAACAGTTCAACCAGTTTGTAGATTCCCAGCGTGATCATCCCGACAACCAGCGGGATAGAAATAAAGTCCATCATAATCGTACTTTTTAAATGAATAAATTGGTTCTTTGTGAGGTTAGACGACAGCTTTTGAAATCGGTTACACGGGGAAGTGCCACAATCATCATCCTGGGGTTGTGCGGTGACCCTGTAACCAATTGTGGGGGATTGCGTCAAAGCAAGTACAATGGAACACCCGAGCGAAACAGACCTTGTCAAGCGCATTCTGGACGGAGAGCCACAGGCGTTCTCCGTTTTGCTCCGGCGTTACCAGCGACCTGTTCATTCATTGATCCGGCAGATTGTTTACAGTCGCGAGGATGCTGAAGAGCTCACGCAGGATGTGTCTGTCAAGGCGTTTACCAAACTGTGTTCATTTCGGGGAGGCTCCAGCCTTTCCACGTGGTTGTACCGCATAGCCTACAATGCGGCAATATCATCCACCCGAAAGCAGAAGCCTCTGTATCCGGAGTTTGATGAAAAGATGCTGGGCAATATCCCCGATGAGGCAGTGGATGAGTTGCTGAACAAGGAACACGACGAGGCCCTGATGCAGCGTATGGAAGCCGCACTGGAACGGTTGCATCCTGCGGACAGAGCACTGATATCGCTCTATTATTCTGAGGAACGGTCCATCAGCGAGGTGTCGGCCATCACGGCTCTTTCCCCGGAAAATGTCAAGGTGAAGCTGTTCCGTATCCGTAAAAAGATCGTATTTTTGATTAACAATCCAGGCCATGAATAAAGATGTCGCGCTTAGAAAAGCACTGTCCCGCAGAACGGACGGCCTGCCCGAAGGATTTGAACAACGGGTAATGAACCGCGTGCTGCTGGAAGCCGAAAAGAAAAGCAGGCGGGAGGAAGTTATCAGCCTGTTTGTGGTTAGCTCTGTCTCCCTTGCGCTGCTTGCCGGAGGCATTTTTGTGTTGCGTTATTTCTTTTCGTTCAATATGCTCGACCTGTTTGCGAACGTTCAGTTCCGCATGGAGTACTCTCCACTCCTCATCCACTGCGTTTTCATCGCCTCCATTATTCTTATTTTGCTGGGGTTGGACTACAAGTTCCGGCAGATGTTCCGGAAAGCACGGAGGGAGCACGGTTCATGAGCGATGTGTGAGACAAACCAACTGCTCCTGTCTCTGACAAATAATTATACACTTCCTGTAAAAATAATGGACAACTTCCAACGGGCTAATAGTTACTAATCTTCTGTTTATGTGCGCGTTATAATGTTGGTCTGATTTTTGGTATTCAGAAATTCGACATTAAGGAAATTGAACGTTGAACGTTGAATGTTGAACAATGAACTTTGAACGCATGAGGCAACAATGGAGTTATTTATTCCGATTCCTGAGGAGTAACGGAGCCTTTACCAGCCTCAATGTGGCTGGGCTGGCCTTTGGGTTTGCCTGTGCGATGCTTATTATGTTGCATGTCCGCAAGGAAAACACCTACAACAGCAAAATCCCCGATAGCGGGCGAGTGTTCTATTTGGTGCAGAAAACGCCCGAGTCACCCCTGGGGAATACCACCATCAGTTACGCCCTGACCCCGATGCTGGCCGCTCATTTTCCCGAAATCGAATACTTTGCCCGCACTGAGAATTACAGCAGCTTCAGCAACTGCATCGTTTCACGCCCCTCCCCCGATGGCAGCGATATACTCAGCTTGAATGAACCCTCCTTTGTACTGGCCGACAGCAATCTGTTCCGGGTTATCGGGTATCCCTTTGTGGAGGGAGCACCCGAAAAAGCGCTGAGGGATCCCGGATCCATTGTTCTTTCCACAGAATCGGCAAAGAAGTATTTCGGGGATGAGCCTGCTTTGGGGCAGACACTGGTGTTGAACCGCGACAAGATCTTTCATGTTACTGGCGTTGTGGACATCCCTACTTATGTTACCTTCCAGTTCTCGATGGTGGCTCCCATCACTTCTCTGCGCAGCGAATCAAAACTAAACGGGTGGGACAGCAACGGGCAGCCCTTATTTAAGCTAAACAGCAAGGTCGATTATAAGGAATTTAACCAGCGGCTAGAACATTTCTACCGGGATATCGCCTTTGAAGCGGTCGATGATCCGGGACATACAACCTTATCCCTTTTGCCCGTCACCGAACGCCGGCTCTATTACAACAAAAATCCATTGTATCTCTTGATATTTACCGGATTGGTGATATTGTGCGTCAGTATCCTCAACTATGTGAATCTCTCCACCTCTCTGGTGCAGAAAAGGGTTTCAGAGATCGCTCTGAAAAAAATCTCAGGAGCCGGCCGGTGGTCCATAGGGGGGCAATTTATGACCGAAACCCTATTGGTGTGCTTTGTAGCTGTCCTTATCGGAGGGCTGCTCGCCTACGTGGGGATGCCTTTGTTCCAGAGGCTGACAGGATCGGATGTGGCCCCCTTTATGGATACACATATCGGCTTGTTTCTCAAGAGAGGCGTTGGACTCTGGCTTTTGGTCTCGCTGTTGGCTGGCTTCTACCCTGCCATAATCCTTTCGGGCATACAGCCACTCACCCTGATCGGAAAAACCAAGAAATTCACCAAAGGGATCCGAGGCAAGAATGTGGTCATCACGTTCCAGTTTCTCATCTCCATTATTCTGGTCATCTTCACCCTCATGGTGAACCGGCAGTATCGTTTCATGGCAAAGATGCCTCTGGGTTTTACCAACAGAATGATTGTGCAGGTCCCCTTTACCGATCGGTTGAAAGAGAATTTTGCCGAACTCAAGGATGAATTCAGCAGGATACCCTCTGTTATGGGGGTTTGTTCCGCCTCCGCCATGCCCGCAGGCATCCCGAACCACAGTACGGTGAGCTGGATGGACGAAAAGGGTGAAAAACGGGAGGATTCCTTTGCCTTTGCCATTGTCAGCGATGGATACACCCAAACCTTCGGGATGCAGATGGCCTCCGGGAAAGAATTCGTTGGCACCCATCCCGAGGACCTGAAAGGAGTCCTTATCAACGAAGAGGCCGCACGCCGGCTGGGCTTTGAGAACCCGGTGGGGCAGCAAATAGACTTCTGGGGGAAATCCAACCTCATTATCGGAGTGGTCAAAGACTTTCAGAATAACTACATTTTCAACAGAGTGCAGCCTATGGTGATGTCGGCACACCCTGATCATCAGGGATTCACCAAGTTTCTATACGTGCGGATTGCACCTGAAGAAACAGACAACACCCTCGGTCTGATGGAGCAAGCCATTGGGGCCATCGACCCCGGAACGCCTTTCGAATACCGGTTTACCAGCCAGGAAGTGGAGGAATACATCTTCGAAGTCAAACAATTGAGCAGCACTTTTCAGTTTGCCAGCATTGTATCGATCCTGTTGGCTGCCATCGGGCTTATTGCCCTTACGTACCAAGCCACCCAGGCCCGGATTAAGGAGATTGGGGTCCGCCGGGTGAACGGGGCCCGCATCATCGAGATTATCCACCTGCTCAACACAGAATTTATGAGCAGCGTACTCATCGCCTATGTCATTGCCTGTCCCATTGCCTGGATGATCCTGAACCGCATTCTTCAGGGGATTGACAACCGGACCAATATGCCGTGGTGGATCTTTGTCCTGGCTGGCCTCATGGTTGGGTTTGTGGCCCTGCTCACCGTAAGCGGACACAGCGCACACGCAGCAACCAGGAACCCGGTGGAAAGTTTACGATATGAATAAATCCCGAATCCCGCATTCAAAACTTCGGTAGATATTTTGAGATAAACGTTTGCAGAGAGCATATTCTGACACGTTCTTTGAAAAGATAATCATCAGTAGAAATGGAGGTCCAATCCCGGAGCTTTAATAGCCGATACTTGATGGAACACAAACGATTCCCAGGAACTTCCCACAATGGGGTTTCATGAGAGACTTTCCAGATTCTCGTCAATATTTAATTTATCCGTGAAAATCTAAAATTTGATTTTAAAATTTCACGGATAAAGACGCTGTCAATAGCCAGAGATCCTTTCCATCTTGTCACGGGGATTGAGCTTCCAGTTCTTCCTGAGTGAGCCATCCGGCAACTTGATCCTCAATTTTTACAACAGCCCTTCGCATCAATTCGGGAATTACACCCTATCGGGGTTAAAATCTGTCAACAAAGCCATATTTACACCCGAAAGGGTATAAACACGGGAGGAGCCCCGGAAGATGTAACCCCCGGGACTCTTCCCGTGTAAAACACAAACCTTAGATTTTCTTCCCTATATAGAAGACGTAGCCGTAATACTCCTTGTACTGAGCATACAAGCGGGCTTCGTGACGCATATAGGCCACCAGGTCTTCGGCCGCTTTCACCCCGGCATATTTTTTCAGAAAGAGCTCCTGAGCAGGCACCTGCGGGGCGAAAAAATGATCGGTCCAACAGGTTTCAGGAATGATAAAGGTTGCCACAGGCACATATCCCGCCTGCTGCATCTGGGCCACTTTATTCGGAATGGTGTCCATCTCGGGATAGGCATCCATCCAAAAATCGTGGATCTCAGCCGGCCTTTGGGGGGTGAACCAGGAGGCCTCGGTAACTGCAAGATAACCTCCGTCCTTCAGGAAAGGCTTCCATTCCGCAAGACCGCGCTGAAAACCAATATTGTAAATGGCCCCCTCGCACCATATCAGGTCCAGGGAATTCGGCTCAAAGGGGAGTTGTTCCATGGAGGCAACCACCCCCTGCACCCTGTCCTGAAGGCCCAAATGCGCAGCATTCTGCTGAAACAATTCAATGAAGCGCGGAAACAGGTCCATGCCCGTGATGTGACCAGAGGTCAGACTGGCCAGAACCATGGTCTGTCCCCCGGTTCCGCAGCCGATATCGGCTATCCGGGGAAACTCAGGGAGGTGATCCAGGAAGGCGTAAGCCTGACGGGTGGCCTCCGGACTTCCGGGGCCCTGGCGCTGGACATTGGAAAAATATTCACAAATCAGGTTGATATTGAAATCGGTGATGTTTGATTGTTCGTTACTCATGACTGTTGGATAAGGTTGAAGGTTCGGCACTGGCCGTGACTTCATGGATAAATAAATAGATGATTGCCGGGCAGCACGGCCCGGGAAAGAAAGAAGGGATAACCCGGCAGAACGCCAAGGTTATTTACTTCACCAAATCCAGGTACAACAGAGACATCCAGAGGTATTAGACGGACAAAGATAGTGAAAAGGAAGTACCTTGTTTACAGGGAACCGCAAGATTGGCAAAAACATACAGCTGGTGAACCCTCAATTTTGTTGTGTCGAACCAAAACAATTCATCATGAAAGACACCTACATTGAGATCAGGCAGATGCCGCAGATGAACCTCATCTATTGCCGCCACACCGGAGCATTCAACCAAATCGGACAGGCGTATGAGAAACTGTTTAAGTGGGCCATCCCGCGGGGGCTGGTAACCCCCGAAACCAAGACCGTAACGGTGTATCACGACGACCCGGCCATCACCAGCGTGGACAAAGTGCGTCAGGATGCCAGCATCATCGTCCGGGAGCCGGTGAAGGTGGAAGGAGAAATCGGATCCTCGGTGGTGCGGGCCGGAAAGTACGCCGTAGGGCATTTTGAACTCAGGGAAACGGAGTTTGAACAGGCATGGAACACCATGTGCTCGTGGTTTTCTGAGAGCGGATTCCAACCCGATGACGGCTGTACCTACGAGTTGTACCACAACCACTATGAGGACCACCCCGACCACCGGTACATCGTGGACATCTGCATCCCGGTCAAGCCCCTCTAGCAGGCCCCGAAAACCTGTTCCGAGCAAAATTCCAGTCGCAAGTTTACCCCGGAAGCAACCCCCGCTGTCCGGGGTTATTTTTTGGTCCGTTGCTGCCGGAGTTTCATACTTTTTTCCTAAATAGCAGGGAAATTCGGGATATGGAAACAGGCAACCTCTTCATGGCTTTCGGCCTCACCATGTTTGCTGGTCTCTGCACAGGGATCGGGAGCCTGATGTCCCTGCTGTCCAAAAAATTCAACCCGAAGTTTTTGGCCGGCTCCCTCGGGTTCTCTGCCGGGGTGATGATATACGTGGCCCTGGTGGAGATCTTTGCCAAGGCCAGAGGTTCCCTTTCGACCGCCCTTGGAGACCGGCCGGGCTACTGGATTACCGTGATCGCCTTTTTCAGCGGAATTGCCATCATCGCCTTCATTGACAAACTCATCCCCAGCTACGAGAACCCCCACGAACTCAAAAATATCAAAAGGGAAGAGTGTCCGGAACAGGCCCCCTGTGGCAAGAAACTACTGCGGATGGGGATGTTTTCCGCCCTGGCGATTGGCATTCACAACTTTCCGGAAGGTCTGGCCACCTTTATGGCCGTGCTGACAGATCCCTCCATCGGGATTGGCATCGCCGTAGCTGTTGCCATCCACAATATCCCCGAAGGAGTGGCGGTGGCCATTCCCATATACTACGCCACAAAAAGCAAAAAGAAATCGTTCTGGCTTTCCCTGCTCTCGGGCATGGCCGAGCCACTGGGTGCCTTGCTGGGGTACTTCATACTAAGGAGCTTCTTCAGCGAAACCACATTCGGGGTGGTGTTTGCCGGGGTGGCTGGAATCATGGTGTACATCTCTCTGGACGAACTCCTCCCCACGGCCGAAGAATACGGCCAGCACCATGTGGCCATCTCCGGGCTGATTGCCGGGATGATGGTGATGGCCCTGAGCCTGCTATTGCTAGCCTGATTGGTGTTTCCTCAGGAGGATGCCTGTTTAGCGACTCAGCACATAATCCCGGATAAGAGTTGCTGCCTCCTCTGCCGTGGTGCGGGAACTATCCACCTCAAAATCATATCCGGTAATGCTGCTCATAAAGGGATAGTGTGCCCGGACCAACCCTGGAAAGCGGTCGCCCCGCGAGGCTTCCCGGGCTTCAGCGACCTCCAGGGGACAGCGCACCCCTACCCTTACCAAGTCGTGTGGCCCCAGGATACGCTGCATCATCTCCCAAACCTCCGGCTGGAATATCACATCATCCACGATGAGATCAATCCCCAGGGAACTCAGCAAGGCAAAACTGCGGTACATACCCTCCAGCAAACGATACCCGGCAGGTCCGATGCGGGTTTCCTGCAGCCGGCCCTCGTGGACCACCCACAAAAATCCTTCAGCACTGGCAGGACTGATGCCGTCGGAGAATACATCAAAATGTTCCGGAACCCGCTCCAGAAACTGATCAATTCCCACATGGAGGAAGTACCCGGGCAGCACACGCTGCAATTCCCGGGCGATGGTACTCTTTCCGGAACTGGAGGTTCCGTTGAGCAGGATGATCTTAGCCGAAGTCATCAAAGAGGATTTTGAGCCATAAAGATATGCTGCAAAATCCCTTGATGGTTCACATCAAGCTTGCGCGCCTTCTCAAAATGGGCCAAAGCCCGCTCCCGATCGCCCAGCCCGAGACAGCCCAAGCCCATAAGGTACTGGCAATGAACAACGTTCCGCACATCCAGATCGTCTTCCCAAATAAGCAGATCGGGGAGGGAAACAGCAAAATAATCAATCAGAACATGATCGTTGAGATGCTCTTCCCCGTAAGCGATCAGTTTCCGGAACCGGCCGCCGGCTTCTTCCGCACGCCCAAGCTTCAGCAGGGCGCACCCCTGATAGAAGATCGTATCGGGTTTCTGGTCATTGTAGAAGATGGCCGGAGCAGGTTCGCTGAGCCCTGAGGAGGCCTTCAGGAAACACTCCCGTGCCTGCTCTGTCTTGCCCATCCCCTGCAGGGCACACCCCATGAAATAATAAAAATCATTCTCCTGGGCCCCGTGAAGTTTCCCTTCGCCTAAGTGGTGCGGGTACTCGAGACAGGCCTGCAACAACTGCAGAGCCGGCTCGTATTCCTGCCGCAGCAGACACTGTTTGGCCAGTTCCAGATGAGCGATTTGATACTGCGCAGGCACCTTGCCTTCCCCCCCTTCCCAGGGATGAAAGGTGCGCCGGGAAATCATCTGCCGTGCCTCTTCGTAGCGGGCCAATTGATTGAGCAGGGTAATCCGCTCCAGATACAGGTCATCGCGGGCCTCAACGAGGTCCGGATACCGGTCCAGCATTCTGAGTCGCTGCTCGTGGGAATGCCCCAGTTTCTTATACAATTGGTCGAGTTCCATCAGCACCCGGGCATCGCTGGCGTCGAGCGAAAAAGCCTTCTCCATGCACTCCAGGGCTTCAGGTGCTTTCTGTTGCTTGTTGAAGCGGGCCAAAGCCAGATTTCTCCACACAGTTGGGAAGGTGGCATCCAGGGCCGCCGAACGCTCCCAGCAGGCAATCGCATCAGCGTACTGACGCTTGTCGAACCAAAAGTTGCCCAGATAATACCAGGCTCGGGCATCCTCGGGGGCAAGCAATAAGACAGCCTGCAGGGTGAGGGCATCATCGGGCAGATTCGGGAAACAAAAATCCGGAGTTGCCTGGGCCCCGAGTTGAAGAGCCTCGCGCATCGGCTCCTCCTGCCCGGCCTCATGGCGCATCCGGGCCAGGGTATAATACACCAGGGGAGAAACCTCCTTGCCCTGTGCAAGCAATACCTCCAGAAGCCGGATGCCGTCAAGGTACAAACCTGCCTTGAGATAATCCCGGGCAATCTGCAGATAGTTGTGGCTCTCACCCCGCATCAGCTCCTTCATCCGTTCCAGCACTGGTTCCTCGCCGGTCAGCAAATATTCTTCAAAGAGGCACCCAAAATTGAACGGGTCACCATTCAGGGTTTGACGGGCACAAGACAGCGCCTGAGCCGTCTGTCCCATATTCCGGAGAATCGCAGTCTTGAGGTGCAACGCCTGGGCGTGGAGACTGTTCCTCACCAATGCCTGTTCCACCTCGTGCAATGCATCCGACCAGCGGGAACGAATACAGGAGATGCGGGCCAGCGAGAAGAAGGCCACGTCCTTCCAGCCCGCATTCCAGGTTGCCTTGTAGAAAGCCTCATACGCTTCATCCCACTTTGTCTGCCCGGCCAAAGCCAAACCCAGATTATACAACGGCTCCCCGTCATAAGGATTGGGATTGCGCGCTGTCAGGGTGCGCACGGCCGCATTGAAGTACTCCTGAGCCTCACGGAAACATGCCCTGCGCAGGTACCAGCGTCCAAGAGCATTGTTACACAAAGCATTGCCCGGCTCCCGCCGAAGCCCTTCACGATAATAATCCGCCGGAGCATAGGTGGCGTGCCGGTATTGCTCCAAATGCAGTCCGGTGAGAAACAACTGCTCCACAGAAGGCACATCCTGAGGCAACTGAGCGGCGCGTGCCTTCTGGGGCATCTCCTCACTTCCCTTCCGGGCAGGAGACCAGCCCAACATCAGGTTTCCGGAAGCATCAAAAATCTCAATTACAAGGCTTTCGAACGGCGTAGCACCCGAGGGAACCTGCCCGGAGAGGACTTCTTCGGGACATAGACAGGCGTGCTGCTCCCATAAGACACGGCCTCCGGTACGCAGAACAACTCTGGCTCCGTCAAAACGTGAAGTGGCAAACACCCTGAAGGTATAAACTTCTCCCTGCTCCTCCAGACTCAGCATCACATCCCTGCTGGCATTCTTCACCATGCCTACCTCGCGGTAGGGCATGAAGTACTGGCAGAATTCCTTGGCTTCGTAAGGCTGCAACCACGAAAAATCCGGCTGGTTGTCCGTGAACACCCCCGTCATCAACTCGATATAGGGGCCGTCCTCATCGGTCAGGTTGCGGTCCCAGGCCTGTCCGAAATCCCCACACCCCCAGGTCCACTGCTTCTTGCCGGGAGAGATATGGTGGTCGGCCACATGCAGCAACCCGGCCCGGGTATCGTGCTCATAGCCGCCCACAAAATCGTAATCGGAACGGATGGCCATATAGGAAGTAGGCACCGGGATATTCTTGTAGCGCGAAATATCCACCCCGGCGGAATAGTCCATTTTGTAATACGTACCCGTTGCTATGGGGAAAGAGGACACATCCCTTTTGCCGTGATCGAACACCGCATGCACATCGGGCGGGAACACCGACTGATACTCATCGCCCACAGAGACTGCAGGATTGGCCCACCACAGAAAAGTCTGCGGGAGGGCGCTGCGGTTTTGCAACCGGCCGCGAATCTCCAGATAGGCCTTTCCGGGGTACAGGGTGAAGCCCACGGTAGCCCTTTGTTCGAACATCCTTTCCATCTCGTGTATCCATACCGTTGCGCCCCCATCTTCCCTGACTTCCAGGGTATGCTCCACAGGCATAAACGTACTCGGGCGATGGTGCTGGGGCCAGTTAAACTCGATGCCCCCCGAAATCCAGGGCCCCGCCAAACCTACCAGCGCAGGCTTGACCACCTGGTTATAGTACACAAAATGACGCTGGGCAATCTTGTCCCAGGCCATGTGTACCCTGCCCCCCAATTGGGGCAGGAGCATAATCTTGAGATATTCATTCTCCAGAAACACCGCTCTGTAGGGCACATCCTTCTTAGAAGGGGAGATGCTCTCAATAACCGGGTAGGGGTACACTACCCCGGAACTGCCCTGATACACCCTTTTCTCGAGGAACATGGGATTCTTCTCGGGTTTTCCGGGTTCATAGGTGGGGAGCATCACCGTTTCTTCCCATGCCCGCACCTCACTTTTGTGGACGGTGGAGCGAGTCAGATAAGCTGTAATTTTTTCCATATCAGGCACAAAGATCTTTTTCTAATTGTTCCAGAGTTTTTCCCTTGGTCTCCGGAAGTTTTTTCCACACAAACACAGCCCCGGCAAGGCAAATCAGCCCGTACAGCCAGAAAGTGCCATGTGCTCCCAGGCCCTTATTCAGGAAGGGGAAGGAATAGGTCAGCACCGAACAGGCAGACCAAAGGGCAAAAGTGGACAACGCCATGGCTACCCCCCTGATCTTGTTGGGGAATATTTCGGAGAGCACCACCCAGGTAACCGGAGCCAGACTCATGGCGTAGCAGGCGATGGCCAGAACCACCAGGACCAGCATGGGAACCCCGGAAACAGAGAAGAAATATCCCGCTCCCATGGCGGAATAAATCAAGGTCAGCCCGATGGCACCGAACAGCATCAGAGCCCTCCGGCCAAGCCGATCCACCGTATAGATGCCCACAAATGTGAAGATCACATTGGTCACCCCGGTGACCACAATATTCATCAGGATATCCGAAACCTCATACCCTGCAGCAGCGAACACCTCCTGCGCGTAGTTGAAGATCACGTTAATACCGCACCATTGCTGAAAGACTGCCAGAACTACCCCGATGATGATGACCGACCGAAACCGGGGATGCCACAAATCCCTGAGGGTTCCCTTTTCCTCCACCCGGGAAAGGGAGACTTTTACTTCGTCCAGTTCCTTACGGGCAAAATCCTGCCCCCCGATACGGGCAAACACGTTCCCGGCCCTGTCATAATGTCCCTTACCGGCCAGCCAGCGCGGACTCTCGGGCACAAAGAACATGAGCAGGAAGAAAAGCAGCGCAGGAACCACCTCTGCCCAGAACATCCAACGCCAGCCCCATTGCCCGTTCCAGGAAGCCCGGATGACCTCAGTACCTGCCCCCTGCAATACATCGTCAGCAATAAGCCAGTTGGCGGTCTGCGCCATCAGAATACCCAGCACAATGGTCAACTGATTGATGGAGACAAACCGGCCCCGGAAGGAAGCAGGAGAGACCTCTGCGATATACATGGGGGACACATTGGAGGCAATTCCAATGCCGATCCCGCCCAGAATCCGGTACAGGATAAACCAGGTATAATCGGAAACCGCACCCGTACCCACCGCAGAAGCCAGGAAGAGCAAGGCAGAAAAGATCAGAAGTCGCCTGCGCCCGAATGCCGCGCTGAAACGCCCCGACACTCCTACCCCCAGGATACACCCGATAAGGGCGCTGGACATGGCCCATCCCTGAAGCCCAGGGGAATCGGTGATTCCAAAGAATGGTTCATAAAAGGGTTTGGCCCCCCCGATAACTACCCAGTCGTACCCGAACAACAGCCCGCCCATGGCAGACACGAGTACGATCATGCTGAGATAATAAAGATTGTAGTTTTTCATGCGTCTGTGAATTGATTTTGAGCATCTAACGTTCGAAGACGAATTTAGGGCACAAAAAAAACCACACCAATAGACAGAACGCCTATGAATGTGGATTATTTTACGATTGACTCTGGTAGCCCCACCGTGACTCGAACACGAATTTAAAGTTTAGGAAACTTCCGTTCTATCCCTTGAACTATGGGGCCAAATGAGGGGGCGAAGTTACACAAAAAAGCGTGTTATAGAAAATGTTCGCCCTTCCGTAATTTCACCTCGGTGACAAAATCGCGGATGCGCTGCTCTTCTTCTTTTTTACAGATAAGCAACACATCATCGGTCATCACTACGATTAAATCATCCACCCCCTGAATGACCGCTAGTTTGTCCTCGGGAATATGGACCAGCGAGCGGGATGAATCGTAGAGAAACACATTCTCGCCCACTACCGCATTCTCTGAAGCGTCTCTCTGTAGATTGGAATGCAGAGATCCCCAGGTGCCGATGTCCGACCATCCGAAGTCGGAGGGTAACACATAAACATTGTCCGATTTCTCCATCACCGCGTAGTCAATGGAGATGCTCTTACTCTTAACATAGATATCCTCAATGGCAGGAATCTCGGCTGGTGTACCCAACTGATCCAGGTGGCTGCGGAAGAGCGCATTCACCTCGGGTAAATGTTTGTCAAAGGCCTCCATAATCGAAGGAAGCGACCAGAAGAAGATGCCTGAATTCCACAAAAACTCACCACACTCAAAGAACTCCTTGGCCAACTCCAGGGCAGGCTTCTCCGTGAAAGTTTTCACCTGACGGAAATCCGGGAACTGGCGATGGGTGGCCTCCTTGTTGAACTGAATATATCCGTAGCCCGTGTCGGGACGGCTGGGCTTAATCCCAATGGTAAGCAGGGCCGCCTCACGATCCACAAACTCAAGGCTCCTGACCAGGACATCCTGAAAAGCATCTTCGTCCTTGATCAAATGATCTGCGGGGGTAACCACAATCCGCGCCTCGGGATTCTCCCTGAAAATCCTGAAATTGGCATAGGCAATACAAGGGGCCGTATTCCGACGCATGGGCTCAGCCAGAACCTGAGATTCGGGGATACCCAATTCCTGGCATGTCAGCTCCCGATAACATTCGCTGGTAACCACATAGATTTGCTCGGCGGGAATCACCCGGGCAAAACGCTCAAAGGTCTGACGAAGGAGGGTTTTCCCGGACCCCATGATGTCCAGAAACTGCTTGGGCTTCTGACTCCGGCTCAGGGGCCAGAACCGGCTGCCGATGCCTCCGGCCATAATAACACAGTAGTTGTTCTTGTTCATGATCTTCAATATTCTTAGTGTCTGTCCGGATGTTTCGAGGTATAATATTGCTCCCAGGCCCATGCCGAGGCCAGAGTCTCTTCAAGGGTACTCTGTGCTGTCCATCCCAATTCTTCATTGGCAAACCGGGTATCGGCCCACACCTGCTCAGCATCCCCGGGGCGACGGCCCACAATCTTGTAGTTGAGTTTCATCCCGGCTACCTTTTCAAAAGTCCGCACCATCTCCAGCACCGACACGCCCCTGCCAGTACCCAGGTTAAAGACTTCCAGGTTTGATTTTGTCTTGCTCTCCATCATCCTCCGGACCGCCACAACATGGGCCTTGGCAAGGTCCACCACATGAATGTAATCCCGGATGTTCGAGCCGTCGGGGGTGTTGTAGTCATTCCCGAACACGCTCAGCTGGGCCCGCAGACCAATGGCCGTTTGGGTGATAAACGGGACCAGGTTGGCAGGAACCCCGATGGGCAATTCCCCGATAAGGGCAGAGGGGTGGGCTCCGATGGGGTTGAAATACCTCAGGGAGATGGCATTCAGTCCCGAACCCGAGGCCAGAGTATCCCGGATAATCTCCTCACAGATCTGCTTGGTGTTACCATAGGGAGAAGTGGCGGGCTTGATGGGTGCCTGCTCATCCACAGGGAGCACATCGGGCTGTCCGTACACGGTACACGAAGAAGAAAAAACCAGATGCTTCACCCCATGAAGAGGCATGAGCTCCAGAATATTCATCAGCGAAACCAGATTGTTCCGGTAGTACTTCAATGGTTGAGCTACAGACTCTCCGACAGCCTTATAGGCGGCAAAGTGAATGATGGCGTTGATATTCGTATGAACCTTGAGGAAAGCCTCAAACCGTTCCCGGTCGCACAGGTCAAAAGCTTCAAAAACAGGACGTTTGCCGGCTATCTGTTCGATGCCGTCCAATGTTTCTAAGAATGAATTGGAGAGGTTGTCCACAACCAACACTTCGTACCCTTGTGCCATCAGCTCAACCGCGGTGTGTGAACCTATATACCCGGTGCCCCCGGTGACCAGTACCCTGCCTTTTCCCATGATGATTCCAATTAAGAGATGAGTCCTTCAGCGGCAAAGCTACTTAATTTTCCAAAATTATCGGACGCAGGGGGACAAAACCAGAGCGCAGGGAGCATATTCAATTTTTTTATACCTTTGATGCCATACACCCCATTGCCGTGAACATTACTGAAGCCGTCGTCCAACTAATCGCACTGCATAACAGAGTAGTGATCCCCGGAGTCGGAGCTCTGGAGCACCGTACCCGCCCCGCTGAGATCAGCGAAGAACGCATCACCGCACCCTCCGAAGAATATCTGTTTGACCCATCGGATACTCAGGACGACAAGATGCTGCGCAACTACCTGGCGGAACAGAACGGGATTCCCGCTTCCAGAGCAGCCAAGGACATCGAAGCCTTTATCGCTGATGTCAAAGGCGGGGGTGGATGGAGCGAAGGGACCGATTTTCAGGGCATCGGTCACATCTCTTTCCAGACAGAGTCCGGCTGGCAATTCACACCGGCTGCAGATGCTCTGTTTGCCTATGATTTTTACGGGATTGATGACATCGAAATCCTCCCGGATACCCATGATTCTGAAACACCTGCCAACCAAGAAGCCATGAAAAAAGAACAAGAATCGCCCGTCCGTCTTGCTGCTTCGCAAGACCATCCGGATGAACCGGAAGAAACAGATGAAATGGAAGAGACATCCTCTCGGAGGTGGTATATCTGGCTCCTCTGGGTGCTTATCCTGGCCCTGATTGTCTGGGGCATCGTTTTGCTTATCAGGGAACTCACCGGCAATAAGGACCTTCCTGCGAAGGATGGTGCCACTGACTCTATTGAGTTGGCCGATACGCTGTTGACCGACTCTATGGAAGTTGCCCCGTCCTCCTCCATCCCGATGCCACAGGGAACCCAAGCGGCACCGGGCACTGCCACACTCTCAACTGCCTCTCCGGGTTCGACCGGCGGAGTTGCAGCCCTGGCTCCTTCAGCCCCGGCTTCGGAGATTCCGGTGCTTCGGCCCGACCCCTCGGTTAAGTTCTATGTTGTCATTGCCAGCTTTGAGACCCAGCGCAGGTCAAAATCGTTCATCAGGGAACTGAATGCCAAGGGAGTCCGTGCCAGCCTGATTACCTACGGGGAATCGCATTACCGCGTGGTTACCGGAGGATTCACTGATTTGGCTACAGCCCAAAAAGCTCAGGAGCAAACCAAGAAACTGCCCCTGTGTGAGGGAGCCTGGATTCTGGATGCCGCGCACGACAATTACCGGGAATAAGCAAACAAGAGGCTCCAAAAACCGGGCATAGCTCCCGGGCCAATCCTCACTCAGAGGGTTCTTCGTCCGTCTTGGGCAATTCTTCTATGACTCCTTCCCGTTCGATTCGGAACCGGAGGTATTTGATGGTTTCTCCCCGTCCCATGAACAGGGTTTCGTAATGGGTACGGATGCTCAGAATCTCATCCTCCCGGTCCTGAGCGTACAGGTCGCTCGTTTCCTCAAGAATTTCCAGACCATTGTATTCCAGAAGTTCTCGGGTATATTCGAACAGAAGGGTGCTGTCCGTCTTTAAATGAACCAAACCCTGTGGACAGAGTAGGCTCCGGTACTGTTGCAGGAAACGTGCGGAAGTAAGTCGTTTGCTGATGCGGGGGGAACGTGGCTGAGGATCAGGGAACGTAATCCATAGCTCCGAAACCTCCCCCGGAGCGAAACTGGAAGCAATCCATTCAATCCGGGTGCGCAGAAAAGCCACATTGCGCAAGGAATGTTGCAGGGCATCACGGGCACCCACCCACATCCGGGCGCCTTTGATGTCCACCCCGATGAAGTTCTTACCGGGAAACTTACGGGCCAGCCCACAGGTGTACTCTCCTTTGCCACAGCCCAATTCCAGCACAATCGGGGCATCATTTCCAAAGAACAGACGGTTCCAGGCCCCCTTCATGGGATGGTCCTTATCGTATGCATCGGTAAATAGCGCCTCGAATACATTTGGAAACCCGGCCATCTCGCGAAACCGGCGGAGTTTATTCTTTGCCACGGCAGAAATATCTAAAAAAAAAGGATGCCCCGGAGGGCACCCTTTTTAAGAGAAACATATCATTTACTCGGCAACCGCAGGGGTAGCCTCTACCTTAATCAACTCAATCTCGAAAACAAGCACTTCGTTGGGACCAATGGGGCCGCCAGGACGAACCTGATCACCATAACCCATCTCCGAAGGAATATACACCTTCCAGATAGCTCCTTCTTTCATCCCCAGAATGGCTTCCTGGAACCCGGCAATCACCCCACCGTTAAGAGGGAAGGTAGCAGGAGCACCCATCTCACGGGAATTCTCAAATTCCTTGCCGCCAATGGTAGAACCGATATAGTGAATGGTCACCGTGGAACTGGTGTCGGGCTGAGCACCGGTACCTTCGGTCATCACCTGATATTGCAAACCGCTGGGCAGGGTGACAATGCCATCCTTCTTTTTGTTTTCTTCCAGGAACTCACGGCCGGCTTCAAGGTTCTTTTCGGCCTGACGCTGCTGGGCTTTCACAAAATAACCATCCAGATAGGTAGCAATCGCTTCCTGAGTCAGAGGAAGGCTGTCGGATTTGATGGCCTCACTCATCCCGCGGGCAAAAGCGTCCACATTCATTTCTTCCATTCCCTGGCCACTGGTCTTCATGCTGTTACCAGTCCAGAGACCCATGTAATACGACATGGTGTCGGTATCATTCTTTAATTTCACATTGTAATCGGGTTTCCTGCTGCAGGCGGTCAACGCGATGGCGGCCATCAGGCCGGCTAGGAGCACATTTTTGATCATTTTGACTGATATTAAGTGAATTGGGTTGATCTTTGTGATTCGTTACACAAGGTGCGAAGTAAGCGAATTTTCTCCGAAGTATCATTAACTGCAAGAAATTTTTACTGAATTAATTGATATCCAGCAGCTCCATCTCAAAAATCAAGGTAGAATTGGGCTCCACCAGACCCACCTTGGACGAGGATCCATAGGCAAGGTCCGAAGGGATGTAGAGCATCCACTTGGAGCCGACATTCATCTGGAGCAGCGCTTCCATCCATCCCAGTATCACATCGTTCACATAACACTGAATGGGCACCCCCCGTTCAAGGGTACTATCAAAAACGGTTCCGTCAACCAGGGTGCCGTGGTAGTGAACCGTGACCTGGTCTGAGAGGTTGGGCCTGGGCCCCTTGCCCTGACGGATTACCTTGTACTGCAACCCGCTGGGGCGCACCACAACGCCCTCACGGGTGCGGTTCTGTTCCAGAAATTTCAGACCGGCACGTCGGTTTGCCTCACTGCGGGCGCGCTGCAGGTTGCGCACATACTGATCAATGAATCGGGTAGCCTCAGCCGAGGTCATCGTCCCATTCTGGCCGTTCAAGACCTGCATCAGCGCTGAAGAAAGGATTCCGGGATCAACCTCAGAGATGCCGGATGTCTGGAGATTCTTACCCAGGTTGATGCCCAGGCTGTAGCTCAGGCTGTCCATCCGGTCCTTCAACACCGGGTTGGTACGCGCAGACTGCGCCCCGGCTTGAGAAACACAGGGGAAAATCAACAACACACAAATAAGGAAACGCAGGCTCCTCATCATCCCAACTCATGAAAGGACAAAGTTAACAAAGAAATGCAATAAATAGTCCGGACACGAAACCTGCTCCCCCATGAGGCGGGAAACACATTTTGTGATACATTTGGTCTTCGCAACCCAATACAACAAATACCCATGAAGAAACACTGCCTTGCCCTCGCCTTACTGCTTCTAACGCTTCATCCCGCCTGGACACAACCTGTCGGTGCCCCCGGAGTGACTCCCGCCGGGTCGCCTCCCGTTGCTACCCCCGGCAATGGAGTGGAACTGGTATTCACGCCCTATTCCACCACCATTTTTGCGGACGGCACCGATCGCTGCGATGTGGTCATATCGGTGCTAGACCGGCTCGGAAACGAAGTGCGGACGGTCAATGCTCCCCTGAGTATTGTGGTGCAGGGCAAGGGCCGTATCGTGCCCACCCCTGGAATTCCGGGCACTGAACTCCGAAAGGGGGATGCCTCTACCTGGGAAACCGCTCTGGTCAACGGAGTCAGCCGGTTTACCCTGATATCCGACTCTGCCGACAGAATCAAGATTGAGGTCCGTTCCGCCGGGCTACGGTCTGCCTCGTCTGAGATTCATTCTATCAAACCCTTTCCGCTGCTGACTCCGGCCCGGCCGGCCAGACAGGCTGCCGCCAGAGTTATCCCCAAAATGCTGGGTGCCGACATATCCAACCTGCCGCAGATGGAAAGCCGGGGGATTAAATTCTCGGAAAACGGGGTAGAGAAGGATGCATTAGAGATTCTGAAGAGCCACGGGTTCAACGCCATAAGGCTCAGATTGTTTCACAATCCTGCGGCACAGGGAGGCTATTCTCGACAAGGTTTCTGCGGGCTGGAGCAAACCAAGCTGATGGCCGCCCGGATCAAAAAGGCGGGCATGTATTTCCTGCTGGATTTCCATTACAGTGATTACTGGGCCGACCCGCAACAGCAAAACAAGCCATCGGCCTGGAAGGACCTCTCCGGTCCTGCCCTCGAAACGGCGCACAGGGAATACACCCGGGATGTCATCCGGGACCTCAAGGCACTGGGTGCTGCCCCCGACATGGTTCAGGTTGGCAATGAAATCAACCACGGAATGGTGTGGCCTGACGGGCACATTGGCAATCCCGACCAACTCGCCGGCCTGATCCGGGCAGGAATTCAGGGGGTCCGTGAAGCAGACCCTTCCATCTTGATTATGGTTCATGTGGCCCTTGGGGGACAGCAGAAAGAGTCGATATTCTGGCTGGACAATATGTTTGCCCGTGGGGTGGAATGTGACATTATCGGACTTTCCTACTATCCTCGCTGGCACGGAACGCTCCAGGACCTGGACCAGAATATGCGTCTGCTGGCAGAACGCTACCAAAAAGACATCAATCTGGTGGAATACTCCCATAAGAAACAGGAAGTACACGACATCGTCTTCAATCTTCCCAACAACCGGGGCAGGGGCAGTTTCATCTGGGAGCCACTCAATACCTGGGAACAAATCTTCGACCGCGAAGGCAAACCGAACGATCTGATACGGGTGTACGATGGCATTGCGGCCAAATACCTCAAATAAGGCACAGCCATAATCGCCTGCGCTCCGGGGGCTGCAAACACAGCCATCCGGAAGATTACCGCTTCCGCCAGATGGGATTTTTCAGACCAGCGTCTTGGGTATTCACAGTCGCTTGCTTTCCGGAGGGCCCAGGTAAGATGGCTTTAGCCCACCCCTGTCTATGTGCAGACGCTGCAACACAATGCCTGGATCCATCATCCATATCTTGAGGGTGTGTACCCCGACATGGCTTAAGGTGTGTCGGGTCTGCACCTCTACGATGTTTCTCCGCACCCATTCTTCCCACTGCTGATTGGTGGGTTTGGCGGGAATGCCCGTAATTTGGGGCGTTTGCCCGTCCACTGAGACTGCAAACTTCAACCCCTCCCCATTGTAGATATTCAGAGTAGGCGACACAAGGGCAGAGACCGTTACGGTTCCCGCCTCACGCACCACAAAGTCATACTCCAAACAGGGAGAACGGTCCGAGAGGGGGACACGGAGGGTATTCACCGGAACCGGCATCATGGCCGAGAGGGTTCTCCCCAATCCGGGAACCAGCTGCCAGGTAGCTGCCCCAAGCGAAGTCACCCGATTGAAGTGTTCTGCCTCAATCGCCACACATGCGTTGTTCTCCACAAAGACACCACGACCCTTCCCGGAGGGCTGCCACGGCTGAAGCACTGCCGTCACCACCACAGTGGCACCGGCACCCCGGATGGTTACCGGAACCCGGGTGAGAGAATCCGGCCAGGAGCGTCCGCTTACCTCCACCCACACCCGGAGGTCCTTATCCACCATAGCCTTACTGACGGAAACCTGCACCAAGGAGGATGCCGGCTGCACGGTGACCTCAAAAGGAACAGCACCCCGATTGAAAATATCCACATAGTAACGCTGGCCGTTGAGTTGGTCAAACTCCGGAAGTACCGCCTGCACAGATGCGCCGGAATTGCCCGGCCACCACCCGGAAGCCCCCTCCACCGAAACGCCCATCTCAGACCCAGGAAGGGGCTCCACCGTGTTCACGCGGGGCATGGAATTCTTGTCCGGCTGCTGCCAGTAGGTGTAGCCAATATGGGTCTGGTCCATCATATGATTCCACTTGCCTCCCGCAAGAGTCTTGTTGTAGTACTCCGACATCTCAGCATCTTTCCGGAAAAGAGCTTCCGCCTGGCGGGCGAGGTCGTTGGCAGAGGCCCGTCCCTGAGCAGCATAGAGGCGGTTCTTGCCGACGGTCACATAGAGTTCATTCAGGTTGGCACATGCTGCCACAGGGTGCCATACAAGCTGATAGAACGCATCCCGATAACGCTCCGGAATCTGCCCGGCCAGGGTCCGCGCACGCGCCTCCAGTGCCCGATATTCCTCCACTACCCGTTCGGCCTCCCGATAATGTGTCAGGCTGTAGGTAGCAGGCTCCAGCAGCTCCGGCTTCCGTCTTGAATTAATGCGGGTATAACCATCCAGCAAGTCAGCAATTTCCTGCGCGTGGCGCTGTCCGAACTGCCGGAAAGCCCATTGAACGGTGTATTCCGGGAGCTTGTCAGCAGTCCAGTGGTCGGGCGCCCAGGCAAAGTCCAGAAAGAATTCGATGGGAAACTCCATAGGCTTGAGGTCCCCCACATTCACTACCCAAAGCCGGTCCACCCCATGCCGGTAGGCCAGATTCATCTGCTCCCAGGTTCTCTGAATGGGGGAGGTATTCAGCCACTTGTAGTTGCGGGGGCCACCCACGTAGTCAAAATGGTAGTATATGCCATAGCCGCCGCCCCTGGGCGGTTCCCCTGGAGCCGGAAGCTTCCGTATATTGCCCCAGTTGTCATCGCACAACAACAAGGTCACATCGTCCGGAACCCGCATCCCCTGGTCATAATAATCCTGAACTTCCTTGTACAGCGACCATACCTGGGGAAAGGAAGTTACGGGCTTGCCGGTGACCTTGGCAATAATCTCCCGCTGGTCGGCAACAATCTGCTGCAAAAGAGCCACGTTGGTCTGGGGGCTCATGGCCTCATCCCCGTCCCCACGCATCGCCAAAGTGATGACGGTTTCCACATCCCGGGTACGCTGGATGCCCTCGGTCCAGAATGCCCTCAATTGTTCAGGATTCCGGGCATAATCCCATTCACGGCCACCCCAGGGTTTCCATTCTGCATGGGCCCGGTTCAAGGGTTCATGATGGGAAGTGCCCATCACAATGCCCATCTCATCAGCCAGACGGGTGTTGGCGGGGTCATCGCTGTTGAAGCTGGCCCACCACATGGCCGGCCACATGAAGTTCGATTTCATGCGCAACAACAACTCAAACAACTTTTCATAGAACCGGCTGTTGAACCCTCCGAAGGTTTCCACGGCCCACCTTCCCAGAGCAGGTTCTTCGTCATTGAGAAAAATGCCCCGGTACTTCACGGCAGGCTCTCCAAGGGTATAGCCCCGGGCCGACACATAAAGGTCGCGCTGTGGCTCAACGGGTACATCGGCCCACCAGTACCAGGGAGAAACCCCCATCTGCGCAGACAATTCGTAGATTCCAAAGATGGTACCCCGTTTGTCGCTCCCCGCAATTACCAGGGCTTGGTCCACCCCCTCATACGGCCGGTCCACTACCTGAATCAGGAACTGTTCCCATTTCCCTTTGAGAACGCTAAAGTCAGCCTTTCCCCTGAGGGCCAAATCATCCAGAAGCGGGCTGCGCCCCAGTGTACCCGCAATCACCACACTCCGGCCCGCAGGGACAGGACTTGCCGAAATCCCACCCTTAGGAATCCGGTCTTCAGGAATCCCGCCCTCTGAAATCCCACCCCCAGGAATCTGGTCCACTGTCCATCGGGGCTCCGATCCGCTCACCCGGGCGAGATCCCCCCGAAAGGACTGCATAGCCCGGGCAACACCGGGATAATCCTGTGAGGAATACAACAGCAACGCGGGAGTTCCGCGCACAATCAGAGGGAAAGCCCCCCGGGAAGGGCGGACCGACATCAGTTCACCAAGCGGACGATCGGGGGATTCCGCAGCGGCTTTCAAACGCTCCGGATTCAGCATGAGCAAGAGGGCCATCAGCCCCAGGGTAGCGTAAAAAACTTTCATCGAGGTTGGGTTGAAGAGCCAAATGTACCTATTTATCACTACTTTTGGCACTACCGCAAGGAGGAAATCATTACTGACTGTGGACACTATGAAACACCAATATTTACGGGCTCTTCCGGCCCATTTTTGTTCCGCTCCCGCCCTGTTGGGCTGTTTGCTGTTGCTTGCCTGGAGTTTTCAGGTCTTGGCTGCTCCCAGACACTGGGTGGGGACCTGGAGTACCTCTCCCCAGCTTGTGGAACCGGCCAATATGCCCCCGGAACCTGGATTATCCCAAAACACCCTGAGGCAGTTGATGCGGGTTTCCCTCGGAGGAGACACCCTGCGCATCCGGTTCTCCAATGAATTCAGCACCCATCCTGTCACCCTGAGGGCCGTAAGTATTGCCGCCTCAACCGGAGCAGGAGCCATAGATCCCGCCACTTCCCGAAAAGTCACCTTCGGGGGCGCAGAATCCACCACAATGGCAC
The DNA here is from genome assembly GCA_002380425.1 of Bacteroidales bacterium UBA4181. Lineage (GTDB taxonomy): Bacteria > Bacteroidota > Bacteroidia > Bacteroidales > UBA4181 > UBA4181. The sequence goes on from DFUR01000040.1 coordinate 24,969, forward strand.
CGGGGGCTTCAGCTATTTCAGACCCCGTGGCGTTCCCGCTGAAACCCGGAATGGATGTGGCCATTACGCTTTTTTTCGGGGAGACCTCCCCCGATGTTACCGGACATCCCGGCTCACGCACCACCTCCTATCTGAGTTCCGGGAACCGGATGGCAGATTCCGTGCCGGTGGGTAGTATTCATACGGACCACTGGTATATCCTCAGTGGCATAGATGTTATTGCCACTGAGCATGCGTCTTCTCTGGTTGTGCTGGGCAATTCCATCACCGACGGACGGGGCTCAGGGACCAACAAGCAAAACCGATGGACGGACATTCTGGCGGAAAGGCTTCGTCAAAACCCATCCACCCGTATGACCGGAGTGCTCAACCACGGAATCGGAGGCAACTGCGTGCTGCGCTCCTGCCTGGGGCCCGCAGCTCTGGACCGGTTTGAACGGGATGTGCTCCGCCAGCCCGGAGGGCGCTGGCTCATCATCCTGGAAGGCATCAACGATATAGGACAGGCAGGCCCGGGGCCCGCTGCCGAAAAGGTGGCCCGGGACCTGACTGCCGCTTACGAAACGATGATCAATAAAGCCCATGCTGCCGGCATCAAGGTGTATGGAGCCACCCTGTTGCCCTTCGGGGGCTCCTTTTACGACACCCCCGACCGGGAAGCAGCCCGGCAGACCGTAAACCAGTGGATTCGCACCAGTGGCCGCTTCGATGCCGTGATTGACCTTGACCTGGGAATGCGCGACCCCGGCAATCCCCGGCAAATGCTGCCGGACATCCACACCGGTGATTTCCTGCACCCCAACGAAGCGGGACACCAGCGCATGGGAACACTCGTTGACCTGAACTTATTCCGCACCACCCCATAACCAACCCTAAACGACACCTCCATGAAAAAACTGCTCCTCTTTGTATCGGTTTCGGCGCTCTGCTGTCTCGCCTTCGCCCGCACACAGCCACCGGCACAAGCTCCGGCACAAAACGCCAACCCAGGCACCGCTCCTGCCCTGAACACATTTACCACCCAGCAGGATCATCAGAACATGATGGCTCAACTGGGCATCACCAGCCTGCGGCCCGGCCCCAGCGGAGACGAAAAAGCCCCCAACCACGCCAATTATGATGAATCCTTGGCCAACCCCTGTCCCCGCCTGCCCGATGTGCTCACCCTGATCAACGGGACCAAGGTGACCTCGGCACAGATGTGGTTTCAGCAACGACGCCCTGAAATCATTGAACTGCTGGAGCGTGAAGTCTATGGCCGCCTCCCCGGGAAGATTCCGGCCGTGACCTGGACCGTCAGCCGCGAAGAACAAATGGTCCTGGGCGGAATCCCGGTAATAGCCCGGGACCTGAATGGCCGGGTGGACAACAGCGCCTGCCCGCAGATTGAAGTCAATATCAAAGCCGTGCTGGTCATCCCTGCTCAGGCCGGGAAGCCTGTGCCTGTGCTGATGATGTTCGGATTTCCGTCTTTCCCCAACGCCGAAAGGCATAACGCGTCCTCTCCGACAGGACAATTACTCACTGCCGGATGGGGCTACCTCGCCATCAACCCCGGCAGCATCCAGGCAGACAACGGAGCCGGCCTCACCCGGGGCATCATTGGCCTGGTGAATAAGGGGCAACCCCGTAAGCCCGATGACTGGGGCTCCCTGAGGGCATGGGCATGGGGTGCCGCCCGTTGCCTGGATTATCTGGAAACGGAGCCAAAGGTGGACGCCCGCAAAGTGGGGATTGAAGGAGTTTCCCGCTATGGGAAAGCTGCGTTGGTGACGCTGGCCTTTGAACCCAGGTTTGCCGTTGGGCTGATTGGTTCTTCCGGGAAGAGAGGGGCCACCCTGCACCGCCGGGTCTTTGGGGAAGCTGTGGAAAGCCTTACCGGAAGCGGGGAATACCATTGGAT
>DFUR01000068.1 GCA_002380425.1 Bacteroidales bacterium UBA4181
CTGCTTAGGTAGAGGTAGGAGGAATATCCTTCCTTGTCAATCTGTTCGTTGAGTAATTTTAAAACATTGCTGTTCATAGTGATATTGGGTTGGTTAATATGCCTTATTTCCTCAAAGATACGGATAGTTTGGAAATTATTCAACAATTATATATATCTTCGCGGCATCTTTTACTGAGAACGTATTTTTTGTCTGGCCTGTAACTTCCTCCCAATTACACTTCAGCGAATGTTACTTTTTCGCTTAATTATTTTATATGACCTTTGAGGAATTATCATTGATTCAACCCATTCTGGACGCTGTCCGTACCATGGGCTACACCGAACCAACCCCCATCCAGCAACAAGCCATACTGCCTGCTCTTGAGGGCCGGGACATTATGGGTTGTGCACAAACCGGCACCGGAAAGACTGCTGCCTTTGCCCTGCCCATCCTGCAACACCTTGCTGCCAAAAAAAACAACGGTTCCCGTCCCCGCACGCGCGCTTTGGTTTTGGCCCCTACCCGGGAGCTGGCCCTTCAGATTAGCGAGAACTTTACCCAGTACGGGGTACATCTGGGCATCAGGCACACCGTCATTTTCGGGGGCGTTTCCCAGAAAAATCAGGAAAAAGCCCTTAAATCGGGTGTGGACATTGTGGTGGCCACTCCGGGCCGACTGCTTGACCTTACCCAGCAGGGATTGATGCATTATGATGCCATCGAGCATTTTGTGCTGGACGAAGCTGACAGAATGCTCGATATGGGTTTTATCAACGACATCAGGAAAATCATTGCCATGCTTCCCAAACAGAGGCAAACGCTGTTTTTCTCAGCAACCATTTCGTCGGAGATTCGGGAGCTGTCCCGTTCCATGCTAATCAATCCTGTGCATTTGAATGTGGAGCCTGAGGTGGAAACGCCTGCTCTGGTGTCCCAATCCATCTACTATGTTCGCAAGGAAAACAAACGGTCCCTGCTCAAGCACCTGCTTCGTACCGAAGACATTGAGCACGCCCTGGTGTTTACCCGCACCAAGCACGGAGCAGACAGAGTGGTCGAAGACCTGAAGAAATGCGGTTTTAATGCAGCGGCCATACACGGAGACAAAACCCAGAGTGCCCGCGAAAAAGCCCTGAATGCGTTCAAGTCCAAGACCATTCGGGTGCTGGTGGCTACCGACATCGCTTCCCGCGGGATTGATGTGGACAGTTTGAGCCACGTCATTAATTTTGAGATTCCCGAGCAGGCAGAAACCTATGTGCATCGTATCGGGAGAACCGGTCGGGCCGGCATGACCGGGGCGGCTTTCTCTTTTTGTTCCGCAGACGAAATTGCTTATATGCGTGGCATCCACAAACTAACAAAACAAAAAATCGCTGTAGCAGAGCATCCTTACGCTTAGACAAGGCTCTGTCCTTAATTATTTGACAGTATGGTTTGGTTTCAGGTGTTTATCCTGATCAGCCTGTTGGCTTCAGGAGCCTCCGGGGTTCTTGGCATTTACTCGTTTCTCCATCCTCAAACTCCCTACTATCGTACGGTGGGGTGGCTGTTCATGGCCTTTTGCTGGTGGAACCTGTGTGTGCTTATGGAGACCCTGAGTCCCCCGGTGCTCCCGGACAGACTGGTCTGGGCTCAGGCATCCTATCCCGCCATACTGAGTGTCCCCGTTCTGCTGGCGATGTTGATTTTTCAGTACACCCATGCCCACCTGCGACTGGGGATGGGCCAGACCATGCTACTGTTCTTGTTGCCTCTTGTTTCCTGTATTCTGCTCTGGTATCCTCCAACGACTTATCTGGTGTGGGAGCATGTGTCTTTGGTCCATACTCCTTACGGGTGGATCACCCGCTACGATATGGGCGTCTGGGGCTGGGTGGAGTTCGTGTATGCTTTTGCACTATTGCTCTCGGGACTTCTTTTTCTTATAAGAGGGTTTAGCGTTCTCCCGGTAAGATTCCGGGCGCAACTCATCCTGCTCACCCTTTGTCTGGCTCTGTTTCTGGCCATCCTTATTGTGTACATATTTGTGCGCGACAGCCTGTCGGGGTTCGATTTTACCTCTTCGGCCAGCGTGTTGTGTGCCATACTTCTGTATGTGGCCATATTCAGGCTGGGTTTTCTGCGGTTGGTTCCGATGTCCCGGCCTGTGGTGATGGGGCACATCCGTGACGGGGTGATTGTTACCGACACCCGTGGATATGTGCTAGAAATCAATGCTCCCGGTACCCATATTCTTGGTGAGGCCCAAAGTGATGAACTCACCAGGGGATCGTGTTCCTTGTTCCATTGGATGCCCGTGTTGCATGAACTACAGCCGGGAGAAAAACAGTTTGTCGAGCTGGATGACTCTATTTATGAGGTTGTTGTTCAGAATTTTGAGACAGCTTCGGGTACCATTGCGGGCAAGGTTTATGTGTTTCACGATGTGTCCGATCAAAAGGCACAGGAGACCCGGATTATGCAGGTCAACGAGGAACTGCGTAGGTCCAATGATATGAAGGATACCCTCTTCAAAGTGATTGCACATGACCTTCGCGGTCCAGTATCCCACATGGCATCTATGCTCGGCCTTCTGGATGAACACCCTGAATTGCGCCAAGATCCTCAGATGTTTCCGGCATTACGTCAGGCATCCACAGAGGTCCACGCCATGCTGGAGCATCTGCTCGAATGGTCCAATGCGCAAAGAAGTGACTATCCTCTTGAAACCCTGGTGCAGCCTCTGTGTCCTTGTTTGCACAGGGCTGTGTTGTCGCTTGAGTATTTGTCCTCTCACAAGGATGTACGTATTTCTGTGGACTGTCCCGGGGAAATCACCGCCTGCTTTGACGCACCATCAGTGGAGATTGTTTTTCGAAACCTGTTGTCCAATGCCATAAAGTTCAGTTATCCGGACGGTGTTATCTCTATTCAGGCCGTGATGGATGAAGGATGGACCCGGGTGTTCGTAAGGGATCATGGGATGGGGATGACCGAGGAGACCTTGAACAAGGTGCGCAGCAAGACTCCGGTGTCCTCCACTCCCGGGACCTCTGAAGAAAAGGGCACAGGTATCGGCCTGCATCTGTGTCACAGTATGATGCAGCGAAATCATGGTCACCTTGAGGTGTGCAGTGCGTTGGGAAAAGGCACGTCCGTTACCGTGACGCTCCCGGCATCCGGATAAATTCTTCCGGTGGTTCGGAAAACCGGGTAACTTTTTGTTATTTTGCTGCTGAGAAACATCATTCTAACAAAACAACCACCAAAATGAAATATCTGTTTGCCCTTTTTCTATGTGCCGGCATCTTCGCTGGCGCCCATGTGTTTGCTCAGTCAAAGCCCACCGTGTATCTCATCGGTGACTCTACTGTCCGCAACGGCCAGGATGATGGTTCAAACGGACAATGGGGGTGGGGAACTGCCTTAAAATTGTTTTTTGACCAGGACAAGATTCAGGTAGAAAACCGTGCCCTTGGCGGGACCAGCAGCCGCACCTTCTATACCAATCCCACGCTTTGGAAGAGCGTTCTGGACAATCTCAAACCTGGAGATTTCTTGCTGATACAATTTGGGCATAACGATGGAGGTGCCGTCAATGATGCCAGCCGTGCCAGAGGAACCCTCAGGGGCGTGGGCGAAGAAACTCAGGAGATTGACAATATGCTCACCAAACAGAAGGAAGTAGTGCACACCTATGGATGGTATCTGCGTCAGTATATCCGGGAAGCCCGCGCCAAGGGTGCTACACCGGTGCTGTGTTCTCTGATTCCCCGCAACGACTGGGTAGAGGAACACAAGATGAAGCCCGAGGGAGAATACGCCCAATTTGCAAAACAAGTCGCAGAACAGGAGAAGGCAGGCTTCATTGACCTCAACGTCAGGTCCCGGGAGAAGCTCGAAGCCGAAGGAAAATCGGTGGTAACCGGAAAGTATTACCACGCCTCCGACCACACCCACACTCTGGCTGCTGGAGCCATGCTGAACGCACTTGCCGTCGCTGAAGGAATCCGGAGTATTCCCGGCTGCACTTTGATACCCTTCTTGCTGGATAAACCCTCCGGATCCTTTCCCATCAAGAAGAAGCTTTTCCTTATGGGGGATTCTACGGTGGCTGATGGCACCGGAGACCGACAGATGGGATGGGGCAAACCCATCACCGTTATGTTTGACACTTCCCGCCTTGTGGTGCTCAATAAGGCTCGCGGAGGTAGAAGCAGCCGTACTTTTTTAAATGAAGGCTTGTGGCAACAACTGCTGGATGAAGCCCAACAGGGGGACATCATCCTGATGGGATTCGGTCACAATGACGGGAGCCCTGTGGATGATGCCAAAGCCCGGGGCTCCCTCCCCGGAACGGGTGAAGAAACCCGACAGGTCACCAAGGATGGTGGCTCCGTGGAAACGGTTCATACTTTTGGATGGTATATGCGCAAATATGTGCAGGAAGCCAAGGCAAAGGGCGTACAGCCCATTCTCTTCTCCCAGGTTCCCTGGAGGGAAGTTGTGGACGGAAAATCCCGCCGTGTGTCGGACACATACGGCAAATGGCTCAGTGAGGTGGCGCAGTCTGAAAGAGTCCCCTATGTGGATCTGAATGATCTGGTAGCTACCAAATACGAAGCTCTGGGTGCCGAAAAGGTAAACACCTTCTTTACTCAGGACCACACCCACACCAACAAGGACGGAGCGGAGCTGAATGCCCGTACGATGATTGAGGGTTTAAGAGCCCTGCGTCGCACCCCGCTCAACGGATATTTACCCCCGGTTGTAAATCAGTAATTTAACCAATCCATATGATTCGTCGATTTTTATTGTGTACATGCCTGCTCGCCATGGCTGGGGCTTTGGGAGCTGTCAATCCTATCATCACGGACAAATACACGGCCGATCCAGCCGCTCTGGTCCATAATGGCAAGGTGTATCTGTATTGCGGGCACGATGTGTCCACGCGTGAGCGTTACGAAATGCCCGAGTGGCTGATTTATTCCTCGGATGATATGGTGCAATGGAAGGAGGAGGGCACTTTGGCAGCCACCACCTTTCCCTGGGCCAGCGGGGATGCATGGGCGTCGCAGGTTGTGGAGCACCGCGGTAAGTTTTACTGGTATGTAACCGCAACCCATAAGGATATCAACGGAAAGGCAATTGGGGTGGCGGTGGCCGACAGTCCTGTCGGACCGTTTGTGCCTGCGAGTGATAAGGCACTTATAACCAATGATATGACGACCGATAAAACCAACATCACCTGGGACGACATCGACCCTACCGTGTTGGTGGACGATGATGGCCGCGCATGGCTTTTCTGGGGCAATACTGCTTGCTATTATGCTCCACTCAAGGACAACATGATAGAACTTGATGGCCCCATTCGTACGATAGACCTTCCCCATTTCACGGAAGCCCCCTGGCTGCATAAGCGCAACGGGTGGTACTATCTGTCCTATGCGTACCAATTTCCCGAGAAAACGGCCTATGCCATGAGTCGGCACATTCAGGGACCCTATGAATTCAAAGGTATTCTGAATGAAGTGGCAGGCAATTCCAACACCAATCATCAGGCCATCATTGATTTCAAAGGAAAGACCTATTTTATTTATCATAACGGTTCCATCCCTACTAAGGGGGGGAGTTACCGCCGTTCGGTGTGTATTGATTATTTGTATTACAATCCGGACGGTACCATGAAACGGGTCATCATGACCTCCGAGGGGGTTGGTCCCGCCCAATAATCCGGTGTAATATGTGGCTTCGTGTGCTGCTGTTGTTTCTCCTTCTGTCCCCTTATCTACTCCGGGCACAGGAGTCGCGCACATGGCCCTCAAACTACCGGATATGGTTTCAGGCTCCGGCGCAGCAATGGGATGAGGCCTTGCCGGTAGGCAACGGCAGGCTGGGAGCCATGGTGTTTGGCGATCCTGTTCGTGAACGTCTGCAACTCAATGAGGAGAGTGTCTGGACCGGCCAGCCCCGTTGGGATGCCAATCCGGCTGCTTTGAAGAACTTGCCTCAGATTCGGCAACTCTTGTTCTCCGGAAAGTATCAGGAAGCCGAATCTCTTGCCGCCACTGGACTCTTGGGCAGCCGTCCACGGAATGCTTCGGCTTCCTATCAGACGCTGGGCGATCTCCACCTGAACTTTGGCCCCTGGAAAGATATCCGTGACTACCGGCGCGAGCTGGATATTGATTCCGCTGTTGCCAGCGTATCTTTTACTGCTGACAGAGTGAGGTATCGCAGGGAAGTGTTTTCCAGTGCTCCCGATCAGGTCATTGTTGTCCGGCTAACGGCAGACGCACCGGGGTCCATTACCTTCACAGCCTGTCTGAGCCGCCCGGGAAATGCTGCTCAGATTAGCACGGAAGGGACCGTGATGACCCTGTCAGAACACGTTGGGGGCGGAGTGGGCGTGAAGCTGGTCGCACGCCTTGAAGTCCTTGCGGAGGGCGGTTCTGTGGCCGGAGCCGGAGACAGTTTGGTGGTACGCCGGGCCAATGCGGTTACGTTGCTGCTGAGTGCTGCCACAGATTACCGCGGGGGCGATCCAAACACCGAAACTTCCCGTGCCTTGGCGCAGGCAACGCGCAAGCCTTTTGAATCGCTGCGCAGATATCATATTGCTGATTATCAGTCGTATTTCAAGAGAGTGTCTCTGGATCTGGGTGAGGGCAAAGGAGCCTATTTCCCAACCGATACCCGGATTGCTGCCATGCGGCAGGGATACGATGACCCGGACCTGGTGGAGCTCTATTTTCAGTTTGGCCGGTATCTGCTCATCAGCAGTTCCCGGCCCGGAGGTTTGCCCGCCAACTTGCAGGGACTTTGGGCCGATGGACTACGTCCTCCGTGGAGCGCCGACTACCACATCAATGTGAACATCCAGATGAACTACTGGCCCTCTGAGGTCACCCAATTGGGAGAACTCCAGGAGCCTCTGATTGATTTTCTTAATGCCATGTTGCCTAATGCCCGCCGCACGGCCAGCGAAGTTTACGGGATGAGGGGCGCTGTTGCTCATTATACGACCGATGTCTGGCATGCGACAGAACCCCTGGGTGCCATCAACTATGGGATGTGGCCTATGGGGATTGCCTGGTGTTGCCAGAATCTCTGGGACCACTATGTCTTCGGGGGTGACGTGGACTATTTAAGAGACAAGATCTACCCTGTGATGCGGGAAGCTTCTCTGTTTTGCATGGACTGGCTCACCGAAGACCCTTCTACGGGATTTCTGGTGTCCGGGCCGTCCATATCTCCGGAAAACCGTTTTCAGATCCCCGGCAGCGAGCTTTCCGCCAGTATGGTGATGGGGCCCACGATGGACCACATGATCATCCGGGAGTTGCTCCAGAATACCATGGAGGCATCAAGAATCCTGAAAGTGGATGTAGCCTTGCGCAACGAGATGGAGCGCACCCTGAGCCATCTTGCGCCGGTGCGGATCGGCTCAGACGGCCGCCTGATGGAGTGGCCTCTGGAGTTTACGGAATCCGAACCCGGACATCGGCATATCTCTCATTTGTTTGGCTTGCATCCGGGAACACAGATTACCGTACAAAAGAACCCTGACTTTGTGGAGGCGGCACGAAAAACCATAGCATTCAGGCTGGCTAACGGGGGCGGGCATACGGGTTGGAGCCGGGCCTGGATTATCAATTTCTACGCCAGGCTTCAGGATGGGGAGCAAGCCTATCAGCATGTTCTGGAACTGTTGAGGAAATCCACGCTGAAGAATCTCTTTGACACCCATCCGCCCTTTCAGATTGATGGAAATTTTGGTGGCACTGCCGGGATTGCAGAAATGTTGCTGCAAAGCCATGCCGGGGAGATCCAACTCCTGCCAGCGTTACCTCAGGCGTGGTCGCGGGGGTCCGTCAAAGGACTGATGGCCCGGGGCGGATTTGAAGTGGATATCGACTGGGAAAACGGGCAACTGCGCCGTGCCAGGATTCGGTCCAGGCTGGGCAGGCCTCTGAAAGTGACTTACTCGGGTAAGGTGTTGATTGACAAGACTACGAAGGTGGGTGATGAGTTTTGGAGTGAAACTTTGAACTGATGCATATTTGGGGCTGAAAACCCTTGTTATTGATGGCATTTTTGTTAATATTGTACTAACTATGGAACTGGCCTCAATCACGTTGTCCCTGGTGCAGAACACTGCAGTTCTGCTCTCGTTCAGCATGTTATACGATTTTTTCTGGACTGGGGAAGAAGCTCAGAAAAGGTGGTATCACAAGGTGCTTGCCGGGGTGGTTGTCGGGGGAATCGGGCTGGTTTTGATGTTGATGCCCTGGACCCTCAGTCCTGGTGTGGTTTTTGACACCCGGTCGGTGTTGCTGTCCATCACTGGTTTGTATTTTGGATGGATTCCAACCCTTACGGCGATGGTCATTGACGTTGCCTACAGAATCTATCTGGGCGGCCCCGGTACATGGATGGGGGTGGCTGTGATTGTGTCCTCGGGATTCATCGGCCTTGCCTGGCGCTACCTGCGCCCCGGATGGACCCGGCGTAATCACTGGCGGGAGTTGCTTGCCCTCGGTGTGTGTGTACACTTAGCCATGTTGGGATGTACCGTATTCTTACCCACAGACAAATTTCTGCCTGTGGTGTCTCATATTGCTCTGCCCCTGATGCTGATTTATGCCCCAGGAACCATGCTCCTTGGGTTGTTTATGTACTCTCGCGGGGAGAATTGGCTCAATAAGAAGGCCCTGAAAGAAACCAAGTTATTGTACTCTTCGTTGGTGGAGAACATGCCGGCTGCGGTCTTTCGTAAAACGCGCGATGGAAGGTATGACTATGTGAATCAGCTTTTTTGTGATCTCAAGGGCTTGAGTGAACAGGAGATTCTTGGCCGTACTCCTTTTGAACTGGCAGAATATGAATCCCACAAGGCGATATCCAGTACTAAATACAAGCCCCGTCAAAGAACCATGGCCCGTGAAGGAACAGACCATCATCAGTGGATTCTGGAACATGGGAGACCCATCCGGGTGGAGGAGGTTTATACCCTTCCGGACGGCTCGGTGGAAATCTTCCAGGTGGTCAAAACCCCCATCTTTGACACAACGGGGAGTGTGATTGGTTCCCAGGGCATGCTCTTTGATATTTCCTCTCAGAAACGGGTGGAGGAAGCTCTGCTGAATGAGCAGTATATGTTGAATTCGTTCCTAAACAACACACCCGACCGTATTTACTTCAAGGACCTCAACAGCCGTTTTACCCGTGTGAACCGGGCCCATGCCCAGTTGTTCGGTCTATCGGTCTCCAAAGATGCCATTGGAAAATCGGATTTTGATTTTTTCTCTGAGGAACATGCGCGAAAGGCATACGAGGACGAACAAAAGATTATTGAGACAGGCTTGCCGATGATTGGAATTGAAGAAAAGGAAACCTGGGAAGATGGCTCGGTATCCTGGGCTTCTTCCTCTAAGTTTCCCTTGATTGATGTAGATGGAAAGGTGATTGGCACCTTCGGGGTGTCGCGCGACATTACTCTGCAGAAACAACTGGCGGCCGATCTGCTCTCGGCCAAGGAGAAAGCTGAGGAAGGGGATCACCTCAAAACGGCTTTCCTGCACAATATATCACATGAGATACGCACCCCTATGAATGCCATTGTGGGTTTCTCCAGTTTTCTGACGGATCCGGCTCTTTCTGAAGACAAAAGAGCGCATTATGCACAGATTGTCATTCAAAGCAGCAATCAGCTCCTTTCCATTATTGATGATATTGTCCGCATCGCGACCATTGAGGCCGGACAGGAAAAAATACATGAGAGCCAGATCCGCATCAATGAACTATGCCGTCTTTTGCTGGAACAGTTCTCCACTCAGGCGTCTTCCAAGGGGTTGGACCTTAAGTTCCTTCCAACCTTGCCCGATGACCGGGCAATGCTTCAGTCCGATGAGATCAAATTCACCCAGGTGCTGTCCAATCTGCTGGTGAACGCCTTTAAGTTCACCAAGCAAGGGTACATCCATTTTGGATATGAACTCAAGGATGGTGTTCTCGAATTTTATGTAGAAGACACCGGAATCGGAATTCCCGAGGAAATGCAGGGCGAAATATTCAAACGATTCCGCCAGGTGGAAAGCACGCTGAGCCGGCAGTTTGGCGGTTCTGGGCTGGGCTTGTCCATTTGTCAGGCTTACATTGAACTAATGGGAGGAAGGATGTGGGTTCAGTCTGAGTATGGAAAAGGTTCTGTGTTCCGTTTCACCATTCCCTATCAGATACCTGGAGTGTCGAAGGCCTTCAAGGTTTCGTCACTTACTGAGCCCGTTGGCCCCGAGTTTTCAGGAGAGGCTCCGATGCTCCTGGTGGCCGAAGATGAGGAGTTTAATTTCATGCTGCTGCGAGAGATACTCACTCCGTTCCATTGCCGGATCATTCGGGTCGTGAACGGGCAGGAGGCTGTGGACAAAGTTCGGGAGACCCCGGATATAGACTTAGTGCTGATGGATTTGAAGATGCCTGTTATGGACGGTTACGAAGCAACCCGGAAAATCAAGGCGTTCCGGCCTTTCCTGCCGGTGATCGCTTTGACGGCTTATTCCCACGACTCGGACCGGCATAAGGCCTTCACTGCGGGATGTGACGATTTTGTGAGCAAGCCTTTCAACAAGGCCGAACTAATGGGCAAAATCCGGGCAAAACTACGCCCTGCTGAGAACCGGGCAGCTGACTAAAGCGCCAACCGGTATATGGCAGCGACATCGGCTGCACCCAGAGACACATAACTTCCCAGTTTGAAGTTCTCATTCACTCCAGAAGTACGTACCATGTATTCAATGTCGGCTTCGCGTGCTCCGATACCGGCAAAATTCAGGGGTAACCCGATGGAAGTGATGAATGCTTCCAGTCGTGAGATGCCTTCCCTGGCAGTGCGCAGAGGGTTCATATAGTCCATGTCACAACCCCACACCTTTACGGCAAATCGGGCAAAGCGCATGGGATTGTGCTCGAGCACGTACTTCATCCAGGCCGGAAAGATCACGGCCAGACCGGCACCGTGGGCTACATCATACAGGGCAGATAGTTCGTGCTCAATCTTATGGCTGGCCCAGTCCTGATCTCTTCCTGCGCCACAGATGTCGTTGTGAGCCAGCATACCAGCCCACATAATATTGGCCCGGGCGTTGTAGTCATCGGGATGAGACAGAACTCTTGGAACCTGTTCGATGATGGTGGTCAGAACTGCTTCGCACAGACGGTCGGTGAGTTCCACATCGGGGGTATTGGTAAAATAGCGTTCCATCACATGAGCCATAATGTCCATGGCCCCACACGCAGTCTGGTACGGGGGCAGGGTACAGGTGAGCGCCGGGTTCATGATGGCAAAAACGGGCTTAATCAAATCAGAGTAGGTGGCCCTCTTGAGGCTGTCCTGTTCACGTGTGATGACCGATACGCCTGATCCCTCGCTGCCCGCAGCGGCAAGGGTGAGTACAACGCCAACAGGAATAGCCTTCCCGATAACGGCTTTCCCTGAGAAAAACTCCCAAAAGTCTCCCATATGGGGCACTCCAGCAGCAATTGCTTTGGCCGAATCAATGGTGCTGCCCCCACCAATGGCTAGAACAAAATCAACCCCCTCTCTGCGGCAGATCTCGATGCCTTCATAGACGAGGCCACTGCGGGGATTAGGCTGGACTCCGCCCAGCAACACACAGTCCAGCCCGGATGCCTGCAGGGATGACTGTACCCGGTTCATGAGACCCGATCGAATGACTGAACCGGAGCCATAGTGAATCAAGACCTTGCTGCCACCGAAGCGTTTTACCAGTGCTCCTGTACGGGATTCGGTGTCCCGGCCAAACTCAAAGCAGGTGGGGCTGAAGAAAGTGAAGTTGTTCATATCAGTGCGGAAGATGGTTACCGCTAATGTACAATAAATAGCGTATTTTTACAGTATGCGAGCGCCCATTTCTGTGTTTTGGTTCCGAAGAGATCTGCGGCTGGAGGATCATCAGGCTTTGTTTGAAGCATTGCGTGCTGGATATCCGGTCCTGGGCTTGTATGTGTTCGATCGCATTTGGTTGGACCGGAAGGAGCGGAGGGACCATCCCGGAGTTGATGTGCTGCATCAGGCTGTGTGTAGCCTTTACCGGGCTGTTGAACAGGTTGGATCGCGCCTGATGGTGCACGTGGGTACCCCCGAAGAGGCCTTCCGGGAGATCTCCCGGCATTGGGAGATTCGTGCTGTTTTTGTTGGGGATGAATACGAGCCCGAAGCCCTCAAACGTTTTGAGAATTTGCGTAGAGAACTTGCCACTACAGGTGCTTCATGGATATCCATTCGGGATCGGGTCGTATTTGCACCCAACGATATCCTGAAAAAAGACGGAACCCCTTATACGGTTTTCACCCCTTATGCCCGAGCCTGGAAGGCGCAGTGGTCTGAGTGTTCCCGAGAGCCGGTTCCCTCCGGAGCAGTCTTGCAGGCCTTCCTGCCCCGCAAAGAATTTTCCTGGCTTCCCGGACCTGCCCCGACGCTCGAACAACTCGGATTTTCTTCCTCCGGACACCTATTGCCGACACCGCAACTCCAACCCTCTCTGTTGCACTCCTACCATCTGCACAGGGACTTTCCGGCTGTTGAGGGTACCTCCCGATGTGGCGTGGCCCTGAGTCTGGGGACCATAGGGGTGCGCCATATTGTTCGACTCGGCTTTCAGCACAATGAGGTTTTTCTCAATGAGTTGATATGGCGGGAGTTTTTTGTTTCCGTTTTGTATCATTTTCCCTATGTGGAACGAAGTGCTTTCAAAAAAAGGTACGATGCCATCCCCTGGAGAAATCATGAGCCCGAATTTGAGCGCTGGTGTCACGGTCAAACCGGCTACCCCCTGGTAGATGCGGGGATGCGTCAGTTGCTTGCCAGCGGTTGGATGCACAACCGGGTACGGATGGTCGCCGCCAGCTTTTTGGTCAAACATCTGTTGATTGACTGGCGTTGGGGAGAGGCTTGGTTTGCCAGCCTGCTGCTGGACTATGATCTCTCTGCCAATAACGGTAACTGGCAATGGGTGGCCGGAACGGGTTGTGATGCCGCCCCCTATTTTCGGGTCTTTCATCCCATGGAGCAGGCCAGAAAATTCGATTCTTCATCGGTGTACATCAAGACCTGGGTTCCTGAATGGGGCACACCAGAATATCCTCAGGCCATGGTATCACACCCCGAAGCCCGCGTCCGGGCTTTGGAAGCATACCGGGCAGCTTTGGGAAAGACATAACAGCTCACATCGAACCCGTAGTTTTTCTATCTTTGGGTTCGAAAAATACCATAACGATGCCCGTCCTTTCTGTTATTATTCCTGCCTACAACGAAGCGGCAACCATTGCTGAGATCCTCGACAGGGTTCGGTCGGTGGCGCTTCCGGAAGACCTTGGCAAGGAGATTATTGTAGTGGATGACTGTTCGAGCGACCTCACTGCAGATGTGCTCAAAGCCTATATGGAGGCACATCCCGGCTCCGGGTTGGTTTACTTTCGTCACGCGCAGAACCGTGGAAAGGGTGCCGCCCTTCACACAGGCATTGGTATGGCCACTGGTGATTATGTGGTGATTCAGGATGCCGACCTGGAGTATGATCCTCAGGAGTACAATACCCTGCTCCATCCAATGCTCAAGGGGGTGGCCGATGTGGTGTACGGCTCCCGTTTTATGGGTGGAAGGCCACACAGAATCCTTTTCTTTTGGCATACCATCGGGAACCGCTTCCTGACGATGCTCTCCAATATGTCCACGAATCTGAACCTGACGGATATGGAGACCTGTTACAAGATGTTTCGCAGGGAGATTATTCAGGGCATCAGTCTTTCAGAACAGCGTTTTGGGTTTGAACCTGAGGTTACTGCCAAGATGGCCAGAATTCCCGGGATAAGAATCTATGAAGTGGGGATTTCCTATTATGGACGCACCTATGACGAAGGGAAGAAGATAGGCTGGAAGGACGGGTTCAGGGCGTTGTACTGTATTCTTAAGTACGGAGTCCTCCGGTTTCGTTAACCAACCATCAGGGATGCCTTTTGGTGGAATCCATGATAAAAGGGCTGCCCGATTCGGGCAGCCCTTAAACATTTTATCGCTGGGACAGTGGAATGAACGTCTTGGGCGGGTAAACATTCTTGTACGCCGGACGAATAATTCTCTTGCCACTGAAGTTGAGTTCTTCGTTCCGGTGTGCGGTCCAACCGGCAATGCGGCTCATGGCAAACAAGGGCGTGAAGACCTCTTCGGGCAGGCCAATCATGTTGTACACAAAGCCTGAGTAAAAGTCAACATTGGCACACACTTGTTTGTTTACCTTAGTTCCCTTGAAGTTCATAAAATTTTCAATGGCACGCTCCTCCAGGAGTTCGAGGAAACTGAATTCTTCTTCACGGCCTTTTTCCTTAGCCAGCTCCCGGGCCATTTCCTTAAGCAGCAGGGCTCTCGGGTCGGAGATGGTGTAGATGGCATGACCGATGCCGTAAATCAGCCCTGATTTGTTGTAGGCCTCTTTACGGAGCATCTTCAGCAGATAGGCGTCAATCTCACTGGTGTTTGTCCAGTTATGAATGTTTTCCTTCAGGTGCTGGAACATCTTCATCACTGCCAGATTGGCACCCCCGTGCAGCGGGCCCTTTAGGGAACCGATAGCAGCGGCAATGGATGAGTAAGTGTCCGTTTCCGTAGAGCTTGTAACGCGTACGGTGAAGGTTGAGTTGTTTCCTCCTCCGTGTTCAGCATGTAGAATGAGGGAAAGATCCAGGGTTTTGGCTTCGAGCTCCGTATACTCTCCCTTGAGCATAAACAGAAAGTTCTCGGCCATGGACACATTCTCCCTGGGATGACGGATGTGCAGCGACCGTCCCTGATTGCTGTGCCGGACAATGTTGTAGGCGTATGCAATGATGGTGGGGAACTTGGCAATGAGTTCAATAGACTGTCTCATGAGGTTTTCTCTGGAGATGTCATCGGGATTGGGATCAAATGTGTACATCTCCAGCACAGAGCGAGCCAGAATGTTCATGATGTTTTGTCCCTCCAGGTCCAGAATGTTCATTTTGGTTTTCTGGGTCAGGGGCATCGAATCGTATAGGAGATCCTGAAAACAACTCAGGGATTCTTTGTCAGGGAGGTATCCCGAAAGCAACAGGAACGCTGTTTCCTCAAATCCGAAACGGTTTTCGGAGTAGATTCCCTTCACCAGTTCCTCAACATCAATACCCCGGTAGAGCAATTTGCCCGGAACCGCCTTCAGTGAGCCATCTTCCTGGCGTTCGTACCCCACAACATCGCCAATCTTGGTCAGGCCCACGAGCACTCCGGAATGGTCTTCATTGCGCAATCCCCTTTTGACATTGAACTTGGTGAACAACTCACTGTCGATGTGGCTGGTCTTCTTGACGGATTCTGAGAGTTTATAAATCATATACTCTTTTTTCATGTTCATGGTTATGTAATTTAGAGGGTTAACGTTAAAGCATGGCCACCCGTTCCAGGACCTTATCCCGAAACTCAGTGGTGGACAAAGAGGTTCCGTTGGGCATAAACCGCGCCAGATCATGCGTGGCATAGCCGTCTTCAAAAAGGGACTCCAGGGTGGTGTGGATCAGGTGGGACGCTTCGCTCCAGCCCAGATACTCCAGCATCATGGCTCCGGAGAGCAACAGAGAACACGGATTTACCTGATTTTTCCCGGCAATATCGGGCGCTGTTCCATGAGTGGCCTCAAACAGCGCATGCCCCGACAGGTAATTGATATTTGCTCCCGGAGCAATCCCGATGCCTCCGACCATGGCTGCAAGTTGGTCAGAAATATAATCGCCATTCAGGTTGAGCGTGGCTATCACGGAATAATCCCGTGGGCGCAAAAGGGTATTCTGTAAGAAGGCGTCGGCAATCACATCCTGTATCAGCAAAAGCCCCGAAGATTTTGCCTCTTCAAGAGCGGCATCTGCTTGAACTTTACCTTTCTGTTCCTTGATTCTCTGATATTGGTTCATGGTGAACACCTGCCCGGAGAAGGCTTCTTCGGCCAACTCGTAGCCCCAATTTTTGAAGCCACCTTCGGTGAACTTCATGATATTCCCTTTGTGGACCAGGGTCACCGAAGGGTGTTTCTTGAGCAGGGCGTATTCGATGGCTGCACGTACCAGACGCTGGCTTCCCTGTCGGGATACCGGCTTGACACCAAAGGCGGAGGTTTCCGGAAAACGGATTTTGGTGACGCCCATTTCACGGGTGAGAAAATCCAGAACACGGGCAGCCTGAGGCGTGCCTTGTTCCCATTCGATGCCGGCGTATATGTCCTCAGTGTTTTCGCGGAATACATACATATCTACCAGAGAGGGCTCTTTCAGGGGTGAAGCTACGCCCCGGAACCAGCGCACCGGACGAAGACACACAAACAAATCCAATTCCTGGCGCAGGGCGACATTCAAGGAACGAATACCTCCGCCTACCGGGGTGGTCAGAGGACCCTTGATACCTACACGGTATTCCCTAAATGCCTGCATGGTATCATCGGGAAGCCAGGAGCCGGTTGTCCTGAAAGCTTTCTCTCCAGCGAGCACCTCTTTCCAGGCGATGCTTCGGGCACCCTTGTAGGCTTTGTGCACTACGGCGTGCATTATTGACTGGGTGGCAGGGGTAATCTCGGCTCCGACGCCGTCTCCCTCAATAAAGGGAATCACCGGATGCTCGGGAACCTGCAGTTTGCCCGTCTTGCTCAGTAGTATCTTATCCATGGAATTCCTTGTTTCTTTGATAATTAAGTGCAGAACCTGCCTGAAACCAAGCAATCTGTTGTTCGTTAAAGGTGTGTTTCACCTCAAATGCTTCACTGCTTCCATCCTGGTGTTTCAGGCAGATGGTCAGGTTCTTCCCGGGTGCGAACGCATCCAGTCCCCGCACCGAGATGCGGTCTTCTTCAAGAATTCTGTCGTAATCGGCGGGTTGGGCAAAGGTCAGTGCCAACATGCCCTGTTTCTTGAGATTGGTTTCATGAATCCGGGCAAAGGATTGTGCCAGAATAATCTTGACATTGAGAAAGCGTGGCTCCAGTGCCGCATGTTCCCTCGATGACCCTTCTCCATAATTCTCACCAGCCACTACCACCGAAGAAATACCTGCAGATTTATAGGCTCTGGCTACCGCCGAAACCGCATCATAGCAACCCGTAAGATGATTCAGCACATGATTGGTCTGGCCGTTGAACGCATTGACCGCACCCATAAGCAGATTATCAGAGATGTTCTCCAGATGCCCCCTGAAACGCAGCCAGGGCCCAGCCATGGAGATATGGTCTGTGGTGCATTTGCCGCTCGCTTTGATCAACAGGGGCATGTTGTGAAAATCTTCGGCCCGGAATGGGGCGAATGGCTCCAGCTTCTGAAGTCTTTTAGAGTCTTCGGGGATGTGAATATTCACATTATCAGGGATATCCAAAGGTGGGATGAAACCTGACTGATCGGGGTCAAAGCCTTTCACAGGAAGTTCATCGCCTTCGGGTTCACTGAGGAATACTTTCTTGCCTGAGGCATTAACGAGGGAGTCCTTCAGAGGATTGAAACATAAGTCTCCGGCGATGGCCATGGCAGCCACCATCTCCGGGGAGGCTACAAAATGGTGGGTGTTCGGGTTGCCATCGGTGCGTTTGGCAAAATTTCTGTTAAAGGAACTGATGATGCTGTTGACCCGGTTAGGATCATCGGTTTTTCTTTTCCACTGTCCGATGCAAGGTCCGCAAGCATTGGCCATGACAATACCGCCTATGGCCAGAAGATCCGAAAGAATTCCGTCCCGCTCTGCCGTTTTGCGAATCATCTCCGATCCCGGATTAATCAACAGCTCTGCCTTTGGCTGAATTCCCAACTCCCGTGCCTTTCGTGCCACTGATGCAGCGCGGCTCAGATCCTGGTAGGAGGAGTTGGTACAGGAACCGATCAACCCAACATCCACGGTTCGTGGATAGCCTTTTTTACGAATATAGTGGGCCATCTCCGAAACAGGCCGCGCAGCGTCCGGGGAGAAAGGGCCATTGATATGTGGTTCGAGTGCGCTTAGATCTATCTCCAGAAGGCGGTCAAAGTATTGTTCCGGATGGGCTTCTACTTCAGGATCCGCAGCCAGGTGGGGCGCCAGGGCATCGGCCATAAGGGCAATTTCTTCACGTCCGGTTGCTCTCAGGTAGCGCGACATTGCCTCATCATAGGCAAACACAGAGGATGTGGCTCCGACTTCCGCACCCATATTGCAGATGGTAGCCTTTCCGGTGGCCGAAAGAGATTGGGCGCCTTCGCCAAAATACTCCAGAATGGCGTTGGTGCCTCCCTTAACGGTAAGCATGCCGGACACCTTGAGAATAATATCCTTGGGTGAGCACCATCCGCTGAGCCTTCCGGTGAGACGAATGCCAATAATCTTGGGCATCTTTAGTTCCCATGGCATCCCGGCCATCACATCAACGGCATCAGCGCCTCCTACGCCAATAGCAAGCATGCCCAGGCCTCCGGCATTGGGCGTGTGTGAGTCCGTGCCCACCATCATGCCCCCTGGGAAGGCGTAATTCTCAAGCACCACCTGATGGATGATACCAGCACCCGGTTTCCAGAAACCAATTCCATAGCGGGCAGACACATCCCTGAGAAATTGATACACTTCCTCATTCGAATTGTTGGCCGACTTCAGGTCTTCAGTAGCCCCGGAGTGTGCCAGAATCAGGTGGTCGCAGTGTACCGATGAAGGAACCGCCGAGCGTTCCCGGCCTGAAAGCATAAACTGCAGCAAGGCCATCTGGGCGGTTGCGTCCTGCATGGCGACACGGTCTGGTCGAAAGTGAACATAATCGTGAGCCCGTTCCCAAGCTTGAATGTGTTCATAATCAAAAATATGGCCATAGAGCATTTTTTCCGCAAACGTAAGGGGCCGGCCCAGAACAAGTGCGGTCTTCGCGGCTCGGGTTGCCCAATCGGCGTACACCCTGCGGACCAATTCAATATCAAACATCGTTTCCTGGTATAAAAACAAACATATCCAAAATACACATATTTCGTTTTATGTTATCATAAAAGGTGCCAAAAAAATCTGAATATTTCGTAATTTAGAAGTTCAATTCAACAAAATGAATTCCAGGCGTATAGTGATTGCGGGTGGGAGTGGTTTTCTGGGCAGCGCGGCATCCCGGTTCTTTGCAGCACAACATTATGAGGTGGTGGTGCTCAGCAGGTTTCGACATGAAGACCATGACGGGATACGATACATGCTTTGGGATGGACGTACCCCTGCTGATTGGACCGCAGTTCTCGAAGGGGCACTGGCCCTGATTAATTTTTCCGGACGTTCTATAGATTGCAGGTTCACCCCCGAAAACCGGAGAGAAATACTGGAGAGCAGAATTAATTCTGTCGAAGCATTATTCGAGGCTGCCGGTCGATGTGTGGTTCCCCCTTTGGTTTATATTCAGGCTTCATCCATTGGGTATTATGGGAATACCCGCAGCCTGTGTTTCGAAGACTCTCCCCAGGGAACTGGTTTCCTGGCTCAGGTGTGTGCCCGGTGGGAGGAAGCTTTCCTGAGCAGGGAATTGCCCCAGACCCGCAAGGTCTTGTTAAGAATAGGTCTGGTGCTGGATCGAAATCAAGGCATCCTCAGGAAACTGGTGCCTCTGGCCCGAAATTTTCTTGGGGGCACCATGGGACAGGGAGGTCAGCACATGAGTTGGATTCATATTGAAGACTTCAACCGTATGCTGCAGTTTGCCATCGACCAGCCCACAGTAGAGGGGGTGTGTCTGGCAACGGGCATCCATCCGGTGACCAACAGGGTATTCATGGCCACACTTCGGCGTGTCTTGCGCCGTCCCTGGGCTCCAGCTATCCCGGGTTTGCTCATTCGCCTGGGAGCCATCCTCTGGATGCGCACAGACCCCAGCCTTGTCTTGGAAGGGGCTGGATGTGTTCCCAAAAAGATTCTGTCAAAAGGTTTTGTGTTTCGATATACCCGACTGATGCAGGCGCTGAAACATCTTACAGGACGCTGATTTCGGCTCGTACAGGAATTCTGGCCATAATCCTTGTGCCATTTCCTGACTCGGATGTAATATCCAGACTTCCTCCGCATTGTTGTGCGCGCTGTTCCATACAGATGATACCGAATGACTTGGAGTCCGTTTTTTTCTCTTCCGGGATGCCGATGCCGTTGTCAGCAATAGTCAGAATAAGTTCTCCGTTTTCCGCTACCAGTTGAACTCTGATGGAAGACGCTTGGGCATGTCTGACGATATTGGTCATCGCCTCCTGAAGAATCCGGAACAGCGACATATGAGTCGCCCGGTCACTAACGGCAGTCTCATCCAGTTCCAGCGAGCAGGGCAGGGAAAATCTGTGTTCTATGTCTTTGCAATACCACTCAATAGTGGCTGCAAGACCCATATCATCGAGCATAGGAGGATGGAGATCGGAGGAAAGTTTCCGGGCGCTGCCCATCACAAAATCGGCCTGCTGGATCATGTCATCAAGTTTACGGGTAACCTCCTCCTTGTGGTCCACCCGTTTCCTGAGCCAGGTAAGATCCTCATAGAGAGATGTCATTGCCTGCCACAGTTCATTGTGTACTTTGTGCGATATGGACTCCATCTCCTCATCCCGGGCCTCAACCAGATGGAGATTCAAAAGCTCCAGTTGCTGCTTGGCCTGCTGAAGCTCGACCTCTGACGCCCGCAGCAGTGCGGTCTGATCTATCACCCGTTGTTTCTGCCAGTACATCTCCAGGAAAACATTGATTTTGCTAACCAGAATATGTTTGTTGAGCGGTTTGATGATATAGTCAACGGCTCCCGATTCGTATCCTTCGAGAATCTTGGCTGAATCCGGATAGGCTGCTGTGAGAAAAATGATGGGAACCATATTCCCCTTTCGCTCGGCGTTCAGGCGGACGGCCAGTTCATACCCATTCATCAGGGGCATCTGCACATCCAGAATGGCAAGAGAAAGGTCCACATCATGGGTAGCCTGGAGCGCTTCAAAACCGGAACAGGCCTGAATCAGGTTGGCCTTTACGTCCCGGAGTATAATCTCCAGATAAATCAGATTGGTTGAGTTGTCGTCAACAATCAGGATGTTGGGCAATGAGGACATAACCGGAGAAATATTGTGCTTGGAACAAAAGTAACAAAATATATGGAGCAATTCATGGCAGGGCGATATTTGAATTAGGATTCAGAATCATCCTTTCGTGTGATGCAAATCTGGTGCTTCTTCATTTTTCGGATCAGGGTGTCACGGGTAATGCCCAAAAGTTCAGCTGCAGCTGTCTGGTTATAGCTGCATTGTTTGAGAGCCGAACGAATCAGCGCTCTTTCGTGGGATTTCAAATCAGAGGATTCCGGCTCTGTTGTGGGCGGATTCGGCGCGGGCCTCCTGGCGGCTTCCGGAGTTGGGTCTGAAGTTTGCAGCCCCGCTCTGACAGGAAAATCTGCCGGGGAGAGGACATCGGCCTTACACAGGATGATGGCCCTTTCGGCCATATTTCTGAGCTCTCTGACATTACCCGGAAAATCGTAACTCATGAGCACGTCAAATACCCGCTCATCAATCTGGACCCTGGGTTTGTTGAACTGAACCGAGAAAAGCTCCACATAATAGAGCAAAAGAGGTCGGATGTCGTCCCGATGTTGCCGTAAGGGTGGGATGTGTATGTGCAACGTGTTCAGGCGATGAAACAAATCCAGACGAAACTCTTTCCGGGTAACTTTTTGCTCGATGTCGTGATTGGTGGCCGAGATAATCCTGAAGTTGGTCGGAATCTGTTTGGTGTCTCCGACGCGGGTGATGATCTTCTCTTCTGATGCCCGCAGAATCTTGGCCTGCAGATTCAAAGGCATATCGGCGATTTCATCCAAAAAAAGCGTGCCGTTGTTGCACACCTCAAAAAAACCCATTTTGTCCTCTATGGCACCAGTAAAAGAGCCTTTCTTGTGACCAAAGAATTCGCTCTCCAGCAATGTCTCGGTGATGGCACTGCTGTTGACTGCGCAAAATACATGGTTTTTTCGGGTGCTGGAATAATGGATGATCCGGGCAATGTTCTCTTTTCCGGTTCCGCTCTCCCCGGTGATCAGTACGTTGGAGTCCGGATAGCTTGCAGCGGTCATCGCGGCATCAAAAACTTCCTGAATCTGACTGCTCACGCCGATGAACTGACGGTCAATCTTTTCTTCGAGCGATTTGGATATCAATGAATTTTTTTCTTCGGCCTGCCGAAGTTTTCGCTGGACCCAAAGAAATTTTCGGGTGCGCTCAATGGCAATCTGAATATCAATATGTCTGAAGGGCTTGCGTAGATAATCGAAGGCTCCAAGCCTCATGGCGTTGATTACCGTATCCATATCTCCATGGGCAGAGACCACAATCACCTCCATCCCAGGATACATTTTCTTAACCTCCTTGAGGACATCCAGCCCGTTCACGGCCCCCAGGCGGACATCCAGTACCAGCAGGTCGAAGCCTGAGCGACTCAGCACTTTCATGCCTTCCGAAGCTGTGTTGGCTTCTACTGCATCCATCCCAAGGTGCGTCAGATACTCACACAATTCTTCGGTGAAGTCTTTCTCATCATCGAGGACCAGAACCCGGATTTTTTCCAGATTGTTCATATAAATTGCTGATTAGGTGTTGGTAAAATGATGGACAGGGTGGTTCCTTCGCCCCAGAGGCTGCTTACCTGAATATCCCCGTTCATATTGCGGACAATGCCATAAGTTATGGACAAGCCCAGTCCGGTGCCCTTGCCGGCTTCCTTGGTGGAAAAAAACGGGAGCATTATCTGGTCCAGATGTTCCTGCCTGATTCCCGTTCCATTGTCTTGAACCTCAATCACCAGATTTCCGCGGTCTTTGCGTGTCCGGATTTGAATGGCCGGTGGGAAGGTAGCCACATGAAGCTGTTTCTCCAGAATGGCATCCCGGGCATTGGACAGGATATTGATCATGGCCTGCTCCAGTTCAAAAGTGTTCCCCTCAACCTGGGGCAGGTCGTTTGACGGGGTGAAGGTAAGAGAAATACCTTTCTGTTTGATCTGTTCGCTCATCAGGGACAAGGCATTCTCAATGCTTTTGTTGATATCGAAAGGCGCGGTCTGAGCCTGAATATTGCTTCGCGAAAATACCCGGATATGGTCTATGGTATCCCGGATTCTGCGGATGCTTTCGAAAATCTTGGTGCTCTTGCGCTCAAAGTAATTTTTGCTGAGTACCTCCTTATTTGAGGCCTCAAGCATCATATTCTCAAAGATCAGGGAGAGCGTATTCAGGGGTTGGTTGATTTCGTGCGCCATTGCAGAAGCCATTTCCCCCAGACTCACCAGACGTTCGGAATGCAGGAGTTTGCTCTCCATAATCTTTCGTTCGGAGATGTCCCGGACCAGAATCATCACCGACAGAGGGGCTCCGTGGTGGCGTTCAATCATGGCAGCGCTGATCTCACTGGGAAAGAAGCCATATCCTTTTCTGAGCAGGGTGAATTCCAAATTCTGAGCCAGGCCTTCTTTGCGCAGCCGTTCCACAACCTTCCGGACTTTCCCGCTTTGTCCAAAGTGCAGAAACCGAAGAAAATGACGGCCAAGCATATCCTCACGGTTCTCCATCCCGAATAAAGTAAGGGCACTTTGCGAGATTTCCGTCACCGCACCATACAGATTGATCAGCACAATGCCATCCGGAGAGGCATTCAGCAGGGTGCGGTATTCTTCCTCACTGACAATGAGTGACTCATTTGCCTTGTATAAGGATGCCGTTGTTAAACTCAGTTCATTGGCAATCTCCCTGATTTGCTGCTTTTGTCTGTGCAGTTCGAGGAAAATATGCACCTTGCTGATGAGAATCTGGCTTTGGAACGGTTTGTTGATGAAGTCCACGGCGCCTGCCGCATAGCCCCTGAGTATTTGTTTGTTGTCCGGATATGAGGCCGTGATAAAGATAATGGGGATATGCTCGTTGCGTTCAGCGTTCAGTTTAACGGCCAACTCATATCCATCCATCCCGGGCATCTGAACGTCCAGGATGGCCAGAGCCAGATCGAGTCCGCTGGTAAGTTGTAGTGCCTCTTCTCCCGAAAAAGCCTTGATCAAATGGACGTCAATGCCTTTGAGTAGTGCCGAGATAAACAGCACGTTGCCGGCATTGTCATCAACAATCAGCAGATGGGTTCTGGACTTTGTCATATGCTTTGTGAATCACCTGTCTGATGGTTTCCAGAATATTCTCTCCCTGAACGGGCTTGGTGAGGACATCATCACATCCGGCCTCCAAAGCCAGTCTTCGCTCTTCACGAAAGGCGTAGGCAGTCTGCGCGATGACAGGAAGGCTGGGCCTCAGGTTCTTGATCCGTCTGGTGGCCTCAAATCCATCCAGAACAGGCATCTTCATGTCCATAAGGACAACTTGTATGTTGGCGTCCATAGAGACCCACTCGACAGCCTCTTCGCCATTCTTGGCCATCCGGACATTCAGGCCGGCGGTTCTCAACAAGGACTTGAGGTACATTCGGCTCACATTGTCGTCCTCCACTACCAGCACCGTGTATGTTCCGGGCATCAGGGTTTGGGTTTTTCCCGGAACGATAGTTTGGGCTGGGGAGCCCGGGTGAATCAGCGGAATCCGGAAGCGAAAGTCAGAGCCCTTACCAACAGCCGATTCCACCCAGATGCGTCCGCCGAGCAGTTGCACCAGCGATCGGGCAATAGACAGGCCCAGGCCAGTGCCTTCAAAGTCCCGGGTCAGGGTCATGTTACCCTGGATGAAGCGTTCAAAGATGATTTCTTTTTGTAGTTCAGGAATGCCTACGCCAGTGTCACGGACAAAGAATTCCAGTTCCCCTTCGCATACTTTGTACCCAAAGGAAACGGACCCTCTGAGGGTGAACTTGAGCGCGTTCTTGAGCAGGTTGGAAAGTACCTGGGATAACTTGGGGAAATCGGTGACCACTATATCCTGCTGATCCGGAAGGTCACAATGCAGGGAAAGCGATAATTCCTTAGCCTGAGCCTCAGGGCGGAAGAATACCATCAAATCGTGCATGAGCCCATTAATCGGGGCTTCCTGAATCTGGGCTTCCACCTGTCCTGTTTCAATCTTGGACAAATCCAGGATGTCATTGATCACATGGAGCATTCTCTTGCCGCTTTGTTCAATGATATCCACATATTCTTTGATTTGGTCCGGGGTAAGACAGGAATCCCGGAGCAATTCGGCAAAGCCCAGAATCCCGTTCATAGGCGTGCGGATTTCGTGGCTGATATTTTGCAGAAATGCCGTTTTGAGCCGGTTGCTCTCCTCGGCTTTTTCATTGGCAATCAGCAGGTTCTCGTAGAGTTTGAGCAAATCGTTGCGACTATCTTCCAACTCCTTGGTCCTGCGGGCAACCAGTTCCTCAAGTTGTTGCTGCTGCATCTGGCGCATCCGGTTGGCCTGTCGGATCTTGAACATGGCACAAATCTGGGCGTGAAGCTCCGGCTGGTCAATGGGCTTGGAGAGAAAGCCCTCGGCTCCGGCATCCAGTGCCTTGACCCGGCTTTCGGTGTCTGTCCTCAGTGCCGTCAGAAAAACCACAGGAATCTGACAAAGTGTTTCATCCTGCTTGAGCATCCTGCAGACTTCATAACCGTCCATTCCGGGCATCACAATATCGAGCAAGATAACGTCAGGCGATTCCTTTCTGGCTAGTTCCATCCCCTGTGCCCCGTTGGTGGACATAAAAAAGTCCGCACTGGGAAACGATTCTTTTACCAGTGCCCCCAAGGTAACCAGATTGTCTCTTACATCATCAATGGCCAGAATTCTAATCTCTTTCATCCCCGTATAGTATATGAGTTAGTATTTTCATCAAGGTGTCCGGGTCCACAGGTTTTGAAACATATCCGTCAAAGCCGAAACTGAGAATTTCCTCACGGTTGCCCTTCATGGCACTTGCCGTGACGGCGATGACGGGAATGCGTTCAGTCTCTGGTTGCTCCCGGAGCTGTTTGAGCACCATAAAGCCATCCAGTTTGGGTAGGGCGATATCCAGCAGAATGATGTCCGGGGACTGCTCTTTGGCCATTGTGAGGGCTTTGCGGCCGTCACTGGCTTCCAGGATATCGCAGGTGTCTTTCAGGAGGGCTCTCAGGGTGGTCATGTTGTCGGCGTTGTCCTCAGCAATAAGAACCCTTGGACGGGTTCCCGGGGGGATGCACGTAGTAGCCGGGGCCGCCGCTGCTCTGGAAAAATCCGGGAACACCATTTCCCTGACAGCGCGCAATAACTCATCGCGGCTTACATTCCCTTTTTGAATCAGTTGGTGGATGTGGTTACCCCGGAGGAAGTTGAGTTCTTCCTTTGAAATATGTTTGGCCGTCAGAATCAGCACCGGAAGAAGAGGGATACTTGGCTGACAGCGAATTTGTCGCAAGACTTCAAACCCGTCCACCTCAGGCATCATCAAATCGAGTATCACAGCATCAGGACGGCAAATCTGAAGTTTTTGCAACGCATCCGTCCCGTTTTGCGCCACTTCAATCTGGCACCCCATACCTGAGAGAAAGTCACGGATTTGAATGATTGCCGGTTCACTGTCTTCCACCAGCAAAATGGTTTTCCCCGTGAGGTCCAGGGGAGCAGGGTCGCACGCTTCGGCAGACTTAGTCCGCGGAGGCTGTGGAAGAGCTTCGAATCCCCGTAGAGGCAGAGATAGGGTAAACCTGGACCCTTTCCCGATTTTGCTGTTTACCGTGATGCTCCCGCGGAGAATTTCGGCATATTTTTTTGATATGGCCAGCCCAAGGCCCGTTCCTCCGTATTTTCTGGAGGAACTGCCATCAGCTTGCCGGAACTCGTCAAAAATAATGGACAACTGTTCTTCAAGAATACCGATACCGGTGTCCGAAACGGTAACCTTCATGAGTTCCCCGCTGGTTTCCAGCAGAACCTCCACAGAGCCTTCTTCGGTGAACTTCACGGCATTTCCGATGAGATTCTGCAGAATGTGACGGCACTTTTCCCGGTCAGTGCGGATGAGCGTGACTTCGGAGGGCAACACAGTCTCAAGCCGGATGCCTTTTTCCTCAGCCTGAGGCCTGATCATCTCGGTCACTTCGGCAATAAGGCTCCTCATAGAAAATTCATCTGCCAGAACCTCAGACCTTCCTGCTTCAATCCGGGAAAGATCCAGAATGTCGTTGATCAAAGCCAGTAGGTTCTTCCCATTTCGTTCAATAACTGAAAGATAGCCGTATTCTTCCGGGTCGATTTTATCCCTGAGCCGACGGTGCAGCACCCCGGACAAGGCAATGACAGAATTCAGTGGGGTTCTCAGTTCGTGACTCATGTTGGCCAGAAACTGTGATTTCATCTGGTTCGATTCATCCAGTCGGCGCTGCTGCATCATCAGTTCGGTATTCTGTTCGCTCAGTTCTCTGGATTGCGCCGACAATTCGTTTTTCTGGGCCTCAAGTTCATGGTTCTGGTTTTCCAGTTGCTCTGAAAACAGACGTATCCTGTGGTGTGCCAGCACCCCGTTAATCCGGGCCGTTAGGGTGTGGTGTATGTCATTGAGCAAGCGGACAGAGAGGTCGTCAAAACTCCGGATGCGTGCCAGGGAAAGGATGGCAATCACTTTGCGGGCATTCAGCACAGGGATGGTGATGATTTCCCGCGGCACCATATCCCCGCTCAGGGTACGCAAGACAAAGCGGGTGTCTTCAGGAATTTTAGATATTCTCTGGATTTTTCGGGTAGCCAGAGCTACGCCCAGTTCTCCTTCGGCATCCTTTGCCCCAAAGGGTCTGCGGCCCTGTTCTGAGAGGCCCACGGATTCAAAGTGGACAAACTGAGTTCCATCTTCATTGAGAAAGTACAAGGCTCCCATCTGCGCCTGAGTGTATTCTGTGAGCATTTTAATCAGTTCCCGGCAGAAACCAGCAAGGTTGTCTTCCCGCAACATCATGCCTGAAATGTTCACGGTATTTTTGTTCAAGGTCATGGCCTGCTCAATCTGCTCGGCCAGTTCGTTGAAGACTCTGGCAAGAGCTCCCAGCTCGTTGGGTGCCTGGTTCCTGCTACGCAGGCTCCAGTTGCCCTTGCGGTATGCTTCGGTGATTTTATGGAGTTCTTCCATCGGGTATCGGGTTCCCTTCAGCAGCAGCCAGTATATCAGCAGAGATACGATCAGGATGAGCGAGAACGTAATGATCAGCCTGCGTTGTAATTTCATTTTCAAATCCTTTCCGGTTGTATAAAACTGCTCCGAGCGATTCTGGGCATAATCGCTGATTGCGTTGAGCCTGGACTCAATCATATCTGGTCCCGGCACGTCCCCGATGGCTTCTTTTTGAATGGCTCTGTCACGTTGACCCTTCCATTGATCAAAGGCGATGCTTAGCGCATCAATATCCGTCTGAGGCCCCAGATAAGCCTCTCTGAGAATCTGAATCTGTTTGCGTCCGTCCGTGTCCTTTTCATCCAGGGTGCGAAGTTGCTGCTCCTGCGTCTGAGCGGAAACGGGCTGGTCCATATCCTTGAGCAGGCTGTTCATCTCCAGGATATCTCCGTGGAGCCTGCCTATGGCCACCTGAACCCTCAGAGGGTGTTCATAGAGATCCCGGGTAGTGGTCCATACCAGATGGTTGTGCCACCAACCCAGAACACCCATCAGTAGGGAAAAGAACAAGATAATCAGAAAGCCTGTGCGTAGTTGTACTCCGATTTTGAGGTGGGAAAAATTCATGCTTGAAAAGAACTTCAGAAGTTAAGTTTTACAAATATATTGCCAATGTTGGAATAAGGGTGAAAACCCGGAAAGGTTTTCACCATCTCCTTTTCGGATTCATCCACAACAAGACATCCGCCGGGGTTCAGGGAGTAATACAATTTTCTGAGTATCCTGATCCGGATCCGTTCCTTGTAATAAATCAAAAGATTAGAGCAATAAATGATGTCATAACCTGTGAATACCGAGGATGGTGGCGCTGTGGTGAATTCATCCAGAATGTCGTAGTGGACAAACTCAATTTTTTTTCTGATAGGATCACAGACCTTCCACATAGAGCCATCGGCCACAAAATATTCGGAGAGTGTCTTATGGCTAAGCCTGCTCAGCAAGGACTGATCGTACATGCCTCTGCGGGCTTTCTCCAGCGCTTCATCAGCTATGTCCGTTGCCAGAATGGAGTACGGACAATTCCGGCCATACACTTTGTTTTGGTCTTCCATCATAATCGCCAGGGAATAGGGCTCCTGACCTTCGGCACACGCTGCTGACCAAATTCGCAGAAACGGGTCATGCCGGTGTTTGTCCCGACTTATCTCGGGTACCAGGTAGCGACCGAGAATCAGGAAGTCCAGGGGGTCCCGAAAAAACTGGCTAAAGGAGATGTTCAGGGCTGCCACAAAACACTGAATTTCTCTTTGGTCCCGGTTAAGCATCCCGGTGTAAGAGAGAATATCCGTACACCGGGTGTGATCCAGCCTTTGGCGGATAATGCTGTGCAGGAAATCCGTTGAGTAACCGCTCAGGTCTCTTTGTGCCTTTATGAAGACTGTCTCCAGGATCGGTTCCAGTTCTTCCTGCGTCATAGCCATGGATCAGCAATGTGGGTGATGGGTTTGACCGTAAAGTTAATGAATTTCACACGAATTATTCATAATTTCGCAGTTTCAAACAAATTCCGCGACCATGCAAGATTTTCACATAGATACCCGTTGTGTTCAGAGTGGCTACCACCCTGAGAACGGGGCCCCCAGAGTGGTACCCATTGTCCAGAGTACAACCTACAAGTACGATTCGGCGAAAGATCTGGGAGATCTTTTTGACCTCAAAACCAGCGGCTATTTTTATACCCGTTTGGGTAATCCAACATTGAGCGCTGTGGAGGGGAAAATTGCAGCACTTGAGGGTGGGACGGGAGCTCTGCTGACCTCTTCCGGACAGGCGGCTACCCTGATCAGTCTGCTGAACATCTGTCAGGCCGGAGACCATGTGGTCAGTTCGGGGACCATTTACGGGGGTACATATAATCTGCTGGACAAGACTTTACGTCAGATGGGCATTGAGGTGACCTTTGTGGCTCCCGATGCCTCGGAGCAGGAATTGCATCAGGCATTCCGCGCCAACACCAGGGCACTTTTTGGGGAGTCCCTGGCCAATCCTGCCATGGTCGTTCTGGATATCGAAAAAATGGCCTCCATCGCCCATGCACACGGGGTGCCTTTGATTGTGGACAACACCTTTCCCACTCCGGTGCACTGCCGCCCGTTTGAGTGGGGGGCAGATATTGTGATTCACTCCACTACAAAATATATGGACGGCCATGCGGTCGCCCTTGGAGGAGTAGTGGTGGATGGCGGACGTTTTGACTGGAACAATGGGCTGTTTCCGGGGCTTTGTACCCCTGATTCGTCCTATCACGGAATTGTGTACACTGAGACTTTTGGCAACCAGGCATATATTGTCAAGGCACGTACCCATCTGATGCGTGACCTGGGTACTGCTCAAAGCCCTCAGAATGCTTTTCTGTTGAACCTTGGACTGGAAACGCTTCCACTCAGAATGGAGCGGCACTGTTCCAATGCTCTGGCCGTTGCCCGTTTTCTGGAACAGCACCCTGGCGTGTCCTGGATCAACTATCCGGAGCTTCCCTCCAGCAGTATGTACCCGTTGGCACGTAAGTATATGCCTCAGGGAACTTGCGGAGTATTGTCCTTTGGGGTGCGAGGCGGACGCGATGCCGCAGTGCGCTTTATGGAGTCCCTGCGGATGATTGCTCAGGTAGTCCATGTGGCAGACATACGCAGTTGTGTGTTGCACCCCGCCAGCACCACCCACCGGCAGATGACCGATGCTCAACTCGCCGAGGCAGGAGTTACGCCCGATATGGTGCGGCTCTCTGTGGGGATCGAACATCCCTCGGATATTCTTGCGGACTTGCAGCAGGCACTCGCTAAGGCCTGACCCATGTCCGGACATAACGCGCACAGCAAGCCCTCCTGGCTCAGAATCCGTTTGCCCAGAACCGATGAATATCGCTGGATGAATCAGATGGCACGCGACCATCAGCTCCATACCATCTGTACAAGCGGCAAATGTCCCAATGCCGCTGAATGCTGGGGCAGGGGCACCGCCACGTTTATGATCCTTGGGGATATCTGTACCCGTTCTTGCCGGTTTTGTAATGTCTTGACCGGAAGACCTCTGCCCCCTGATCCAGAGGAGCCGCTCCGCCTTGCCCGAACTATTCGGCAGATGAACCTGAAGCATATCGTGATTACCTCTGTGGACAGAGACGATCTTCCTGACGGGGGTGCCGGCGCCTGGTCTCAGACCATAGGCGCGGTAAAACAATGGAATCCCTCACTGACCATCGAGGCCCTGATCCCGGACTTCGATGGCCAGACTGGCCTGATAGATCAGGTACTTGAAGCCTCTCCTGAGGTGGTGTCTCATAATGTTGAGACGGTCAGGAGACTCACTCCTTTGATTCGTTC
The DNA here is from genome assembly GCA_002380425.1 of Bacteroidales bacterium UBA4181. GTDB lineage: Bacteria > Bacteroidota > Bacteroidia > Bacteroidales > UBA4181 > UBA4181. The sequence goes on from DFUR01000068.1 coordinate 31,473, forward strand.
AAGGGCTAAGTATGAAGTGAGCCTCAGGGTACTGGCCAGAATTGCAGCAAGTCATTCAGTTGCCAAATCCGGGTTGATGCTTGGGTTGGGAGAAACAGAGGAGGAGGTGTGTCAGGCCATGGATGATCTGAGAACAGCAGGCGTTGAAGTGCTCACTCTGGGACAATATCTGCAGCCTCATTCTGCTTTGCTGCCCGTTTCGGCTTATATTTCTCCGGAACAGTTCGACAAGTATCGGGACTTGGGGATAGAGCGGGGATTTCGGGTGGTTGAGAGTGGCCCTTTGGTGAGGTCCTCTTATCATGCGGAGAATCACGTGTTTATTAAATGATATGGTGGCACTGGTTACCTTTCGGGATTTGGGCCTGATGCCCTACAATACCGCTTTGCAGATTCAAAAGCAGTGTTTTGATGCCCTGATTGCACAGAAAATGCATTTTCGGACCCACCCTGAAGAGTACCTACGCAAGGTGCTTCATCATCTGTTGTTTGTGGAGCATCCCCATGTCTATACTCTTGGGAAAAGTGCCAAAACTGCGAATCTGCTGGTTCGGGAGGATTTTTTACGGTCCATAAATGCCAGTAGCACCACTACGGACCGGGGTGGGGATATTACCTATCACGGGCCTGGCCAGTTGGTAGGCTATCCCGTCTGGGATCTGGAGTTCCTTGGGCTGGGCATCAAGTCTTATATCAGCGGATTGGAAGAGTCCATCATTCAAATGCTGTCAGGATACGGCATTAGCGCAGGCCGGATGGAAGGCGCGAGCGGGGTGTGGATAGATGCCGGTGTACCCGGAAAGGAACGCAAAATCTGTGCGGTGGGTGTCCGGGTCAGCCACGGTGTGTCCATGCATGGATTTGCACTCAATATCAACACCGATCTCGCATATTTTCAGTACATCAATCCTTGTGGGTTTCAGGATAAGGGCGTGACATCCATGAAGCATGAGTTGGGCCGGGAAGTAGATGCTGAGGAAGTGAAGGTGTTGGTGCTGAGTAATCTCCAAAAAATATTTGAGATACAATGGCATTGAATAACCCCTCTGTGGGCCTTCCTGGCTACAGACACATCTGGAATATTTCTTACCCGGTGATGATTGGGATGCTGGCCCAGAATATCATCGGGGCTTCGGACACTGCCTTTCTGGGACGGGTAGGAGAGGTGGAGCTGGGTGCCGCTGCATTGGGCAGCATGTACTATCTGGTGTTGTACATCATCGGGTATGGCTATTCGGTAGGAGCGCAGATTATTATGTCCCGGAGAATCGGGGAAAAAAGGTTTCGACAGGTGGGCGATGTCCTGCACCATACCCTGTACTTTTTTGTTGCCCTCTTTTTGATACTTTTCTTTCTATCAAAATATTTCCAACATTCAATAATTCAGCAGATTGTAGAGTCGGTTCCGGTGTCCCGGGCCACCGGCGAATACGTTTCGGTTCGGGTGCATGGGCTTATCTTCGCATACCTGGGCACCGCCTATCGTGCTTTTCATATCAGCAGAGGATACACCCAGCCGATATTGTGGAATGCAGTCCTGGTGGCAGTGTTGAACATTGCTCTGAACTATCTGCTGATTTTCGGTTCAGTATTTTGTGAGCCCATGGGTATTCGGGGTGCTGCACTGGCCTCAGTGCTTTCAGAGGGACTGGGCCTGTTGTTTTACTGGGTGCACGCTTCCCACAAAGCCATCCGGAGAAAATATCACCTCTATGGCTGGGCAAGGCCCAAGATGCACCTTATCAAGAGTATTTTCCGGGTATCCTCGTTTGTCATGGTGCAGTATTTTCTCTCTATGGGTACCTGGTTCGGGTTTTTTCTGATCATCGAAAAGACAGGCTCTGCCGAGTTGGCCTCCACCAATATTGTCCGGAGTATTTATTCGCTCATCGGCATTCCCATCTGGGCCTTTTTCTCCACCATCATCACCTTAGTGAGTCAGGCATTCGGCCAAGGACAGGTAGGGCAACTATTCCCACTGATTCGTAGGGTGGGGTGGATGGCCGTATGTACTTCTCTCTTGATGAACATCCTGGTTTGGGCGTTTCCTCATCAGTGGCTGGCGTTGTACACCAACGACCAGGGTTTGAGGGCCCTGAGTCTGGAGTCCTTGTATGTCATCACCCTGGCACACACCTGCTTTGCTCTGGGGGGTGTTGTCTTTCACGCCGTTTCGGGTACTGGTAAAACCCGTGTTGCTCTGGGTATTGAAGTGTCCACCCTGGTCCTGTATGTTCTTTTCCTGATCCTCTTCCGCTCTTGGTTTGCCGAAAGAATAGCCTTTGCCTGGTTCTCCGAACTGGTCTATTCGCTTGGCGTGGGCCTGTTCTCGTGGGTGTATCTGCGGAAGATATTCCTCACTCAGAGCAGGGACGCCCTGGGCACCACCCGGACCGGAGTTGTTTCGGCGGACGGGTAGACGATCTGCCCCTCCTCCCTGTGTGAGGATAAATACAGCACCATCCGCTCCCGTTCAAAAGTCTCGCCCAGATCCAGCAGCAAATCGAGCCAACCGTCACCGTCCAGGTCTCCTACCCATCGGATGGCATACATGGTTTGTGAAAATCTCGGCGTTGCGGCCACTACCTGTACCTCGCGCACATTGTTCCCGACTTTACGGGTCATGCTGAGTTTGTAATTGGCGATGAAATGGGCATAAGTATTGCCCTGATCATCGTACTGAGTGTTGAGCATCACTCCTTCACACACCCACTGATATGTTGTGCCCTTATGGGTGAGCGACCAGGTTTGCCCCGGCCACAGAACAGGCCTTTCAACGTCCGCATGAAAAACCTTTCCGGCCTTCCATCCAGTACCCGAAATAAGCAATACGCAGGAGTCCCGGGATGAGGTTCTTATATAAACAAGCGAATCGGACACAAAGCGCTCTTCGCGTTCGTTCAGGAAGGGCAACGTGTCGGTTGAGATAAGAGTGGGGCGCAACTCGTAACCATCCGCGACCTGAAACAAGCCCATCCAGCGTTTGGAGGTAAGACCAGGCTTGAGGTCCTGACGTTCATATCCGGCAGGCCGAAGAATTTCCAGAGAGGAGGACACGGCAAGAGGGATTTTCACGGTATCCAGAGGGAAGGACAACAGCCGGGAGTCTGGCCTGAAAAACTGGGATTTTTCTATTAGCTGATTCCGGATCACCCGGGCATCCATTTGATGCAGCATCGCCTTGTTCAGTTCGTGTTCATACAGGGAAAACTCAACCAGATTCCCGGTTTGCTGATGCAGCATGCCCCGGGTGGCTTTCACCAGTACAAAATACGGGGAGCGGTATTCAAACACGAAGTACTCCCCATAAACTTCCTCATATTCCACGAAAAGTGTGAATGCGTTGGTGTCTGCACTCATATAGATGACCGCAGGCAAGGATGTCTTGTCCACAGGCGGAACCAGTTCACTGTTTTTCCCAGCAAGGGCAAAACCTCCGGAGGCATCCCCGACAAAAGCATACACATAACTAACGGGTATCTCAGGAGTCATGTCCCGGAGCACGCACACCACATCAGAGATGCCGTCACGGGTGATGTCCTGGTGGATCACGCCCAAAGGATCCAGTCTGGTAGAGTCTGTCCCGAGATCAACGGCAATCTTTCTGAAAACCACCTCGGGATTGAAGGCATCGGCGTCTGGAGTACGCTCTGTGCGGCATCCGATGAACACAAGCAGCCACAATAAGGGCAGGCAGAGGCGCAGGAAGGCAGAAATGAGGTTCATGGGAAGGAGATTTCTCAGGCAAGAGCCCGAAGGATGTTATGGACGATATAGAAGGAATACTGACTGGATATCTCGCGGACAAAAAACGGAAAATCCACTTCTGAAGACTCATCAGCTGAGTCAGAGACAGCCCTTACCACCAGGAAGGGGATATTCCACTCACTGCAAACCTGGGCCACGGCAGCTCCTTCCATCTCCACGCAACATACTCCGGGCAGATTGGTTCGGATGGCTTCACGTTCCTCCATGGTGGACACAAAACGGTCGCCACTGGCAATATCACCCACCACAGCCCTGGGTGTGCGATGCAAAAGATCCCTGATATGCCGGAATTCGTCAGATGATTCGTGAATCATGGCCGCAACAGCCGCCTTGGCCAGGTCAATGTCTTCCGGAGCTGATTCGTAGTAACTGACTCCGGCAAGGGGAATCTCATATCGGGGGTACATGGGACGAGCATCCATGTCGTGCTGAAAAAAACGGCGCCCGATAATCAGGTCCCCCAGATGAAGATCTGCAGAGATAGCCCCAGCAACGCCGGTGAACATAATTCTGTCCACAGAAAAAGTTGAGATCATTTGCATGGCGGTTGCCGCCGCAGCAACTTTTCCCCAACGGGAGAACGCTGTCACGACCTGTACGCCCCCGAGCACACCTTCGTAAAACACCCTTGAACCCAACTGGTGGGATGTTTTCTGCTCCATATGGGCCACAATAAGGTCCACTTCCTGGGGCATAGCCCCCATCAAACCAATTTTCATACTGACGCAGTTTGATGCAAAGGTAATAAAAGAGCAACCCCAGGAAAACAAAAAAGCCCGCTGAAATTCAGCAGGCCACTCTCGTGTGCCCAGGACGAGACTCGAACTCGTACAGGGTAACCCCCACTACCCCCTCAAAGTAGCGTGTCTACCAATTTCACCACCTGGGCTTGTTGCATTGTACCCGGAACAGGACTCGAACCTGCACATCCTTGCGGACACTAGTCCCTGAAACTAGCGCGTCTACCAATTCCGCCATCCGGGCTGCTAACGGCGTGCAAAATTAGAAACTTTTTTCATTCTGCAGCGGTGTTTGCTGCTTTTTTCACAAAAAGCGCGCAATCAAATCACTTTTCTGCTTGTGTAGCGGGAGCGTGCCCGGGAACGTTTACGGCTGTGAACAAACAAGTAACATACGAACACCAATGTCAGTGAGGTCAGCATCAACAAATAGCGTCGTGACTGTGTTGTCAGGCGTGCTAAAGCAAAAGCCGAGGGTTGCTCCAGAACCAGTGAGGGTGAGGGAATATCCCGGAATCCCCATTTTGCATGAATCACACCGTCCTTAAGCATCAGGAGGCCGGGGTGGGAGCGTATGATGGTTTTCAGGGTGATTTCGTCTGCCAGCACAAAGGAATACCTTAATCCATGCGTTCGGGACAGACTGTCAATCACCGATGGTGGAGACGATGTGGCGCAGATGAAGCGATATCCCGCATTCCGGCACCCATCGGCCCAATCGTTGGCTTCCATGAGGGTTTGGAGATCAGCCTGATCAAGCCGGGGGGCTATGAGAATAAAAGTGTATGCACTGTCGGCAAGTACCTCATCTGTGATGTCCTGCTGATCGGGAAGCAAGACCAGACTGAAGTCATGGATGGGGGGTTTTACTGATGATATCATCTCCACTTTCCGGCTGTGAAAGATCCAGGTAGTGTCCTGCCACGGATAGTTTTCCTCGGTGAATTCTTTCACCTGACCGTCCTTTTCATAGTACAACCGGATGTTGTATTGATTGCTCCCGGCATCCTCGGGCAGGGTCATCTGAGTGGAAATGTGTGTGCCGACCTTGTACGGCCGGAAATCCATCAGGGGCAGGTGCCGATATCCGTACAGGGATACCAGAAAGATGCCTGCAGCGCAGATAGCCAGCCACAGAAATTCACCTCCAGGACTATAGGAAGGCCGGTTTTTTTTTCTGAATAAAAAGGCTCCCGAAGCAAGCCCTAGCAGCAGAATGTTCTTAAAAAAGGTTTGCCAGTTGGTCAGAATCAGGGCATCTCCAAAGCAGCCGCAATCACTCACTGGATTGGTTAAAGCTATGATAAAGGTGAGTGCTGTGAAGAAGCTGATAATTAATAATCCAGCCCAGGCAGAGAAACGGTGAAAAAGGCCCAGTAGCCATGCCATTCCCAGGGTGAACTCAAAACAGCACAACAGGAAGGACAGCCCCAGCACAAAACCATCGGGGAAAGACATCCCTGCAGCTTCCAGATAATCCTGAATTTTATAGGCAGATCCCCATGGATCAATGGCCTTGACGAAACCGGAGAACATAAACACCAGTCCGAAGACCCACCTGCAGAAAATGGCTAAGTATTTCATGACACGGTCGAACGGATGAACAATGTTGGTAAAGTTAGGGAAACTCCCTCTGTTTCGCAACCCTAATCCGGATAAAGCAGATATTTCTTCCTGATTTGCCTGAAGGCAGCAAGTTCCTGGGTCCAGCTTTTGCGAATCTTATCCTCGCTCCATCCACCTTCAATCTGAAGGCGCAGTTGATTTCCCCCGGCGAGTGTGTCGAAGTATGTGTTAAAGAAGTTTTTCTTGTCGGGGAAGCGACGGTAGGTGTTAATTATCCAGGATAGATCCAGTCGCGCAACGTTTCGCAGGCTGTCCGTCTCATAACCAGAGAGATCTGTTCCCCGGCACCGAACCCCCATATGGGGTGGATTTGCCGCGATTCCGGGCAGACTCACGGGGGTGAACCAATAGGACCCCTCCGGAAAATCAGGATGACCAAAGACCATGAAAGGCTTGGAGGTCCCCCGGCCAACACTGAATGTGGTGCCCTCAAAAAAGCACAGAGAGGGGTAAAGGTAAATGGCCTTCATGGAGCGCAGATTGGGCGAAGGCGGTACCGGAAGTTCGTAGGTTGAGCGATGGGTATAGCCTAGACAGGGAATTACCCTAAGGTTGGCTTTGAGCCCATCTCCCAGCCAACCCTCACCCAGAATCATTCTGCCATATTCACCGATAGTCATTCCGTACACCACAGGCACTGGGTGCATTCCCACAAAGGAACGGAAAACCGTATCCAGGACGGGCCCGTCAACATAGTGTCCGTTGGGATTGGGACGGTCCAGAAGCACTACCGGAATGTTTTGCCTGGCACATGCAGCGAGAACGTAGTGCAGGGTGGAGATATAGGTGTAAAAACGAGTACCGGTGTCCTGCAAATCGAATACAACGACATCCAGGTTTTTCAAATCCTCCGGAGTAGGCTCCCGGTGGGACCCGTAAAGTGAAACCACGGGGATGCCCGTTTGCCGGTCCAGGCCATTGTCCACATGTTCTCCGGCTTCAGCAGTTCCCCTGAATCCGTGCTCAGGTGACATAATGCGGTGGACACTGACTCCACAAGCCAGGAGGGTGTCCACCAAATGTCGTGAACCCACCAGCGAAGTGTGATTGGCAACCACGCCCACGTTGCGCCCCTGCAAGTCAGACAGATAGGCATCCATCCGCTGAGCGCCAGCAAGGATATTGCCTGTAGGAGCACCATACCCGGAAAACGCTCCTAAAAAACAAAACAACAACAGCAGTCGGATCATACCCGGGAGATTTGTCGGCAGAGTTTCCTGATCCACCCCGGTCCCTGGTACACAAAACCTGAATACACCTGTATCAGCGTGGCTCCAGCCTCAAGTTTCTCCAGCGCGTCCTGGGCGCTCATAATCCCTCCGACACCAATGATGGGGAGTGTGCCACTTGTTTTTTGATGAATATACCTGATTACCTCCGTTGATCTGTCGCGAAGCGGGTGTCCGCTCAGTCCGCCACTACCGGTAAGGGCAATCTGTTCGCGACTAAGGGACAAACCTGCACGCGATGTGGTGGTATTGGTAGCAACAACACCGTCTATACCATGTTCTTTGATAAGAGATAAGGCCTCGTCAATTTGATTATTGGTTAAATCAGGAGAGATTTTCAGCAAGATAGGTTTGCGTGTGGATTGCTTGGCCCTTTCAGTGCATACAGCCGAAAGAATTTTTCCCAGAGCGTCCGTATCCTGCAGTTTTCTTAGATCCTTTACATTGGGACAACTAACGTTCACAACGAAATAATCCACATAGTCGTAAAGAGCCGAAAAACACTTAAGATAATCATAGGGCGCATCCTCATTGGGGGTGAGGGTATTCTTCCCTATATTTCCACCCACGATGCAGGGTTTATGTATGTTTCTGAGTCGCGCAGCTGCGGCTGCTACCCCTTGGTTATTAAAGCCCATTCTGTTGATCAGCGCCCTGTCGGCGGGAATCCGGAACAAACGGGGACGAGGATTTCCAGGCTGTGGCAGGGGAGTCACTGTTCCAATCTCAATAAAGGAAAATCCAAAGGCAGCAAATTCTCTGATCAGACGTGCGTCCTTATCCATGCCTGCCGCAAGTCCAACTGGATGAGGAAAGCGCATACCACAGAACTCACGTTCCAGACTCGGGTCATTAACGGCACATATTCTGCCCGTAAGCCGAAGCATAAACGGGACTTTAAAAAATGCACGGAGCAGGATGGTGGTCCCATGATGAACCTTTTCAGGATCCAGAAGGAAGAGAATCGGACGTACAAGCCAACGGTACATAGAGGGAAGTGTGAGCAGCAAAATTAACACTTTTGGCTGCAAAATCCACTATAGAGGGTTATATTCCGCACAGGTCCTGTCAGAGTAGAAAATGACGATTCTGTCAATCTGCTTTGACTTGTTCTCAGGCGAAACAACAACAGGGGGGGGCAGAGCAACAGAGGAGGGTGCAGCGTCCCTGGCGGTGCCGTACGAAGTAGGAGATGCGTCCGGGGCTACAGAGGCGTCAGCATCAAACGTGCTCGAAAATAGATCGGAGTGGGGTGGAACATCCTGTTTGAACATGGGGCCCGTACCCATGATCAGCCAATCGGCAGAAAGGTGAGGATAGGAGGAAAGCGTTTTCTGAATAAAGTCAAAACCAGGATTGTTTCTACCCGAAAGAATATGTGAAACCCCTGATCTTTGCACACCTACCTCGTCGGCAAACTGTGTAGCCGATAAGTTCTGCTCAACAAGAAATTTTAACAGCCTGTCTTTCATATATATGCATTGAATATATAAAGTAAAATATCAGCTATTGACGGAGCAGGTAAATTGTTTATACAAATGTAACCAAAGTATAATTTACAAATGTATCTAAATTTGGGTTACATATGTAAATTGACAAGATTTTCACAATGCATCCTAGAACATCATAGAGTAATGCTGAACAATGTCCCCAATGGCAACAATTGTTTCAACGTAATTGATATTCAATCAATTAATATAATATAGAATATTTGATGTATTGCATTATATTTTGTACTTTAATTATCTGGAATATAAGTGTTTATGAGTTAAAATTGACGATTTAAAGGGATTTTCAGCCCGATTTTGGCTACTTAAGCGTTTTGTACTAAATCATAATTACAACTGAGTTAAATAAAAATTTGGATATCAGTAACTTATAAGTTTCATCTTTCATTTACGTACTGTCATTTTCAAGCACTGACAGAATGTCTTTTCATGGGGTTACAATGTGATCACACAAGTAGTATATGGCCGTCGGTCTGCCCCTATTGTTGGTTTACACATGTAAAAAAGCCCGGTAATCACCGGGCTTTCACAAATTGGGTACAAATAGAATCAGGATGGGTTACTGGAGCATGCTTCCCGCTCGATGCAAACCGGCAACCAGCTGGTCCACTTCCTCAAAAGTATTGTATAGCGCAAAAGATGCCCGGATGGTTCCTGTGATGCCCAAAAAGTCCATCAGAGGCTGGGTACAGTGGGTTCCAGTTCGAACAGCAATCCCCATCTTGTCCAGAATCATTCCCACATCATAGGGATGATGGTCGCCAAGTACGAAGGAAAATACAGCCGTCTTGAGTGGAGCCGTTCCATACATACGAATACCCGGGACGGTTTGAAGTTGTTCCCTGGCATAGTGCATCAATGAGGTTTCGTAGGCAGCAATCTGCTCCATACCGATGGCCGACACGTACTTAATGGCTGATTGCAGGGCTGTGGCATCCACATAATTTGAAGTTCCAGCTTCGAACTTAAAGGGCAATTCATTATAGGTCGTACCCTCAAAGCGTACACAATCCACCATATCTCCTCCTCCCTGATAGGGGGGCAGTTCGTTCAAAAGGCTGGATTTCCCGTACAAAACCCCTGTTCCGGTAGGTCCGAACAATTTATGGCCCGAAAAAACATAGAAATCACAATCCAGTTTCTGGACGTCCACAGGCATATGTTGCACTGCCTGAGCTCCGTCCACCAGCACATGCGCTCCTGCCAGATGAGCCATACGAATCACCTGTTCCACCGGGTTGATGGTCCCCAGAGTATTGGAAACATGAGTGAGGGCCACTATCCGGGTACGTGGAGAGAGTAAACGGGCAAATTCTTCCAGAATCAGTTCTCCCTGTTCTGAAATGGGAATCACCTTCAGCCGAGCCTGTTTCCGGGCACACATCATTTGCCAGGGAACGATATTAGAATGGTGCTCCATAGTGGTGAGCAGTACATCGTCTCCGGGACGGATGAATCGTTCCCCGTACGAAAAGGCAATAGCATTAATGCCAGCGGTCGCTCCGCTGGTAAAGATGATTTCCTGAGAATAGGCCGCATGGATGAAATCCCGGACGGTATTCCGGGCCTCTTCATACTGGCGGGTAGCCTGTTCGCTTAAAAAGTGCACTCCTCTGTGAATGTTTGCATTCATTTCGGAGTACATCCGGATTAGGGTGTCAATGACCACCTGCGGTTTTTGGGTGGTAGCCCCGTTATCGAGGTACACCAGCGGTTTCCCATACACAGTCTGTGAAAGAATGGGAAAATCAGCACGGATTGTATCAATGTTTGTACTCATGGTTACTGTATGTCTTCAAGCAAGAGCACATGGTTACCCACATACTGCCTGATGGCAGCATTCAGGGCAGGATGCTCCATGTCGTTGAACACTTCACCCGCAAAAGCCCCCAGCAGCAGCCTGCGGGCTTCCTGAAGGCCTATGCCCCGGGAACGGAGGTAAAACAAAGCCTCGGAGTCCAGTTGACCCACTGTAGCTCCGTGGCTGCACTTCACATCATCAGCGTAGATTTCCAGCTGGGGCCGGGTACGAATCATGCTGCGGGGATCGAGTTGAATGTTGTTGCTTTTCTGATAGGCCAGGGTTCTCTGGGAGTCCTTGGGTATGAGAATTCTCCCGGTGAATATGCCCAGGGAGTTTCCATCGGCAATCTGTTTGTACAGTTGATTGCTGGTGCAATCGGATGCTGTATGTTCCATGCGGATATCCACATCGGAAACGGAGGCATCCCCGATGTAACACAGCCCGTGCGATTCATGGCTTGCCACAGGGCCACTCAGAGAGACATTGTGATTGAGCCGTACACTCCGTCCGCCAACATTGAAAACATGATGCTGCATCCGACTTCCCGTAAGCTGACGGACATAATTGTGATGAATGAACAGGGTTTGCGCCCCGGAGCAGAAGGTTTGCGTCCACTCCGCCCGGGCGTCCTTTCCAAGAAAGGCATGACAGACATTATTGGCCAGACTCCCTTCCGGGCGTTCTTCCCACCACAGGGTAGATTCCGAGCCATCGCCCAGGTAAACAAAGGAGCGCATCATCTCTCCCTGTCCGGCGGCCCTTACCACTCTGATGATCTGTTGCATACGTACTCCCTGAGGAATGTATATCCCAATGCCAGGGGTGGCGAAGGCACGGTTCAGGTCTGCAAACACATCCTTGCCCGACTCAGGGAAAGAACAATAGGCTTCAAGCATGTCCGGATGTCTCTCCAGCAACTCCGCCAGCGGGCCGGCCTCAGCACCTTGACCGAGATCCGTGCGTGTCAGTGCCTCCGCAAGGATGTCAGAGGCTCCGGGAGCTGGGTGAGCAGTAGAGTATATTTTGCCCGCAAGCACCTGCTTCCGGGGTGCAGAGACCCTGGATTCTGCTTCAGCCAGGGCAAAATATTCATCAGAGAAATCTTCCCAAATTCGGGTGTATTTATAGCGTTCCCGATAAGCCACAACATCCTCGGGACGGGCAAGGATCTCCGAAAGGACGGAAGCCCGCACATCCTCATCTGCAAACATTCCGGAGAGGCTTTCGAGATACTTCTGTATCAAAGGATCGGGATGTGCCATATCAGCCGTTGTTTTCCGGTTTGAGCCAGTCATATCCTCTTGCTTCCAATTCCAATGCCAGCGATTTATCTCCCGAACGGACTATGCGCCCCTGGTAGAGCACGTGAACATAATCGGGAACAATGTAATCGAGCAGCCGCTGGTAGTGTGTGATCACAACCGTAGCCCGTTCCGGACTTCTCAAGGCATTGACGCCCTGTGCTACCACACGGAGGGCATCAATATCCAGTCCGCTGTCGGTTTCATCCAGAATGGACAGCAGGGGTTCAAGCATCGCCATCTGGAAAATTTCATTTCGTTTCTTTTCTCCTCCCGAAAAGCCTTCGTTCACAGAGCGACTGACCAGTTTCTGGTCTAACTCTACCAGAGAGGCTTGCTCACGCATTTTCTTCAGAAATTCTGCAGGGCTCAGAGGGGGGAGCCCGCGGTATTTGCGGGTCTCGTTCACAGAGAGACGCATAAAGTTGGCCATGCTGACCCCTGGAATCTCCACCGGATACTGGAAACTCAGGAAGATGCCGGCACGAGCTCTGTCTTCGGGCGACATTTCGAGCAGGTTGGTTCCTCGATAGGTAACCTCTCCGGCGGTGACATCAAATACATCCCTGCCGGTGAGCACAGATGCCAGAGTGCTCTTTCCGGAACCGTTGGGCCCCATAATGGCATGTACTTCGCCAGGCCGGACATCCAGATTCACTCCCCTGAGAATGGGTGTATCCTTGATACTTGCGTGTAAGTCTTTGATAGAGAGCATAATTAAAATAATGAAGTTAACCGACACTTCCCTCCAGGGAAATCTGCAACAATTTCTGGGCCTCAACTGCAAACTCCATCGGCAGCTGGTTAATCACTTCACGGGCGTAGCCGTTCACAATCAGCCCCACGGCATCTTCGGTAGATATGCCACGCTGGTTGCAATAGAATATCTGGTCCTCGCCAATTCTGGAGGTGGTGGCTTCATGCTCCAAAATGGCAGAGGGATTATCGTTCATAATATAGGGAAAAGTGTGGGCACCGCAGGTATCGCTCAGCAGCAGGGAATCACACTGAGAGAAGTTCCGGGCATTATCTGCCCCCTTGAGGATCCGCACAAGTCCCCGATAACTGTTCTGGCTCTTTCCGGCCGAGATGCCCTTGGAGACAATACGGCTCCGGGTATTCTTCCCGATATGAATCATCTTGGTCCCGGTATCGGCCTGTTGATGATTATTGGTGAGGGCAACCGAATAGAATTCACTGGCCGAGTTGTCCCCGCGCAGGATGGTTCCGGGATATTTCCATGTGACGGCAGAGCCCGTTTCGACCTGGGTCCAGGATATTTTGGAGTAATCCCCCTTGCAGATACCCCTTTTGGTGACAAAATTGTATATACCTCCCTTTCCGTCCTTGTCCCCGGGATACCAGTTCTGAACAGTGGAATATTTTATCTCAGCATTTTTCATGGCTACCAGCTCGACCACTGCAGCATGTAGCTGGTTCTCGTCCCGCTGGGGTGCAGTGCATCCTTCCAGATAGGAAACATAGGCACCTTCATCGGCAATCAGCAGTGTGCGCTCAAACTGGCCGGTCTGTGCAGCATTGATACGGAAGTAGGTGGACAACTCCATGGGACAGCGAACGCCTTTGGGGATATAGCAGAAAGACCCGTCACTGAAAACAGCGGCATTCAAAGCGGCAAAAAAATTGTCTCCCACGGGAACAACAGACCCGAGATACTGCTGCACCAGGTCAGGATGTTCCTTCACGGCGTCACTGAACGACGAGAAGATGATACCCTGTTTGTACAGCTCTTCCTTGAAGGTCGTTTTCACAGAGACGCTGTCCATCACGGCATCCACGGCAACCCCGGCAAGATGCTTCTGTTCTTCGAGAGGAATACCCAGCTTGTCAAACGTTCTGCGTAACTCAGGGTCCACTTCGTCCATGCTGGCAAGCGAAGGCCTGGCCTTTGGAGCCGCATAGTAAATAATATCCTGAAAATCAATATCCGGGAACTTAAGGTGAGCCCAGCGGGGCATGGTCATCTTTTGCCATTGTCTGAAGGCCCTCAGCCGAAAGTCCAGCATAAATGCCGGTTCCTGCTTCTTGAGGGAGATCAGCCGGATAACATCCTCGTTTAAACCCTTGGGAATCGTCTCGGTTTCGATATCTGTCACAAAACCGTACTGATACTCCCGGTTGGTCACTGTATTTAGAATCTGGTCGTTGTCAGATGAATTCATGGCAAACTGCATAACTTAATACAAACCTACAAAAACAACCCATCATTTTCTCACGAATTACACTATTTTTACGGAAGATATAACGAACGTACATGCGCCATACCGCACCTTCGCTAAAGCCCGTATCCAAGATCCCTCCACTGAGTCCTCAACGCCACAGTCTTTCCAATGGGCTTGAGGTGTTGACGCTTAACGGAGGGGAGGATCCTATACTGCACCTAACCCTTTTGTTTCCGGCGGGTTCCCGGTTTCAGAACAAACCCCTTACAGCAACCTCCTGTGCCCGGCAACTCACCGAAGGCGGATCCCACAGGCATTCTGCTCCCGTTCTGGCTGAACTGACCGACTATTGTGGCGGCACCCTTCAGTCAGTCTGCGACAAGGATTATGCCACAGTCTCTTTGCTGACCCTTCGCAAGCACCTTGAAAGCATGCTCGAAGCTCTGTCTGGCGTTCTTGCCAATCCGTTGTTTCCGGCCAGGGAATTGAATATTCACTTGATGCAGGAAAAACAGCAATGGAAGATAGACTCCGTCAAACCACGCTATGTGGCTCGGGTGGAAATGTCGTCCCTGCTCTTCGGGAAGTCCCATCCATACGGCTACGTGGTGCAAGCATCAGATTTCTCAGCCCTCCGTTGCCGCGATTTACGATCGTTTTACCAGACACACTACAGCAACCCTTTGGCCCTGCTTGTCTCCGGTCAGGTGACGTCCCAGGATCTGGACCTCATGGAGAAGCATCTGGGATGTCTGCCATTTCGGAACCAAATGCCTCTTGAACCGCTCAAATTATCGGAGAGGAGCGCGGCCCAGAATCAGAGAAGTCACCTCCAGGTTTCCGGTGCTCTTCAGTCGGCCCTTAGGGTGGCTGCTCCGATTTGCCCGGCAGACCATCCGGATGCCATTCCGCTGATGGTGATGAATACACTTTTGGGTGGGTATTTCGGTTCTCGTCTGATGAAGCGGTTGCGGGAAGAAAAGGGTTACACGTACGGGGTGTATTCCATGATGGTGCAGATGGTTCACGCCCATGTCCTGATCATTACCACTGAGGTGGGCACCGGTGTGACCCGGGAGGCTTTGGATGCCCTCTACTCGGAGATAGACCAACTGCGCTCCTGTGCCCCTCCAGATGCCGAATTGTACCGGGTAAAACAGTATTTGCAGGGTGAAATGCTCCGTTCCTTTGACGGCCCATTTCTGCGCCAGGAACGCCTCCGGTCCTTGCTGGAACTGCAACTCCCGCTGGATCATTTTGATCGCATGCCAGAACTCATTCAGCAGGTGACACCCACGCAGGTGAGGGGGATGGCTGCGAAGTATCTGGCCCCGGAGGGTTTGTTTGAGGTCGTCGCCGGAGACCTGTCTCATCAAAACATCAAGTAATTATCTGAATATGAATAAGAAAATTGGTATTCTTTCTGCCGGGGGGGACTGTCCGGGCATCAATGCCACCATCCGTGGGGTGGGCAAAACGGCTATTGTGGAGTACGGAATGGAGGTGATCGGAATTCTTGATGGATTCTCCGGTCTGATATACAATGACTATTTGCCACTTGAAGAGAAAATGCTCTCAGGGATTCTCAACCTCGGAGGCACCATTCTGGGTACGTCCCGGGAAAAGCCTTTCAAGAAGAAGGACAATGATCCTATTGCAGACAAACCCCTGCTGATCAAACAAAACTATGATAAACTCGGACTCGATGCCCTGGTGTGTATCGGTGGCAATGGCACTCAGAAAACGGCCGGACAGTTGGCGCAGTTAGGACTTCATGTGGTAGGAATTCCCAAAACCATTGACAACGATGTTTGGGGAACGGATGTAACCTTTGGTTTTGACACAGCGGTCCAGATCGCCAGCGAAGCTATTGACCGCCTCCATTCAACCGCCAATTCGCACAAACGGGTGATGGTCATTGAGGTCATGGGACACAAGGCTGGGTGGCTGGCTCTGTATTCCGGGATGGCCAGCGGGGGAGATGTGATTCTCATCCCCGAGCTGGAATACGATCTGGACAGAGTAAACGAGGTATTGCTCAATCGTTCAAAAAAAGGCAAACCCTATTCTATCGTAGTGGTCGCCGAAGGCATTGAAGTGCCCGATGGCAGAAGAGCCGGGGAGTACATTGCTCAGAGCATCCAGGAGTCTACCCGGCTGGAGACCCGGGAAACGGTTCTTGGGTACATCCAAAGGGGAGGCAGTCCTTCACCAATGGACCGCATACTTTCCACCCGACTGGGTAGCTACGCTGCAGACCTGATACACCGTGAAGAGTTCGGGATGATGGCCGCTATTCGTGACAATCAAGCCGTGGCTGTTCCTCTAAGCGAGGTAGGAGGCAAAACACGTCTGGTTCCCGAAGACCATTACCTAATCACAGAAGGAAGGAAAATGGGCGTCTTTTTTGGCTCGCCCGCATCTTGAATGACAATTTATTGGCCAGCACGGTAGTACAAACAAAAAACCGCCCCCGAAGCCGGGAGCGGTTTTTTGTTTCACGCAGATCCTTACTCTTTGGACTCAGCGGCAGGAGCGGAGGCTGCATCAATAGCAGCCAGGCGCTGATAGCTGCGCAGGCGCCAGCGGGCATTGTCTTCCGATGCTGCAAACAGAGCATCAGCATCCTCAGGAAATTCCTTCTTTAACGAGGAGTAACGAACCTCGCTGAGAATAAACTCCCTGAACTTAGACCAATCAGGCTCTTTGGAGTCCAGCTGGAAGG
Source organism: Bacteroidales bacterium UBA4181 (assembly GCA_002380425.1). GTDB lineage: Bacteria > Bacteroidota > Bacteroidia > Bacteroidales > UBA4181 > UBA4181. The sequence goes on from DFUR01000068.1 coordinate 48,357, forward strand.
GATTCTTGCCTTCCTGCTCCAGCAAAGGATTGAAGCGGTAGGTGTGCCAGTAGCCGCATTCCACCGCCAGTTTCTCCTGTTTCTGGGTAGAGCCCATCCCGGTACGAATACCGTGGTTGATACAGGGAGAGTAGGCGATAATCAGCGAAGGCCCGTTGTAGGCTTCGGCCTCGCGCACCGCTTTGAGGAACTGAGCCTGGCTTGCACCCATAGCCACTTGTGCTACATAGACATATCCATAGCTCATTGCCATCATCCCCAAGTCTTTTTTCCGGATTCTCTTTCCGGATGCCGCAAATTTGGCGATGGCCCCCACAGGCGTTGATTTGGATGCCTGACCACCGGTATTGGAGTACACCTCCGTATCCAACACCAGTACGTTAACGTTCTCACCCGATGCCAGCACGTGATCGAGGCCACCGTATCCAATATCATATGCCCAGCCGTCCCCGCCAATAATCCAGACAGATTTCTTGACAAGATACTGCCCCAGTTCGCTGATTTGGGAACATATATCACAGGTACAGGTTGATACGAGGGGGATGATCTGTTTGGCCAGTTCTTCAGTCTTGGCTGCATCCTCACGGTTTTCAATCCATTCCATGAAGAGGGCTTTCATCTCAGGAGTGCAGACATCCGATTCCTGAGCGTTGCGCATCAGTTTTTCCAAACGATTGCGCATCTGCTCCACGCCCGTGTGAATGCCCAGCCCGTACTCAGCATTGTCCTCAAACAGAGAGTTTGCCCAGGCAGGTCCTTTCCCTTCGGAGTTGGTGCAATACGGTGTGGAAGGAGCCGAGCCGCTGTATATCGAGGAACATCCGGTAGCATTGGCTACAATCATGCGGTCACCAAAGAGCTGGGAGATGAGCTTCACATAAGGAGTTTCACCACATCCGGCACAAGCTCCAGAGAACTCAAACAGAGGTTGAGAGAACTGGCTGTTCTTGACGCTCTGATCCTTGGGTGCGATCTTGTCCTTGTATGTCACCACCGAGGTGATCTGGTTCCAGAGTTCGCTTTGAACCATCTGGGACTCCAGAGGCTTCATGATCAAGGCCTTGTTCTTTGCAGGACACACATCTGCACAATTCCCGCATCCGGTACAATCCAGAGGGGAAACCTGAATCCTGAACTCGAGTCCGGCAAAAACCTTCTGAGGAATAGCGGCAATCATCGGAGTGCCTTCGGGGAGAGATTGCTTTTCCTCGGGGCTAATCAGGAACGGACGAATCACAGCATGAGGACACACATAGGCGCACTGGTTACACTGAATACACTCGTTGGGCTGCCATTCCGGAACGGTAACGGCAATCCCCCTCTTTTCGAAGGCAGCCGTTCCCTGAGGAAAGGTACCATCTTCGCGACCAAGAAATGCGCTCACAGGCAGATCATTGCCCTTTTGATTGTTGATGGGAACCACCACCTTACGAATAAATTCAGGCAGATGGGCATCTGCATCATCCCCACTTAGCACAATGTCCTTCCACTGAGCAGGAACATCCACTCTGACCACATCAGAACCACGATCTACAGCAGCATGGTTCATGGCCACCACATCCTCACCCTTCTTGCCGTAGGATTTGACGATGAATTGTTTCATCTCCCGTACTGCCAGTTCATATGGAATGACATTAGCAATTTTGAAGAAGGCAGACTGCAGGATGGTGTTGGTACGGGTACTGCCCAGACCAACCTCAATGGCCATCTGGGTAGCGTTGATGATGTAAAAGTTGATCTCGTTCTCTGCCAGGTATTTTTTTACAGCATCAGGCAACTTCGATTTGGTCGTTTCTGCATCCCAAAGGCTGTTAAGCAGGAAGGTACCCCCCTTACACAGTCCCTTCAGAACATCGTATTTGCCCAGATAGGGGAACACATGACAAGCTACAAAATCGGGCGTGTTCACCAGATAGGGCGAGCGAATGGGTGTGTCTCCGAAACGAAGGTGAGAGATGGTAATTCCCCCGGTCTTTTTGGAGTCATAATCAAAATAGGCCTGGCAGTACTTATCGGTAGTTTCCCCGATAATCTTGATGGAGTTTTTATTGGCACCCACAGTACCATCACCGCCAATACCGTAGAACTTAGCCTGGAAAGTCCCGGCAGAGTTCATATTCACTTCGGGAAGGACGGGCAGCGACAGGAAGGTCACGTCATCCACAATCCCGATGGTGAAACCGTTCTTGGGTTCGTTGCGCTTCATGTTGTCCACTACCGAGAGAATCTGGGCAGGAGTGGTATCCTTGGACGAAAGACCGTAACGGCCACCGATCACCATGGGGGCATCCGGTCTTCCATAGAACAGATTTTTCACATCCATGTAAAGGGGTTCGCCATTGGCACCTGGCTCCTTGGTGCGATCCAGAACGGAGATTCTCTTCACCGAAGAGGGAAGCACTTTCAGGAAATATTTTTCGGAGAAGGGCCGATAGAGATGAACCGTGATCAAACCAACTTTTTCACCCCTTTCTGACAGATAGTCAATGGTTTCTCGAATTGTATCTGTCACCGAGCCCATGGCCACGATCACATTTTGCGCATCGGGAGCTCCGTAGTATGTGAAGGGATGGTACTCTCTGCCAGTGATTTTCTGAATCTCCTGCATATACTCTTCAACCATGTCGGGAATACCCAGATAGAAACTATTGGAAGCCTCCCTCGCCTGAAAATAGATATCGGGATTCTGGGCTGTACCACGGGTAACCGGATGTTCGGGGTTCAGCGCACGATCGCGGAATTCCTTCAGAGCCTTCTTGTCCAGAAGTTTCACCAGGTCCTCGCTGTTCATGGCCTCCACCTTTTGAATCTCGTGCGAAGTCCGGAACCCATCGAAGAAATGCAGGAAGGGAACGCGGGCCTTGATGGCACCCAAATGGGCGATACCAGCCAAATCCATGATCTCCTGAACACTGCTTGTGGCAAGCATGGCAAAACCAGTCTGACGAGTACTCATCACGTCGCTGTGGTCCCCGAATATGGAAAGGGCCTGAGCCGCCAGGCTACGGGCAGAAACATGAAAAACCCCGGGCAGCAGCTCCCCGGAAATCTTGTACATATTGGGAATCATCAGTAGTAATCCCTGTGAAGCGGTGAAGGTTGTACTGAGGGCTCCGGACTGCAACGACCCGTGCAAAGCACCTGCGGCACCGGCTTCGGACTGCATTTCAACCACATGGACCGTCTCACCGAAAATATTCTTCTTCCCTTTGGCGGCCCACTCATCCACATACTCTGCCATCGTTGAGGAAGGCGTGATGGGGTAGATTGCGGCCACCTCACTAAACATGTACGCAATATGCGCAGCGGCATAATTACCGTCACATGTCACAAACTTCTTATCTTTTGCCATATTCACTAAGGATTTATTTGTGTTTTCAACCGAGTCCGCAAAATTATAAAAAAAAATGAATACGCTGTCTTCTACAGGGATTAAAGCGTTGCGTACCTTTGTCTCGTTCCAAGCACTCCCTTACCACAGCCCAAAACACAAACAAATTTCCACTCCATATTGATGTCGCCCTTCACACGCAATCTGTGCTACGAGTTGTTCCGCCCCCACAGCAAAGGCCACGGAATCCATTCCCCCTTTGTGTATCGTTTGGTACGCGAGGTCCTGATGCCCTCCCGCCATCATTCGGTTCCCGACACTTCGACCCTCCCTGACCATCTGGTGCGGGAGTGCACCTCCCTCTGCGCCCAACACCACCTGAGAGCCAAATACCTTAATCTTTTGTTCAGGCTATACAGCTATTGCAATTTAAAATCAATCATCTATACACATCATCCCAACTCTGAACATCCCTCCTTGATCATCCATTCCTCCGGCACTTGTCCAACCCCTGATTTCAGATCTGCGTCACACACCCAGACATGGTCATCTCATCCCGGAGATGTTATGATTCTCTTTTGCCCGTCCTTGCAAGAAAAGGAAAACCTCCTTCAAGTCATTCCACACACCGTATCCATTGATCTCCACCGGCTCGTCATCCTCTTTTTCGACCCCCGCCTCACCCCGCAGAAATTCCTGATATACTTCTAACCACATCATCATCAACAGGAACACACCATCCCGCAGCCCTGTTGAGGACCTCGCTGTGCCCTGCCCCCCGCAGCCCTGTTGGAACACCCCCGTCTTGTTATTAACATCGTTAATAACTTCCCTCTGCAACACAACGAAACATAAGAAATATACATTACGTTTGTGAAAACAAACCCGAACATGCTCAGAACCGGTATTTGTGGCATAGGAGATTACAACCATTACTTCCACAATTTTCTCAAGCCATCCGATGACATGGAAATCACCGGATGTTACGATCCAGATTACGATCGGGCACTCGCTTTCGCCCGTCAGCACAAAATCATAGCCTACCGTTCCCCGGAAAAGTTGCTTCCGTATACCGATGCCCTGCTCGTCACCAGCACCCGTCCTGAGGCTGTTTCCTGGTGTGAAATGGCCATCCGGAACTGCCATCATGTGTTTCTGCACGAGGACCATTCCATACCGAACGACACCTTACTTCGTTTCCGCAGCCTGGCCCGGGAGGCCAATGTTCTGCTGTTTATTCCGGGGAAATTCACCTCCCTGCCCGCAGTGGAGTCTGTATGTACCTGGGCAAACCGTCCCTACCTCCTGGATATGAAATGTCAGATGCCCATTCGAGACAATCTGCTGATGCATTTGTTCCTGCTTGCGCTGACACTTCAGGAGGGGAGCTTTCGGAAAATAGAGTCCAAGAAATGGACCGGAAACCCCGAAATTCCTCCAACCTGTTGTGCCCGTATTGAGTTTGACAATGGGGCTATGATGAACCTGACCATTGAGGACAGTCCGAAGCTGCTTCAGGCGGAAATCCGGGTGCTTTCATCAAAAGCTTCTATACATGCCGATCTGCTCACGGGACACCTTTCCACGCGATACACCGGATACTCGGATATTATCAGCGAGCACAACCTTCCCGGAACGGATGCAGAACGGCTTGCCAGGGAATTGTCTCTCTTTCTGCGAGCCATCCGGAACGAGTCCGATGCTGTGCGTATTGCCGACAGGCAACAAGCCTCTATTGACCTGGTAGCCCGCTGGCATCAGAGCATTCGTTCATATCAGATTGCATGAATTCCACTTCGCTGAATAGGCTTGCCCGGCAACTCCGGGGTACCCTGGAATGGGATGAACTGCACAAAATTGCGTATGCCACCGATGCATCCCCTTACAGAGAAATTCCGCTGGCTGTTGCTTGCCCTGCCAGTTTGGAAGACATACGCTCCCTCATTGATTTTGCACGCGAACAGCACATAACATTGATTCCCCGGGCCGGAGGAACCTCTCTGGCAGGCCAGGTAACAGGGAGTGGTCTGGTTGTGGATGTGTCACGGCACATGAACCAGATTCTGGAGATCAATCCCCAGGAGCAGTGGGCCCGGGTTGAGCCTGGGGTGATTTTGGATGATCTTAATCAGGTTGCCCGGGCGCACGGTCTCTTCTTCGGTCCGGAAACCTCCACATCCAACCGTTGTTGTCTTGGAGGAATGGTGGGTAACAATTCCTGCGGAGCGCACTCGTTAGTTTACGGCAGTACCCGTGACCATATCCGTTGGTTGAAGGTAATGCTCAGCGATGGGAGCGAAGCGACCCTTTGCGACTGGAATACGCTCACAGGCGTCGCGCAACCCGGAAGCCTTCTGGAAAATATCTGCAATAACCTTTCAGCCATACTGTCCGACACTGAGAACCAGCAAGAAATACGAAGACAGTATCCCAGACCGGACATCCACAGGAGGAACAACGGTTACGCACTCGACGCCCTGTTGGAAACAGAACCGTTCTCGGGGAATCACATTCCGTTCAACCTCTCCAGGCTGATTGCCGGTTCAGAGGGCACCCTGGCATTTGTTACCGAAATATGTGTCGGACTGGTACCCCTTCCGCCCCCCTTCAAGGCCCTGGTGTGTGTGCACCTGAATTCTGTGGATGAAGCCTTGCAAGCCAATCTGATTGCCCTTCGCCACCATCCTGCTGCAGTGGAACTCATGGACGACGTAATTCTTAAGTGTACTCGCGAGAACCTGTCCCAGCAGCGAAACCGGTTTTTTGTCCAGGGAGATCCCGGGGCCATCCTGATTATTGAATTCGCGGGGTCCGATGCGGAAAACACTCTTCCTGTTGCCAATCAGGTTATTGCAGCTCTCAGGGATGCTGGATATGGATATCATTTCCCCATCATTACCGGGAGCGATATCAACAGAGTCTGGGCCCTTCGAAAGGCTGGCCTGGGCGTGCTCTCCAACATCAAAGGCGACGCCAAGCCTGTTTCTGTGACAGAAGACACAGCAGTTCATCCGGAGGATCTTCCCGGGTTCATCCGGGATTTCAGAGCTCTTCTGGATCGTCATTCTCTTACAGCGGTTTACCATGCCCACATTGCCACAGGTGAGCTGCATCTGCGTCCGGTACTGAACCTTAAAGACCCTTCAGACAGGGAAACCTTTCGTACTTTGGCGCGTGAAACCGCCATGCTGGTGAAAAAGTACCGGGGGTCTCTGAGCGGAGAGCATGGTGATGGACGACTTCGGGGAGAATTCATTCCCCTCATGTATGGTGAACGGGTGTACCGGTTGTTTTGCCAAATCAAGGACTTGTTCGATCCAAACCACCTGTTCAATGCCGGGAAAATCGTGCATACACCTCCGATGAACAGTTTTCTCAGGTACGAAAGCGGACAGGATACCCGTCAGTGGAAAACCTGGTTTCGGTTTTCGGAAACTCAGGGGCTGATGCGGGCTGTGGAAGCATGCAACGGTTCGGGAGACTGCCGTAAGCCAGTATCTATGGGTGGCCTGATGTGTCCGAGCTATATGGCCACCCGCGAGGAACAACACACCACACGGGCACGGGCCAATATCCTGCGGGAATACCTTACCCGATCTGCCAAGCCCAATCCATTTGACCAGCAGGAAATTCACAGGGTGATGGATCTGTGTCTTTCCTGTAAGGGATGCAAGAGCGAATGCCCCTCCAATGTGGACATGGCCATGATCAAGGCCGAGTTTCTGCAGCAATACTACCGCAGCAACGGTGTCCCTATCCGTTCATGGCTTTTTGCCCGAAACCATCTGTTTCAAAAGGCAGGAACCATATTTCCTGCAGGCTACAACCTGCTGATGCGCCTGACACTGTTCAAGAAACTCATCGGGTGTGCACCGGAACGGTCTTTGCCCACTTTGAGCCCCAGACATTTCCGGGCTATCTGGAACCATCGGAGGCTTGAAGCGCTCAACCACAAACTGTCCCGGGTGAAAGGCCAGCTATACCTGTTTGTGGATGAGTTCAGTGAATACAATGAAGCCTGGATTGCAGAGACAGCTCTCCAACTGCTGCATCGTCTGGGCTACCAGATACTACTGCCGCCCCACACCGAGAGCGGACGGGCAGCCATTTCCAAAGGGCTCCTCAGCAGAGCTCGTAACCTGGCTGAACGCAATGTCGCCAGCCTGTATCCACTAGTGAGCGACGATTGTCCGTTGGTTGGGCTGGAACCCTCGTGTATTCTGGGATTCCGTGATGAATATCCCCAACTGGTGCGTCCGGAATGGACACAGTGCGCAGAGCAGCTGGCAACAAATACATTTACTCTGGAAGAGTTCGTTGTCCGTGAGTGGGAGCAGGGACGTATCTCAAGTCATTCATTCACCGACAAACCGGCAAAGGTTCGGTTCCACGGACACTGTCATCAAAAAGCGCTGACAACAACCACCTTTCTCCACAGGATGCTCAGTATCCCTGTCAACTATAAGGTTCAGGAAATCAAGTCGGGATGTTGCGGCATGGCCGGCTCATTCGGTTACGAAAAAGAGCATTACGACCTTTCCATGAAAGTGGGGGAGCTGGTGTTGTTTCCCGAAGTCAGGGATATGGATGCCGAAGAAATTCTGGTTGCCCCCGGTACAAGTTGCCGCCAGCACATTCAACACGGAACTGGCCGGATGGCCATTCATCCTGCCGAAATGCTGTTTCGGGCACTGAAGGATTAAACGCTCTGAATCCCCTTTTCGGGCGACTTCTTCTTTCTTCCGGGTTTCTTGGTCACCCTTAACGTCAACTCTTCCTCCCCGGTCTTGTGATCAATGGTAATCTTGTGTCCTGGCGAGGATTCATGGCGAATAATCAGTTCAGCCATCGGGTCCTCAACATACTTCTGAATGGCGCGTTTGAGGGGCCGGGCACCGAACTTGGCGTCATATCCCTTATCGCACAGAAAATCCCGGGCAGAAGGGGTCATTTCTATGGAGAAATCCATGGAAATCACCCTGTCGAACAGACTCTTGAGCTCAATATCAATGATCTTGCTGATCTCCTCCTTACCCAGAGGGTTGAACACCACGATATCATCCACACGATTCAGGAACTCGGGGGCAAAAGTTTTTTTCAGCGCGCTGTGGATAACACTCTTGGCATACTCATCCTTCTGTGCCTCACGGGCTGATGTGCTAAAGCCGACACCCGCACCGAAATCGTTGAGCTGGCGTGAACCCACATTGGACGTCATAATGACGATGGTGTTCCGGAAGTCCACCTTCCGTCCCAGACTATCGGTCAGTTGTCCTTCATCGAGCACCTGCAGCAACAAATGAAATACATCGGGGTGCGCTTTTTCAATCTCATCCAGAAGCACTACCGAATAAGGGCGACGACGCACCTTTTCAGTAAGCTGTCCACCCTCTTCGTATCCCACATAACCAGGAGGCGCTCCAATCAGTCGAGACACGGAGAACTTCTCCATATACTCACTCATGTCAATCCGGATCAGATTGTCAGCACTGTCAAAGAGAAATCGCGCCAGAACTTTAGCCAACTGCGTTTTCCCCACTCCGGTGGAGCCCAGAAAAATAAAGGAGCCAATGGGTCGGTTGGGATCCTTGATCCCGGCCCGGTTCCTGTGGATGGCTTTGACAACTTTTTCGATGGCCTGGTTCTGTCCGATGACGCTTTCGGTCAGTTCCCGGTTCATCTGCAACAGACGCAGGCCCTCAGCCTGAGCTATTCTCTGTACTGGAACACCCGTCATCATCGCCACGACCTCGGCCACCTTATCGGCATCCACTACCTGGCGGTTGCGGTTCAGGTCTTTTTCCCACTTGTCCTTTTCCCTGCTAAGTTGCTCAATCATGGACTTTTCCTTGTCCCTGAAGCCAGCAGCTTTCTCGAAGTTCTGATTCTTGACAGCTGCAATCTTATTGTTGCGCACCTTTTCAATCTCCTGTTCCAGCCGCACAATACTCTCGGGAACCACAATGTTGATAATATGCGCCCGGGAACCGGCTTCATCCAGAGCATCAATGGCCTTGTCCGGCAGATGCCGATCAGAAATATACCTGTTGGTAAGCTTCACACATGCCTCAATGGCCTCAGGAGTATAGATAACGCTGTGATGGTCCTCATACCGGGATTTGATATTCCTGAGAATCTCCAGCGTTTCCTCAACGGTTGCAGGCTCGACCATCACTTTTTGGAACCGACGCTCCAAGGCGCCGTCCTTTTCAATATGCTGACGGTACTCATCCAGAGTGGTGGCTCCGATACACTGAATCTCCCCACGTGCCAGAGCGGGTTTGAGCATGTTGGCCGCATCGAGCGAACCGCTCGCACCGCCAGCGCCCACGATGGTGTGAATTTCATCAATAAAAAGAATCACATTGGTGGCCCTGGAAAGCTCATTCAAAATGGCCTTCATCCGTTCTTCGAACTGTCCCCGGTACTTGGTTCCAGCGACAATAGAAGCCAAATCGAGGGTGAGTACCCGCTTGCCAAACAGCACCCGGGAAACCTTACGCTGAACGATCCTCAGAGCCAGGCCTTCGGCGATGGCTGACTTGCCCACTCCGGGTTCTCCGATCAATACAGGATTGTTTTTCTTTCGGCGGCTCAGAATCTGTGCCAAACGCTCAATCTCCTTTTCACGTCCGACAATGGGATCCAGACGTCCTTCCTCAGCAGCCTTGGTCAGGTCGGTGCCGAAATTATCCATCACTGGCGTTTCTGATCCCGAACGGGACGCAGATTGAGCGCCCCTGGATGATCCGGAAGGAGGGCCAGGCATATCCTCGTCGTCTTCCTCACTGTCCTGATGTTGATTGCTCACAGGAGGAATCTCGCTGCCTTCTTCTTCGCCGGGAAGTGCATCTTCCAATCCAGAGAGGAAACCACCTTCCAGATGCTCCCGGACTACGAAATAATCAATATCTCTTTCCCCCAGAATCCTGGAAATAAGGCTATTCTGATCCTTGAGCAAAGCCAGAAGCAGGTGACCCGTTTCCACCTCATCACTCTGAAAGGAACGAGCTTCGAGCGTGCCCAGTTTCAGCGCACGTTCGGTTGATTTGAGCAAAGGCAACTGCTCTGTGGGCCCCACGGAAACCGGGTGACGCTCCATCTTTTCTTCAACAGTTTTGCGGATTTCATAAAGGTCCACGCCCAACTCCACCAGGGCATCCACCGCCGGGCCTTCGCCATCGCGTAGAATCCCCAGAAACAAATGTTCCGGTCCCACATAAGGAGTACCCAGGCGAAGCGCCTCTTCCTTGCTGTACATCAAAACGTCACGAATATGCTGCGAAAACTTTGCATCCATTCTTCCCTGATTTTATTCTATGCAAACCTACAAGATTCTGTCCAAACCCACAAACCTTGATGCTAAAATAGCCATTTGAACGGAAAATGGGTTCCAGATTTCATAAAAAAACGTATCTTAGCGCGTTCAAAGATGAACCCGGGAAACCATGTGTTTTCCCTTTAAAATAAAGACTTTCAGAATGCAGGGACAAGACGAAAAGATCATCAGCATCAATATTGAAGAGGAAATGAAATCGGCTTACATCGACTATTCGATGTCGGTCATTGTTTCCCGTGCGCTCCCCGATGTCCGAGATGGTTTGAAACCAGTTCACCGACGGGTCCTTTTCGGAATGTCCGAACTGGGTGTTACGGCATCCGGCCAGTATAAAAAATCGGCCAGAATCGTTGGAGAGGTGCTTGGTAAGTACCATCCTCACGGGGATTCTTCAGTATATTATGCTATGGTCCGTATGGCCCAGCATTGGTCGTTGCGCTACCCACTGGTGGACGGTCAGGGCAACTATGGTTCGGTAGATGGTGACCCTCCTGCCGCCATGCGTTACACCGAGGCCAGGATGAGAAAGATTGCCGAGGAGTTACTTGCGGACATCGACAAGAACACCGTTGATTTCCAGCTCAACTTCGATGATACTTTGGAGGAACCTGTGGTTCTTCCCTGTGGATTCCCCCAGCTTCTGGTGAACGGCTCCTCGGGTATTGCCGTTGGTATGGCAACCAACATGGCACCGCACAATCTTACCGAAGCCATTGATGCCACGGTGGCGTACATTGACAACAATGACATCACGACCGAAGAGTTAATGGTCCATATCAAGGGACCAGATTTTCCCACAGGGGGTATTATACAGGGCATCTCGGGCATTCGCGATGCCTTCGAGACCGGAAGAGGACGAATTGTGGTTCGTGCCCGTATGAACATCGAAGTGCAGGAGAGCGGACGGGAGGTAATCGTTATTTCCGAGATTCCTTATGAAGTCAACAAGGCCCTGCTCATTGAAAAGATTGCTGAGCTGGTCAACGAAAAGAAGATTGAAGGAATCTCCTTTGTGAACGACGAATCGGACCGCGATGGTATGCGCATCGTCATTAAACTCAAGAAAGAAGCCAATTCCAATGTTGTTCTGAACAATCTGTACAAGCATACCCAGCTACAGACCTCGTTCAGTGTCAACAATATTGCTCTGGTCCACGGAAGGCCCAGAACACTGAACCTCAAGGAACTGATTCACTACTTTGTGGAGCATCGCCATGAGGTAGTCGTGCGGCGCACCGAATACGACCTCAAAAAGGCGCAGGAAAGACTCCATATTTTGGATGGTTTGCTTATCGCGATTGACCACATTGACGAGGTCATCCGTATCATCCGGGCATCTTCCACTCCGGATCTGGCCATTGAAGGTCTTATGGATGCTTTCAGCCTTTCGGAACTTCAGGCCCGCGCTATTGTGGATATGCGCCTGAGAGCCCTCACCGGCCTGGAACGGGACAAATTGCTTGCAGAACATCAGGAACTGACCCGTATGGTAGCCTACTACCAGGAGGTTCTTGCTAACAAAGAGCTCAGAATGAGCATCATAAAGGAAGAGCTCCTGCTCATCAAGGATAAATTCGGAGATGTTCGCAGAACAGAGATTGTTCCGGATGCCGGAGAGTTCAATCCTGAAGATTTCTATGCCGATGACGATATGGTGATCACTATATCGCGCCTTGGGTACATCAAGAGAACCCCGCTGTCTGAATTCCGGACACAGGGCAGGGGAGGAGTGGGCTCCAAGGGTAGCACCACCCGTGATGAGGACTTTTTGGAACACCTTTTCCATGCCTCCATGCACAACACCCTGTTGCTGTTCACCGAAAAAGGGAAATGCTACTGGGTCAAGGTGTATGACCTGCCCGAAGGCACCAAAACATCCAAGGGACGTGCCATCCAGAACATCATCAACATTGATGCAGACGACCAGGTCAAGGCCTACATCAATGTGGCTACCCTTTCGGATACGGAGTATATCAACAACCACTCCATTGTATTGTGTACCCGCGAAGGAGTAATTAAGAAGACTTCTCTGGAGGCTTATTCGCGCCCCCGGACAAACGGCATCAATGCCGTAACCATCCGGGAGGGAGACAGCCTGATTGATGCACGTCTGACCACCGGGAACAGCCAGATTATGATCGCTGTACGCTCCGGACGAGCCATTCGTTTTGAAGAGAACAAAGTCCGGAATATGGGTCGTACAGCCTCAGGGGTGCGGGCCATAAGCCTCTCTGAAAGCTCTGAAGACCGGGTAGTTGGCATGATTTGTGTTGAACCTGATAGTGACCGGGACGTACTCGTGGTATCCGAAACCGGTTACGGCAAACGGTCTAAGGTGGAAGACTACAGGATTACCAATCGTGGCGGCAAAGGTGTCAAGACCATCAACATCACCGAAAAAACTGGGATGCTTATCGGTATCAAGGCCGTTAACGATGAAGAGGACCTGATGATCATCAACCAGTCGGGTTTGACCATCCGGATGGGGGTTTCGGATATCAGGGTTGCGGGCCGTGCCACTCAGGGCGTGCGCCTGATGAATCTACGTCCCGGAGACGTCATTGCCTCCATCACACAAGTTCCCGGTCAGGACGAAGAATTAATTGAAAACCAAGTGGATGCGGAGCAGATTTCCGATAACACCCTTACAAATTCTGAAGAATAGAACTTAAGTACTCACTGTCATGAAAAAAATTATTGCCTCCCTTCTCCTGACATTTTTTGCTGCAGGTTTCCTTGTAGCACAAAACAGGGACAACATCGAGAAATTCCGTGCTCAGGCGAGCCGGATTCTTACAATGATTGAAAAGAATCCCAAGAATGCGGACAAATTCTACAATCAGGTGGACCTCGCTGAAGCCTTGGTTACCATGTACGAGCTCAATACCAGTAAACTTACATTCAACGTCAAGCCTTCTGATCTGGAGCGCATCTACCCCGGAGTAAAGCCCGAGAGCGTTGACGAAAAGCAGGAGGGTACTGAGAAAGTCGCTATATACACCTATCCGTACATTCAACTCAAATTCATCAATGACCAGTTGCGCACCTGGGAGCTCAGGAATCTGGATATTGACAATATCCTCAATAAGGCGCTTGAAGCCGTTAACAAGGCTGGGGAACTGGACAAACGTAATGACTCCGAAGCTACCAAGAAACTGGACAGTTACCGAACCAGTCTGCGTCATGCATTCAACATGAATGCTTTTGCAGCCTATTTTGCAAAAGACTACAGGAGCGCCTACGACAACGCCATGATCTATTTGAACCTCATGGACAAAGCCCGTCTGCGCGACACAACGGCACAGATCTATGCCGTGTATTACGCACAGTACGGAGGAATGAAGGATGAACTGCTGAAAGCCTACGATCAGGCGGTTTCGCGAAAATACAGGGAAACTAAGTCGAATGAAGGTCAGATGTTCCTTTTTGCCCACCAGGTCTATCTGGAGCGGGGAGACAGCCTGAAAGCATTGGCCACGCTCACCAAGGGTGCAGAATTCTACCCGGACAATTACGACATCATCATCAAGTTGATCAATATGTATCGGGACCTGAACCAAAAGGATCAGGCTGTGGCCTATCTGCATAAAGCGCAGACCATGAATCCCGGTTTTGCGGTGCTTTATTTGGTTGAAGCATCCCTGCAGCACGATTTGGGTAATGATTCTCTGTCATACATCCTGTATAAGAAAGTTCTGGAACTTGACGACAAAAACTTCAGGGCCTATCTTAATATTGGGGCGACTGAATTCGATAAGGGAAAAGCCATGATCCTTAAGGCTCAGGAGGAAGAAAACAATGACGTGTATGTTGCGCGCAAAAAAGAGGCTGAGGATCAGATGAATGTTGCTGTTCCCTATTTGGAAAAGGCGGCAGAACTGAATCCTGATCCCTCAAACACAGAAATTCTGGCCACATTGAAATCCTTGTATTATCTGTTGCGCGTCAGGTTCCCTGAATATGATGCCCGCTATAAGGTGTTGGAGCAGAAGTTGCCCACGCCCAAGACAAATTAAGATTTTTTGGATTCAAACAAAAGGGGTGCAATCGCATCCCTTTATTTTAATGTACTTATTTAACATAATATTAATTATAAGTCAATTTGATGGAAAAAAAAAGCAGGTCTGTAAGCCGGGTTCTGTGCCGTGGGAACGGTGTCTGTCATTTATCTGGGACCGGCGTCACCGCCGGACTCAAGCAACCTACCCTCCGTCTCGGGCGGGCAACCCTGATAGCGACGGTTTACATGGTTTTGCAACCCATAAGGTGTACGGCTGCAGATGTCACCATCCGCACCGGTGCGCTCTTACCGCACCTTTTCACCCTTACCCCGAAAGGCGGTATTTTTCTGTTACACTACTGCGCCCTCACGAACGTCTTCCTGTTAGGAAGTATGGTGCCCTGCGTTGCCCGGACTTTCCTCTGACAAAGTCAGCGACAGACCGACCTGCTTTCCTGCAAAATTAGTAAATTTACGGGCAAATAACGCATATGCACACAGGATCGGTCCAAACATATCACTACGATCTACCCGACGATAAAATTGCCAAATATCCGCTCGCAGAGCGTGATGCTTCAAAAATGCTGCTCTATGACGGGCACGACATTACCACGGGCTGTTTCAGAGATTTGCACCAGTATCTGGATGCATCAGACTTGCTTGTATTCAATGACACCAAGGTTATTCCGGCCCGGCTCATCTTTCACAAGAGCGGAGGCGCCCGAATAGAGATCTTCTGCCTGGAACCTCTAGAACCGGCAGATTATCAGCAGTCATTCCAGCAAACTGGCAGTGTGGTGTGGAAATGTCTTGTGGGCAATCTTAAGAAATGGAAACGCGGTGACCTGGAACAAATCCTCACGAACACCTCGGAATCCCGTGAACATCTGGATCCAGCCGAAATTTCCCAGATACAGCCGGTCCACAGAGAAACCCCGGACAAGGCTGTGCTCCGGGCCACTCTTGTGGCCAATCACCCCACCTGGCAACAGATTCGCTTTCAGTGGAACACCCAGGAGAGCTTTGCCGAACTCCTGGACCGACTGGGAAACACTCCTATCCCACCCTATTTGAACAGAAAATCAGAACCAATTGATAATGAGCGATATCAAACCGTTTACTCCCGTTTCCGTGGTTCTGTTGCTGCCCCTACTGCCGGGCTACACTTCACACCCATGGTCCTGGATCGATTGCGGGCAAAAGGCATATCCTCAGCCCGGATAACCCTGCATGTAGGCGCCGGTACTTTCAGACCAGTAAAAAGCAAGGATTTCCGGGATCACCAGATGCATTCTGAATCCTTCTCGGTCACCCGGACATTTCTGGAACAGTTGCTGTGTCATTCCGGATCGGTTGTGTCCGTTGGAACAACCACCCTGAGGACACTCGAGAGCCTCTATTGGTTCGGTTTGCGTGCTTTCCAGGCCTCTGATTTGGGCCCGGAACCTTGGGAAATCAATCAGTGGGAACCGTATAACCGTCAGATTAATATATCTTTGAAAGAGTCTCTTGAAGCTCTGCTCAAGTATATGGATTTGATGTCCTTGCCAGTCTTTCAGGCACGAACCCAGATCATGATTGCGCCCGGCTATGAGTTTAAAGTTGTGGATAAGTTGATTACAAATTTTCATCAGCCCCAGAGCACTTTACTTTTGTTGGTGTCCGCTTTTGTCGGGGATGTCTGGAAGCAGATTTATGATTATGCTCTGAGCCATGACTACCGTTTCTTGAGTTACGGGGACTCTTCCCTGTTGGTCAGAGATCAGAAGACTCCCTGTGGAACATCCGGAACCTATGGAACCACTGGAAATCCTTAAAAAGTACTGGGGATTTGATGCCTTCCGCCCCTTGCAACTGGAGATCATTCAGGAGATCCTGCAAGGCAGGGATACCCTTGCCCTGATGCCTACCGGGGGAGGCAAATCCATCACTTTCCAGGTGCCTGCTCTTGCCAGAGAAGGCATATGCCTGGTGGTGTCCCCGCTGATCGCCTTGATGAAGGATCAGGTGGAACACCTAAGGGGTAAGGGTATCAAGGCTGTCGCGGTGTATTCCGGGATGTCCGGGCAGGAGATTGACACCGCGCTAACCAATTGCATTTACGGTGACTACAAATTTTTGTACCTCTCCCCCGAAAGAACAGACACCACCCTGTTCCGTCAAAGAGTGCGTGAAATGAATGTTAATCTGATTGCCGTGGACGAGGCTCACTGCATCTCTCAATGGGGTTATGACTTCCGGCCATCCTATTTGAAACTGGCCGAATTGCGCACCCTTCTTCCAGGTGTTCCGGTACTTGCTCTCACGGCAACAGCCACCTGCGAAGTCACAAAAGACATTCAGGATAAACTCCTGTTCGCTCAGCCCAACATTCTCAAAAAGAGTTTTTTACGCGAGAACCTATCGTATATTGTCCGAACAGTTGAAGACAAGCAAAAGTACCTGCTTCAAACCTTCCATAAATCACCGGGGACGGGCATCATCTATGTCCGTAACAGGCTCAAATCACGGGAGATTGCCGAGTTTCTCAACCACAACGGAATTCCTGCCCACTGTTATCACGCCGGATTGAGTTCCGAAGTGCGCTCCCAGCGTCAGGATGAATGGATGTGTGGAAAAGTTCGCATCATGGTTGCTACCAATGCATTTGGAATGGGTATTGACAAAGAGGATGTGCGCTTTGTGATCCATCTGGACCTTCCGGACAGCGTAGAGGCCTATTTTCAGGAGGCTGGAAGAGCTGGGAGGGATGGAAAAGATGCTTATGCCGTGTTGCTGTACCACCCTTCTGACCGGCTGCGTCTGGAACGGCAACACCGGGCCAGTTACCCGCCTCTGAACGTTGTACGCAAGGTGTATCAGCATCTGGGCGATTATTTGCAAGTGCCCGTCGGAGAAGGCCAGTTCCACTCTTTCACCTTTGAAATCAGTCAGTTCATAAAGACTTATCATCTGGAACTCATGCAAGCCTATTATTCTCTGAAAACGCTTGAACGTGAGGGATATATCCTGTATGAAGAAGATGTGGATCAACCTTCAAGGGTGCTCTTCCTGGTCAATCGGGATGAACTATACCGGTTCCGGGTGTCACAGGCATCCTTTGATGACCTCATCAAGGCCATGCTCCGCTCCTACACCGGACTTTTCACCGACTACACCTCCATTGATGTCCATGCCCTGGCACTCAAGGCCCGGATTAGCCCTCTGGTGGCATCCGAATGCCTGGTCCAGATGGACCGGATAGGCATCCTTGATTATATTCCACGGAGGGTGAAACCGCTGATATGCTTTACGCAGCCCCGCTATGAATCACATCTCATCATCCTTTCTCCCGAGAATTACGCGCTGCTCCGCGATCGGGATGAAAACCGGATGAAGGCCATGTTCCAATACGCGGAAACTGACAATAAGTGCCGAAGTTCCATGCTGTTGCACTATTTCGGAGAGGAACGTGCCGTACCTTGTGGCCGTTGTGACTACTGCCGTAAAAAGGATGAGCAGGGTATGTCCCGTGCGGAAGCCCGTCAGATCAGGGAACGCCTCATGCAGATAGCCGGGGAGGGCCCTATCTTGATGGATACTTTAATAGACAAATCACAAGTAAGTCAAGAAAAAGCACTTAAGGTGGTTCGACAACTTCTTGATGAAGGCCTTTTCAGCGTTAACGAACAACGCGAAATCGTGCCCGGATTTTGATGATTCTAAAAAAAATCGTATCATTGCAAGGACAATGGTGGTTTGCGCTCTGGGCAAACCTTTTTTGTATCAAATACCCGCAACCATGCTAAGAATTGCCATACAAGCCAAAGGCCGTTTATACGAGGAAACCATGAACCTGCTTTCCGAGGCCGGCATCAAACTAGCTACAGACAAACGCACTCTGTTGGTTCCTGCCAAGGGTTTCCCGGTCGAAGTCCTGTTTCTGCGTGACGACGACATCCCCCAGTCGGTTGCCGACGGAGTGGCGGATGCCGGAATAGTAGGTGAGAATGAGTACGTGGAAAAGAAATCGTCCGCTGAGATTATCAAACGACTTGGTTTTAGCAAATGCCGTCTTTCACTGGCCATTCCCAAGGATGAGAAATATCCCGGCCCGGAATGGTTCAACGGCAAAAAAATTGCCACCTCCTACCCCGAAATCCTCTCCCGCTACCTTGATCGTCAGAAGATACGCGCTGACATTCATGTAATCTCCGGCTCGGTGGAGATCGCCCCAGGCATCGGGCTCGCCGATGCCATCTTCGACATTGTCAGCTCCGGGAGCACCCTGACCAGCAATCATCTCAGGGAAGTCGAGGTGGTGATGCAATCTGAGGCACTGTTGATTGGCCATCCGGGAATGGCTCCCGAAAAACAGCAATTGCTCGAAGAACTCATTTTCCGCATCAACTCTGTGCAACAAGCTGAAGGCAAGAAGTACATTTTGCTGAACGCACCCAATGCAAGCCTGCCAGAGATCATCCGGATTCTCCCCGGGATGAAGAGCCCCACCATCATGCCTCTGGCTGAAGAAGGCTGGAGTTCTGTACACTCAGTCATTGCTGAGCAGCGCTTCTGGGAGATTATCGGTCAGTTGCGTGACCTGGGAGCAGAAGGTATTCTTGTGGTTCCTATTGAAAAAATGATTCTATGATTGGTATCTCACGATATCCCGCCAAGGAAGAATGGAATGAACTTTTGGAGCGCACCTCCGTCAGTACCGGGTCCCTCACTGATACTGTGGAGCGGGTATTCTCCAGAGTAAAGACACACAAGGACGAAGCCGTCAAAGCCTACGAGCAGCAATTTGACCAAGTCAAGCTTGCCTGCTTACAGGTTCAGGATCAAGAATTTGATGAAGCCGAAGGGCTCGTTCCTCCTCGCTTAAAGGAAGCCATCGCAGTAGCCGCCGACAACATCCGGACTTTTCACCAATCTCAGATACATGAGGAATCTCCGGTGGAAACCATGCCTGGAGTTGTGTGCTGGCGAAAGAACGTTCCCATAGAAAAAGTGGGGCTGTACATTCCGGGAGGCTCGGCCCCGCTGTTTTCTACCGTCCTCATGCTGGGCATTCCTGCTGTGCTGGCAGGATGTCCGCACATCATCCTCTGCACCCCTCCCAATAAGGACGGCAAGGTTCATCCTGCTGTCCTGTATGCAGCCCAACATATCGGGCTCCGGGAAATATACAAGGCTGGCGGGGTTCAGGCCATCGCAGCCATGACCTACGGAACCGAAACCATCCCTGCAGTGTACAAAATCTTTGGACCCGGGAACCAGTACGTGATGGCCGCAAAGAGTTATGCTTTTCAGCGTGGAGTGGCCATAGATATGCCTGCCGGTCCTTCTGAAGTGCTGGTTATGGCCGATGACAGCTCCAATCCTGCCTTTGTGGCCGCAGACCTGCTTGCCCAGGCCGAACATGGCCCCGACAGCCAGGCCATTCTGGTCACCGACAGCGATCAGGTACTCCGGGATGTCTACGATCAACTGGCTCTGCAGATTGAAGCGTTGCCCCGCCGGGAACTTGCCGCAAAATCCCTCCGCAACAGTTTTCTGGTCCTGCTCGAATCGCTTCAGGATATGATGTTGTTCAGCAACACCTACGCACCGGAACATCTGATCATTTCCACAAAGAATCCAGAACAAGTGGCCTCACAGGTCGTCAACGCTGGTTCTGTATTTTTGGGGCATTACTCCCCGGAGAGTGCCGGAGACTATGCCAGTGGGACAAACCACTCCCTGCCTACATCGGGTTTTGCCCGCAGTTACGGTGGAGTTAGCCTGGACAGTTTTATCCGGAAAATCACCTTCCAGAACCTTACTTCCGGCGGTTTTGCCGCACTGGGGCCTCAGATTCAGGAAATTGCTAACGCCGAAGGATTATTCGCCCCAATTAACGCGACGGCTTTACGTCTCTACCATGTCAAATATGATGGACCTGCAAAATATTGTCCG
>DFUR01000060.1 GCA_002380425.1 Bacteroidales bacterium UBA4181
TACCAACTGAGCTATTTCCGCGTATTGACTGAATTTTGACGGGGCAAAGATACATAAAAATTCAAAAAAATTACAGTCCCACCATTTTTTTGATGTCGTTGAGTTTTTGCAGCGCCTGTAGTGGGGTGAGGTTGTTGATGTCCAGTTTTTTTACCTCATCACGGATTTGCCTCAGCACGGGGTCATCCAGCTGATAAAAGGATAACTGGTAGCCTTCCCGGCGCTCGGCCAGCTCTTGCAGAGGTTTGGAAACTGAGAAAGTCTCACGGGGGCGCACCTGGTGACCGGCCAGACTCGATGGGGGGCCGGACTGAGAAGTAGCCCCTGCGTTGGATGGAACTCCTTCTTTGGAAGGGCTCCCAGCGTTGGAAGAAACCCCGGCCCTGGAAGTGGAAAGGTCTTTGGGCGGAACCCCGGCCTCGGAAAGGGAGCCGGGCTCTGACAGCGGGCCAGATTCGGGGAAGGAGGACGGGCGTTGGCGGGCTTCTTCGAGCTGAGAGAGGATCTCCCCGGCACGGGCCACCACACTGCGGGGCATGCCGGCCATTCGGGCCACATGAATCCCAAAACTGTGCTCAATCCCGCCCCGGACCAGTTTCCGGAGGAAGATCACCTTGTCGCTGAGTTCCTTTACGGAGACATTGAAATTGTGGATGCGGGAGAAGGACCGCTCCATTTCGTTCAGCTCGTGGTAGTGGGTGGCAAAGAGGGTTTTGGGGTGTCCGGGATGTTCGTGGATGTATTCTGCCATCGCCCATGCGATGGAGATGCCGTCGTAGGTGCTGGTGCCGCGCCCGATCTCATCCAGCAGGATAAGGCTTCGGGGGGTGAGGTTGTTGAGGATGCCTGCCGATTCGGTCATCTCCACCATAAAGGTGGATTCCCCGGTGGAAATATTGTCCGAAGCACCCACCCGGGTGAAGATGCGGTCCACCACGCCCAGCTCTGCCCGGTCGGCAGGGACAAAGCAACCGGCTTGGGCCATAAGGGTGATAAGGGCTGTCTGGCGCAACAGAGCCGACTTTCCGGACATATTGGGCCCGGTGAGCATGATGACCTGCTGGGTATTGCTGTCCAGAAACACATCGTTGGCGATGTAGGGCTGGTCGGGGGGGAGGGTGGCCTCAATCACCGGATGCCGCCCTTGCCGGATGTCCATCCGGTCGGCATCGTCAATCACCGGACGCACATACTTTCGGCGGGCCGAAACGGTGGCAAAGGAGAGCAGGCAGTCCAGGCGGGCTGTGGTCACAGCATCCTTCTGGATGGCCGGAATATGCCGGGCAGCCTCAACGACTAGCTGGTTGTAGAGTTGGGTCTCCAGGGCCAGGATTCGCTCCTCGGCACCCAGGATGCGCGATTCATAATCCTTGAGTTCGGGGGTGATGTACCGTTCGGCACTCACCAGGGTCTGCTTGCGGATCCATTCCGGGGGAACCTTGTCTTTGTGGGTATTGCGGACTTCGATATAGTATCCGAATACATTATTGAAGCTCACCTTAAGGGAGGTGATGCCGGTACGTTCCGATTCCCTTTGCTGTAATTCCTGAAGGAAATCCTTGCCGGAATGACTGATATGCCGCAGTTCGTCCAGTTCCTCGTGCACCCCCGGAGCGATCACATAACCCTTGCCGATGGCTTGCGGGGCATCCTCGTTCAGGGTTGTACGGATGCGCACCGCCAGTTCCTGGCAGGGATCAATGTCCGCCCCCATCTCTGCCAATACGGGATTGCCCGATTGAAGGCACAGTTGCCGCAAGGGCTCCATGGCTTCGAGCGCACTGCTGAGGTGGTACATCTCCCTCGGGGAGATCCTCGCGGCAGCAGCTTTGGAGATGAGTCGCTCCAGGTCCCCTACCTTTCGGATCTGCTCGGTACACTGGTCCTGCAATTCAGGCAGGGAAAGAAAGGTGTCCACCACGTCCAGCCGTCCCTGAATGGCCACAGGGTCCTTCAGGGGCATGGCCAGCCATCGCCGCATCAGGCGGGCACCCATGGGGGATAGGGTCTGGTCCAGGATGCTGATGAGTGGGGTGCCGCCCTCGGCAGGGGCGTGGAGGACTTCCAGATTGCGCAGGGTGAATTTATCCAGCATCACAAAGTCATCCTGATTGATGCGCACCATGCGGGTGATGTGGCTTAGCTGGTCGTGCCGGGTAATGTCCAGGTAATGCAGGATGGCTCCGGCCGCTACGATGCCCATGGTCATGTGTTCCACCCCGAACCCTTTGAGAGAGAGGGTGCCAAACTGCCTGAGGAGTTTTTCCCGAGCGGTTTCTTCGTTGAAAGCCCAGTCCTCGATGGCGGAGAGGTAAAACCGCTGTCCGTACATTTCCCGAAACCAGTTCTGCCGTGCCCTTTCCACCAGCAGCTCCTTGGGGTTCAGGCTGGTAAGAATCTTCTCAACCTGTTCCGTGGTGCCCTCGGCGGTGAGAAACTCTCCTGTGGAAATATCCAGGAAAGCGGCTCCCATCCCTTGTTTTTCCGGGTAGAGGCAGGCCAGGAAGTTATTCTCCCTGTTTTCCAGAATCTGGTCGTTGAAGGCAACCCCCGGGGTGACCAGCTCTGTGACCCCCCTTTTGACGATGGTCTTGGTCAGTTTGGGGTCTTCCAGCTGGTCGCAGATGGCAACCCGCAGCCCGGAGCGAACCAGTTTGGGCAGATAGGTGTCCAGGGCATGGTAGGGAAAACCTGCGAGCTCTACAAAAGACGCAGCCCCGTTGGCCCTGCGGGTGAGGGTGATGCCCAGGAC
>DFUR01000103.1 GCA_002380425.1 Bacteroidales bacterium UBA4181
GTTAAAAATATGTAAAATCCTGTAAATTAGTTGGTTATTTATTATATTATTTGAGGGATTTTTTGTAACTTTATGACAATAAAGAAGGGCAGGTAACCGCCTCGAAACGTTAACCCACCCTTCAGATTTTTAAAGTTTAACCCTTAAAAACAGTGTAAAGGTATGAAAACCATTGCAAAAAAACAACTTTCCCCGGCACAGGAAGCACGTGCCAACCATCGCCAAAACTTAGTAGAAACAAGCAAACAAGCCCGCAAAGACATCCGGGATTGGTCACGCTTGGATTGCCCGGTAGGGTTTGTTCGCCGCACCCTCACCCTGAATCAGACCATTGTCAGTATCTACATGGAGCAGACCGGAGCCAAAGAGTTTAAGACCATCGGAGAATGGAACCGCCAGGGGCGCAGAATCCGCAAGGGTGAAAAGGCATTCCCCATTTGGGGAGCAGCAGAAAAGGCAACCATTCAAAAACGACTACTTGACAGGGGCGAAGATACAGCCCATTGGCACGCCCTTTGGCCTATTGCATACCTGTACCATGAAGGACAGACACACACCCCGGAGCAAGCAAACAAAATGGACATGGTGGCGCTGGAACCGGTCGAGATATACGGCAAGCCGGAACGGACTAAGAACCCGAATGTAGTTGCAGAAGTGAAGCTATCATACATTCCCACCCTTGACAACCTTGTTCAGATAGGCAGTTCAAAAGATGCAGCCGCCTACATAGGAACCTCAATTTTTGACCCAGCAACCATCGCACACCATGAGACCATGTACGCCCTGATGCTAAACAGGGCAAACAAGTGTTTTGCTTACTATAAGGCAAGCGAAGGGGGCGTTTCGGCCACCGTCCTTGATGTGAGAATGGTTTTTCAGGCTGCCATCCTGTCCAATGCAAGCGCAATAATTTTAACACACAACCACCCATCCGGGAATAACACCCCTAGCCCATCGGACACAGCCATCACACAAAAGGTTAAAACGATAGGGGAAGCAATGGACATAAAACTCCTTGACCACATCATCATGACCCCCGATAAGGCATTTTATAGCTTTGCCGATGAAGGAATGATTTAAGCAACACCACCCCCAAATGACCTGCCACCGGCAGGGAGGGGGTGCGCAGAAAAAGGTATAACACTGGGAGGCCGCTGCAGCGGTTTTTTTTGTGCCCTTCGGCTTGGTAGTCTCTCCCGTGTTATGGATGGTTGGATTTGAAGTGCACCCACTGAGGGTTTGCCGCGCTTCAAAGACTCGCCATCTGCTCTGTCCTTTGATGGCTCCCGGTGGTATTGTTGTTTTGCTCAAAAACAGACGCAATGGCTGCAAAAGTAATCCATCGCAGGTACCTGCACCTGCTGATGAAACCCGGGGCAACGGTGTCTTTGAGATACGTCAAAAGTGATGGTTCTATTATCACCCTGGACAGCTGGGCGGTGACATCATTTCACTGTGCAGGAAACACCGTCAACGTGATGAATCCGCTCAATCATGAGGTGCGCAAGCTTAGACGTATCCGTATTATCGAACTTAATGGGGTGGAGGTAATCATATGACAAAAAGGAGACAGATCATCATGGTGGGCGACTCTGCTTTCCTGCCCAACTCAGGAGCGGTTGTCACCACGTTTCGTTCGGACGATATCACCATCGATTCAGACGAGACAGGGGTGCAAATGACACCCAAAAAGGAAAAGAACAACCCCGTTCCCAAGGAGGTGGAGTTCATGCGCTGGGGGCCGTCTAACGACCTTCCCATCAACATACTCAAGCAGGTATATCCTTCGGTTCAGATATCATCGAATGTCAACTTCAATGCCTCCATGACCTTCGGAGATGGCATCATGCTTATGAAAAAGGTCCGAGATAAAGATGGCACCGTGAAATTTGTGGAGCAGCTGGAATCGGAGCAGCCAGCAGTGTGGGACTTCATTCACCGGGTGAATTATCCTGGTATTGCTCAGGAGGCCGCCAACGACCTGGCGGTTTTCTCCCAGGGCAATGTGGCCCTGAACTTCAGCCTGAAGAAAGAGCTGGTAGGAATGCAGTATCTGGACCAGGCATATTCCCGGGTGTCGAAGATGAAAGATGGCCGCATCCAGTGGCATGGGTTCTCCTATTCCTGGCACAAAGGATCACCGGAGGATGTGTCCGTTTCGGCCCTCCTGGATGATTCCGCACCGCTGCAGGACATCCTGGTTCGCCTGGGAATGGCTCCCGGCAGTAATGGAAAATCTCAGCACGACGGATTCTATCGCTATGTGCTGCCCATCCGCATGCCTGTCCCCGGAAGGGTGTACTATCCCCGCTCCTTCTGGTGGAGCATCTTCGACTCCGGCTGGAACGACATCATGAGGATGATCCCGGAGGCAAAAAAGGCTCTTATGACCAACAAGTTGCACATCGCCTATATGGTTTACATCAGCGACCGGTATTGGAAGGAGATGTTCGAAAAAGAGAAAATCACTGATCCGGAGAAACAGAAGGAACGCCAGAAAGAGCTCCTGCAGCAGCTTGAGGACTTTCTATCTGGAGCTAAGAATGCCGGAAAAACAATTGTGATTCCGTTCAAATTCAACATCCAGAAAGGGATTGAGGAAAAAGACATCATGATAACACCCCTGAGCAAGGGCGATTCCAAGGAAGGCGGGGACTGGATAGATGACAATGAAGAGGCTACCAATATGGCCTGCTACGCTATGGGGGTGCACCCCTCGCTAATCGGTGCATCCCCCGGGAAGAACAAGAGCATCAACGGGACAGAAGCCCGGGAACTGTTCATCATCAAACAGGCCATGATGCGGCCGGTGCGTGAAAAGATTCTCCTCCCCCTGTACATCGCAAAAAAAGTGAACCGGTGGGATCCGGATCTGCATTTCGTTATTCCCAACATCATGCTCGAAACCCTGGACAAAGGCACCGGACAGACAAAACAAATCGGCAATCAAAAAGTATAGACATGAGCAAACTGATAACAACCACCGAGGAACTCAGAGCCGTCGTCAAGGTTGCTGCCTCCATCCCGGAGGCTTCCTGGCATCCTTTTCTGGAACCTGCAATAGAGAGGTTTCTGCGTCCCTATCTGGGGGATGCTCTGATCTCTGACCTGGAACTGTGTGCCACTGGGATGTTACCGGATGGAATGGCAGAAGCCCAGAAATCCGCGCTCGCCACACTGATCCCGGAGATTCGCAAGCCTCTGGGACCTTTTCTGATGTGGCTGGGAGCCCCAGAGCTGGGCATCAATGTGGGGGACACCGGACACACCGTCACCAAAATTGCCGATAAGTTTGTGCCGGCCTCCGATGCAAAGATTGCCGCATATCGTGCCGGCCTGCTTGACAGAGGATGGAATGCTCTGGAGGCTCTTATTCGGCATCTAGAACGAAACAAAGAGAAGTTCCCGCAGTGGACATCTTCCCGCGTCTACTCCCTGCGACGCTCCAACTACCTGAATTCCGCTGAAGACTTCCAGGACCGTGGTGAGGTCAACATCGGATATTCGCGCCTGACCTTTGAAGCTCTGCGCTGTGTGATGAGTGCCATCGAGGCCCGCTTTGTCTCCAAGATCCTGGGCCGGACGCTGGACACGCTTCTACGTGCTGCCCTTCCTGAGATTGACGCTATGACCACAGACAGGGACATCACTGTTGGTGGCACTATCATCCCAGCCGTGAGGGTGCCGGTGTACCG
Source organism: Bacteroidales bacterium UBA4181 (assembly GCA_002380425.1). Taxonomy (GTDB): domain Bacteria; phylum Bacteroidota; class Bacteroidia; order Bacteroidales; family UBA4181; genus UBA4181. Next base: position 3,696 of record DFUR01000103.1, read on the forward strand.
GGAGACGGCCCGTCTGGTGCGGCTCTTTGTTGCCAACCAAACCGCATCGATGCCATTTCAGGCATCCACAGAGGGGCAGTACACCCCGGTGATCCTCTCCGTAGTGGGCAATGCCTCAGAATTCGCTTCGTTCTACCTGTCTGAACTGCAGAACTATCTCAATGACCAGTCCGCTCATCTGGGAATACAATCATCCTCGGGCCGGCTGGACTACAACACAGCAGACAAGAAAATGTTTGTTGCATGAGAGGCATCACCATCAACGACACCCGGTACCTGGTCCCGGAGAACTGGGACGAGCTGACAACAAAAGACCTGTTGTTTCTCGCAGACATGTACCTGCGTGGGGTTAATCCAAATGAGATACAGGTCAAGATGCTGTTTCACTCACTCGGAGCTCATGTGAAAAAGAAACGTGGACAGTATCTGATGAAGATCGGCAAGAAATCCTACGCAGTCACCGCTCCGGATGTGGCTATGATGGCCGGATGTTTTGCCTTTCTGTTTACCACCCAGACAGACGGATCCGAAGGGAAAGCAGAGAAAATGATGCTGGACCCCGGACTGGTGAAGAATCCATTTCCAACCCTGTCTTATCTTGGTATTTTTCGTCTGAAAGGCCCTTCTGATGCCCTCACAGATCTCAGGTATGAACAGTTTATCTATCTGCAGACATACGCTGCTGCGTATGCAGCGGCTGTAAATGAACAGTCGGATTCTGCCGAGGACAGTCTGAATATGCTCATTGCCTCCATGTACCACCTGGGCGAGTTCGACGCTCTAAAAATGAGGAAGGTGGGAAGATATGTCGCCAGCCAGTCTATTCAGGCCCGCATCGTTGTGTACTGGTACTACCTGGGGTGCATGCGATTTATTGCCGGCAAGTTCCCCAAGGTATTCGAACGTGACGAGAGTGGGGTGGTCAGGAATATGTTTGATGCCCAGATGCGGATGGTGGACATACTCGCCGAGGGTGATGTGACGCGTAAAGACAATGTGCGAAAAGCAATGCTGTACGATGTGCTGTACACCTTTGAGGGAAATGTGGAGAGGGCGGAAGAGATTGAAAAAATGAGGAAACAATAGGAACCGGTGCCCCGCCAATGCTGTCCTTTCGTAGCCCGGTCCTCCGGGCTTTTTTTGTGTATAAACAGAAAAAGCCATGGCCGACTACGATCATTTTGCATACATGGAGGACATCGCCGCCAGGCTGCGGGCTATTGGTCACTCCAACACCACCCGGAGGTTCTTTCGTTCCTCGACACCGGAAGACCTGGAGGAGATGTTCGCCTCCCTGAGTTCCGTTCCCTCTGACGCTCCCGTCCTGGTCGCCATTGACGACCTGGACGAAACATTCTCAGAACCGGATACCGACGACATCCTCTCTGCCCCGGAATATGGCTTTATTGTCTTGCACCATGTGGAGCAGGGCAACGATGCAGATCTGTTCGCAAAGCGTAAGCTGTGCCGCTCTGTGGCCCACAAGATAGTGGCCAGAATGCTCCGCGACAGCACCCTGCGGACGCATCCCTTTCATGGCAGCCTGAACCGTAGTAGTGTAATCATTACCGCCCACGGTCCTGTAGGTGACAACTTCCACGGAACACTGGTGTGGTTCTCCCTGCAGACACCCTTTGAGTGGATTGAGAACGTCAACGACTGGAAATAATGGGTGCCTGGAAACAGCTTCTACAACAGCAGATGGACGAAAAGAGATATCGTTCAACCGTTTCCCGCTATACTGCCGGGAAACTGTCCCTGCCCTACCAGATAACAATGACCGGTGCCACGGAAGACGGGGCCTTCGTTGACCGGGCCTCTGCCGAGCAGTACAATGCCAAAGTTAGGGCATGGGGCAAAACCGTGACCAGAGATCTGCGCTCCAGCGCACGCGGCATGCTCACCAAGTCCTCGCTGCTAGTCCCTTCCATCAAACCTCGCTTTTCGCGCAACAAAAGCGGTGAGATTGTCATTGTGGGCTTCTCACTGCGTCGGGAGGGGGTATATGCCCACCATGGAGCCGGACGCGGCTATGGAGGCGAGAAAGGCAGCAAGTGGACAGACCGCTACGGCAGGACAAGAGAAACCGACCCCGCATCCCTGGGAAAGATGGGATCCGGCAGCCGCCGCGCCCGCCCCTGGTTTAACCCGGTACTGGCCTGGCATATAGAAGAGCTGGCAGACATCGCCGCAGAATACTCATCCAAAATCGTCCTGGACACCACCCGAATATTCATCAATGACAAATAGACCATGGGAAACGATCTGAATCGCAGCGTAAAAATCTACATCGACCAGAGCGATGCCCTACGTAAGATGCAGGGCCTCTCGGCTGCAACCGATGACCTACGGGCTCGCCTGGCAGCACTGGAGACCTCCGGAAAAGGCACTACCAGAGAAGCCAACACCCTGAGGAAGTCCATCGAAGGCAACGAGGTGGCCATGGAGAAATATGCCGCCCAGGTGAAGGACACCGAGAGGGTGCTGAGAAACCTTTCTGGTGCCACCCGCGATGAACTGGTGCGGACACAGAAGCAGATACAGAAAGAGCTCAACAGCACTGCACGTGGCACACAAGAGTATCGGGACAAGCTGGCGATGCTCCACCGGGTGCAAAAAGAGTCGGCTCAGGCACAGGCAGAGATGAATTCCTCTCTTGGTGCCAACCGGTCCATAATCGGAAAAGTGGCCGATGGATTCAACCGGTATTTCTCCCTGGCCGCATCTGCCATTGCCACCATCACCGGGCTGTCCATGGCATTCCGCAAGCTTGCTGAAGATGTCGCCCATATGGATGATGTCTATGCCGATGTGCGCAAGACAACCGGGATGACCAGAGAGCAGGTGGTAGACCTCAATGAAGAATTCAAGAAATGGGACACCCGCACCGCCCGGGAAGACCTGAACAAACTGGCCACCGATGCCGGCAAGCTGGGTGTGGAAGGGAAGCAGAACATCCTGGACTTCGTGGAAGCCGGCAACCAGATCCGTGTGGCTCTGGGTGAAGATCTGGGAGAGGATGCCATCAAAGACATCGGGAAGATCACCGAGGTGTTCAAGCAGTCCACCAGCGAGCTCAACGACATGGACCTGAAAGAGCGCATGCTTGCTGTGGGCTCTGCCATCAACACCATCGGGCAGACATCATCGGCATCAGAACCCTACCTGGTAGAATTCACCAAACGTCTCTCCGGTGTGGCATCACAAGCCGGCATCAACGTCCAGAACATCCTGGGATATGCTTCTGCCCTGGACCAGTCAGGACAGGCTGTGGAGATGTCCGCCACGGCCCTGCAAAACTTCATCATGAAGATCTTCGAAGACCCTGCGAAGTTTGCCAAGATAGCAGGGGAAGATGTCAAACAGTTTACGGACCTATTGAAGACAGACGCCAACGCCGCCATCCTTCAGGTGCTGCAGTCTTTGCACCACAAGGGAGGCTTTGACGCCCTGATACCCATCTTCAATGACATGGGCCTCGATGGTGCCCGGGCTGTGGGGGTGCTCTCCTCCATGGCCACGAATATCAGTCTGGTAACGCAGGCTCAGGCCACGGCCAACAAAGCCTTTGCCGAGGGAACCTCCCTTACCAATGAGTACAACATCAAGAATGACAACCTCCAGGCCCGTCTTGACAAGTCCCGCAAGGCTTTCAAGGAAGCGGCACTGTCTTTGGGTGAGAGGCTGTCTCCGGCACTGTTGCACTCCACGAACCTTACAACGGCACTGATAAAAGCATTGGCGGGGCTACCAGAGTTTCTGCGTGAGCATGGGAAAACCATCCTCGCAGCAGCAGCTGCTTTTGCCACATACACCATCGCTATCAATGCCTCAACCATAGCACATAAGGCACATACCGCGGCTGCCCTGATTGGAACCAAAGTAGTGAAAGGTCTCTCTATTGCTCTGCATGCGCTTAAGTCACATCCGTTTATTTTGTTGGCCTCTGCTGTTGCTGCGGCAATAGTGTATTTCTCAAAGCTGGGAGTTCACACCAGGGAGCTGACAGAAGACCAGAAACGACTCAAAGACGCGGTAGAGGCAACAAAGGCTGTTATGGGAGAAACCGGTAAACTGCAGGAAGCCGTCAGGACTCTGGATTCACTAAACCGCCAGCAGGTGGAGTCTCTTAAAACACAAGCGCAGCAGCAGTATGATATCCTCCGAGAAAAGGAAGTGGCTTTCCTGGCAGCACACAAAGCGGAATATCATCGCAGGGTGAAAGAGATCATGCAGATGGAGATTCACAATGGGAAAAAGGCCTGGCTGATCAACCAGGAGAAGCATCGCATCGAAGACCTGATCCTCGCTGAGATAGGTCTCACCGATGAACAGCTACAGGCAGAGAAGGCAAAACTGCAGGGAATCATCACCGCTACCGCTGGACGTCTGGACGCTATGGACAAAGAGGAAGAGGAGGCCAGGAAAAAAGCAGCACGCCAGGCAGAGCTCGCGGAACAGCAAATACAGGATCTGGAGAAATACAAGCAGACAATTGAGGAAATCCGCAAGTCCAATATGAACGAGACAGAGTTGGAGAACCTGGACTACGAAAAGCGGCTCAAAGATGCCCGCCTATATGGGCTCAATAAAGAGCAGATGACACGAGAGCAGCTTGAAATCTATGAGATCCTGACCTCGCAGCACCTGAAGAAACTCGCCGACATCGAGAAGAAACAGAAGCAGGACGCCTGGAAGTCTCTCCTTGAGGAGTTCGAGCTGGCACGACAGGAGGAGGATCTGGCTGCTCAGGAGAAATATATCGCTGACAATGCCGCACTGGATGCCGCCCTGCAGGCCCAGGAGATCACCGAAAAAGAGTATCTGGATAGGCGTCTGGCCATAGCAGAGCAGTTCGAAATCGACAAGCAAATCAATGCCCTGGCGGCCATGGAGGCAGAACTGGCCATGCGTCGGCAATACGGGCAGGACACCATCGCCCTGGAGCAAGCCATCGCTGACGCCCGGATACGGCTTATTGAGGCCCAGAACAACAAAGTACAGAAAGCCCAGGACAAGAAGGAAGCCGAGGAGAAGAAAGCCGAGAAGGAAGCCCAGAAACGCTTTGTGGCATGGAAGGACATGAAGCAGGAGGAGAAGGAGGTAGCTATCGAGACCGCAGCCCAGGAAGGAGCTGCTGCCGTAGAGGGGGCAAAGACGATAAAGGATGCCGGAAAAGCTGTGTACAATGTCATACGAAGCAAGATAAAGAACTACCTCATGGAGGCTACCGCCGCACAGATCGCGAAGGTGATTACAAAACTTCCATTTCCTATAAATATGGCTGTGGCGGCTGCGGCTGGTGCTGCTGTCAGCGTATTGTTCGACCAGTTGATTCCGGAAGCAAGCACCTCCTCAGGATCCTCGGGTTCTTCGGGTTCCGATGCTTCCGCTGATGGGGATGTTCGCCGGTCTACTCCCGGGGCTGCCTACGCCTCCGGTGGCTACACGGGTCATGGTGGGGTGTACGAGCCTGCCGGAATCGTCCACAGGGGGGAATATGTGGTACCCCAGTACGTCATGCGCCAACCGGAAGCCATAAACCATGTGCGGGTGCTGGAGTCTTTTAGGGTGAACCGCAATGCATCTCTGAGGGGATATGCCACCGGAGGGATGGTGACGCAGGCAGAGGCCAACGATGCCAACGAACAGCTTCTGGCCCTGTCTGTCGTGCTGGGGCGGCTCGAAGGATCCATATCCACCCTCAATGAGAAACTTCCGCTCATCAGGGCATACGTCCTCTATCAGGAGGTGATGTCCACGGTGGAGAAGATGGATGCCATCAAGAACGAAGCTGCATTCTCACCTAAGAAATCGTAACCATGCTGGAATTACTCATCAACGGCATCAGCGTTCCCCTTCCTAAAGGCACAGCCATCACCATGGAGTGGAACAACATGATCAAGGATCCGCGAACACTCCCGGGCTCCTACTCGTATCCGTTTACCCTGGCACGGTCCGAACAGGTAGATACTCTGCTGGGCAGACCATACCGTGTGGCAGGAGGTGGTATCTTCTCGTCCCCGGAGGCTTTGATACGGTTCAACGGGGTAACCCTCCCCATGGGACTGCTCAAGATTGATGCATCCACCGAGCGCACTCATCAGGTTCACATCCTCGGATCTGCGTATCCGGTGCTGACTGAAGCAAACCTCTGTGACATACAGATGCACCAATACAATCTGGGAGCCGGGGACTTGCGCTCAAGGACCTGGCATGAATCAGTGGCCGGAAGCGCATACATCAACCTTATCCGGGACAGCATAACCAAGCAGTACCCCCAGGAGAAGTTTGTGGCTGCCCCCCTGAGGGTGAAGAGCCCCACCATGGAAGGATCCGCTGTTGGGATGTCGCGTAACAATTTCTTTGGGACGTTTCTAAACTTTTTTCAGGAAGGGGATTTTGTCAGTCAGGGTTCCCGCGATTGCTCTCACTTCAGATGTTTTCCGATGCCCTATGTGGGATATGTCTTGGATGCCATCATGGGCGGATCTCTGACAAACAACGCATTCACCCAGAGCGATCTGGCGCGTCTGGTGATGCCCACGATATATCACAAGAACAGCCTACTGAGTGCCAACCACGATGTGGTTATTGACACCACAGGAGCTTCGGACAACCACTACTTCCGTCTCAATAGCTTCCTGCCAGCATACCCGGCAAAGGAATTCATGAGAAACCTGCTGCAGATATTTGGCATGGGCATATACGGCAATCTGGAGGGGTATGAGTTCATCACATATCAGGATGTGATCGCCGGCGTGGGAGTTGTGGACTGGTCCAAGAAAATGACCGATGCCTATACCGTCGAGCCCGACCCCGGCAAAGGCTACAAGTACGGATACTCCTCTGAAGAAGGGACGGACGAGATGGCGCAGGACAGAACGGTACAGCACATGATTGACCTGGAGACTGCAGAACTTGGAGAGGGAGAACTGGAGGAGGAAGACCGGCAGTTTTTTGTGAAGGACACCCGCCAGCTGATGCAGATAGACCGGCATGATCTGAGCTACCAGGACGATCAGGGACAGACCGTCAACACGACCATCCGAAGATACAAGACCATCACCAGTGGGCTGTATGGCAACCAGGAGGCACCGGACGGGGTGGACATGACAAGCGACATAGGCCCTTTCCCCATGACTCTGGCGCACTATCAGGGAAGCACGGATCTATCTCCCACATCATGGTCCAAGGTGGTGGACGAGCAGCGCAGGACGTGGTATGTGCCGTTCACGGAATCAACACTGATGGAGAAGATATACACCCCCTCCATCCTCTTTTACCGCGGCATGGTGTCCCGTGGTGGTGACAATCCGGGAGTGTATCCCTGTGTGAGTGCCACAAACAAAGACATCAATGGGAACACCCTGGGAGAGCTGTCGCTGGAGTGGTCAGGACCCTCCGGCCTCTATGAGAAATTTCACAAGGGATTTGCAGGGTGGGTACGGAAAGACAAGAAAAGACTCAAGGCAACCTTCCGTCTGACCATTCAGGACATCCGGGATCTGAACATGAAACATCAGGTGTATGTTCTGGGCGAGAGGTGGATTGTCGAGACCCTCAGGGTGTCCCTGTATTCTGACAGGATGGGACTAGCAGAAGCGGAACTTCTCAGCGTATAGTTGTCCTTTCACCTTTGAGGCTGTAAATCTATTTTCGTTTAAAACACATAAGTATGTCCGTCATCTTGAAGCAGCCACCAGCTCTCGTATTGGTTGGAAACATAGAAAAGATTGTGATAGCCTCGACCGAAGCTGTTGCATTCCGTCTGCTGATGGGCTCGGTAGTGTTGTTGGATGAGACGTATCAGCCCTCCCCAAGCAACACAGTGGAAGTGGATATCCGCGACATCATACGGGAAAATCTCAACGTGTCCATACCCCCTGAGAGCAACACGATCTTCGAACAATCGGGCTCCGTCAGAAGTTTTACCTGCCAGGTTGATGCTACGACATTCTCTTTCACCGCCATCAAAGCCGGAATAGATGCCGCTATTGATGACACCGAACAATGGCTGACATCAAACTGGCTTACATGGCAACCGCAGACGCAGGAAATCACCGAATCAATGCCGCTGTGGCTCTCATATTTCGCCACACTGCAGGGCATGAAAGTGCGGGTGCGTGGATACTTCTCCGATGGTGCACCCCAGCAAGCAGACCTTGCCACATTATCGCAGGGGAAGGTCACTACATTGAATGTTCGGCTGGATATTATTTCTGATCTCTTCCCAACATCACCAGGAGCATATGACCTGTGGGTGGAAGATTCCTCAGGGCAGGTGCTCTCATACGTTCAGAGGTTTGTTTTTAAACATATGCCTTCTGATGTGACCGTATTTGTCTTCGAAAATTCTCTAGGAGGACTGGACACCCTATTATGCAAGGGGGTGGCAAGTACAACTACGCAATACAAACCTTCCATGGCTTCCCAGGATGACACCCTCGTTGAATATCACCTGGAGCGGGAGGAGATCTTTGAACAAAACACGGGAATCCTGGAGACACGTGCCGCTCAACTCTGGCTGCCAGATTTTTTGAGATCGTCACAGAGGTGGGTTGTCAAAGATGGGATGCTCAAGCAGATAGTTCTTCAGGATGGGAAACCGAAGATGACATCCCGAAAGGGACTCACATCGGCGTCATTCTCCTATAAGATAGCGCGGCAGTCACAGTATATCAGCATCGCAAGATCGGAGCAGCTGGGAGCCTTACTGGAAATAACGGATCCTGAGGGGACTCTTTTTTTTTTGACACCCCGTCTGATTGATTTTTTGCCGGCTGACCCGATTGATGACCTGCTGTTTCCTGTGATGCTCCCATGGGGAGAACAGTGGCGAAGGGTGTCTCTGGGAGGGATATATCAGGAGGTAATGCGCAGAGTGGGTGGAGGCGGCTCTTCAGGAGGGACATTAACCCTTGCGAGAACAACAAGCCAGATTGTGGGGCACAGAATAGACCTGGTTGATTTTCAGGTACTGTTCCCTTCCGAAGAAGCAGCATCGTTGGTGCTAATGATAGTGAACAACGAAGAGGCAGATGTAGACCTGATAGTGTCAGCACACGCTGAGTTGTATGTGGACGATCCTCTTCGAGCGGGTTTAACCATTTCGGCTGGGGAAGCCCTTAAGATGCATGTGAGCCGTGTTGACAGCAAGATATATGTAACAAGTAACGTGATAGCAAATAACTAAAAATCAAAACAATGGCAAGGAAAAATGCATTAGGAACGATCCTAAAAGACCTCGCAGGAGGGATGCTCTACACTCTCTATGTGAAAAATGGAGAGGTGTTTGTTGACGACTCTACCAACCCATCTGAACCTATTCCTGGTGAGGGATTGGTGGATGGCGGCACGTTTGCGGCGCACAAGAGCTCCACAACGGACCACCCGGAAGCGACAACCAGTGCTGCTGGTATGATGTCGGCGGCTGACAAGGCAAAGCTCAACGGCATCGCCGCTGGTGCAAACAATTACACCCACCCGGCAAATCACCCGGCGTCGGTCATCACCCAGGATGCAAGCAACAGGTTTGTGACGGACACGGAGAAAGCGACCTGGAACGCCAAACAGGCCGCCTTGGGTTTCACGCCGGAAAACGCCGCAAATAAAGGGGTGGCGAACGGTTATCCTCCTTTGGGGGCAGATGCAAAGATTCCGGCCGGGTATTTGCCTTCGTATGTCGATGATGTGATTGAGGCAGACAACCAGTCTGCATTCCCTGGAACTGGAGAGACCGGGAAGATCTACGTTGCCAAGGACACAAACAAGGTGTACAGGTGGAGCGGATCTGCATACATTGAAATCAGTGGTTCTCCCGGGTCCACAGACGCCGTTCCAGAAGGGGCCACTAACAAGTATTTCACTGAAGCCCGTGTGCGGGCTACGGTACTGACGGGCCTCTCTACTGCCACTAATGCGGTTATTGCGGCCACGGACTCCATTCTGGCTGCTTTTGGCAAGCTGCAGGCACAGATATCGGCTCTTCTGACCTCCTACAACGCTCATGCCGGAGCAGGTGGAGCGGCACACGCTGCTGCAACTACCTCGGTTGCGGGATTTCTGTCAGCAGCAGATAAGACCAAGTTGGATGGGATTGCAGCGGGAGCAAACAATTATGTTCACCCGACCACGGATGGGAATATTCACGTCCCTTCAGGAGGTGCAGCAAACCAGATACTCAAGTATAGTGCTGCGGGGACCGCTGCATGGACAGCGATGACAGACGCACTGCACGGCACCCGCGGTGGCGGCACACAACATGCTGTTGCCACTACATCCGCGGCTGGGTTCATGTCGGCCGCTGACAAGGCCAAGTTGGACTCACTTGTTGCTCCGGCCAACACCTTCATGATCATCTCCGCGCAAAACAACACCGTGTTCCCCTCCGGCACTTTCACATATGCGGCCCTTTTGGCCCTGTTCCCCACCGGAGTGAATCAGATCAAGATAGCAGTCACCACATCCAGCGATACCACCATCACCGGAGTAGCTCACGCAAGTCTGTACGTTCACTGGCAAATCAAGGGCATTGGACTGGAGGTGTATGTCAACGAGGCACAGATATACGGTCTGGACCGGGATGCTGATGACAAGGTGTTCTTATATCCGATCGCAACCGGGATGACGGCAAGCTAAATAGGACAAGATGACACAGATACAATTCTTTGAAGGCACAACGGGGACGGCAGTAATTACGCTGCCATCCTCCGTTGACCTCGCTACCCTTACCCCAACCCTGCACGTGAGGACAAAGGTGTCGGATGTGGCACTGTTCACCCTCACTGTCGGCTCCGGGCTGACCATTCTGGATGGGAAAATATTTGTGCGGGTGTCTCCGGAACAGTCAACGGGTAAAGCCGGAAACTACCTCTGGCAGCTGAAGCTGACGGACGGATCTGATGTGTATGTCTCTGAGGTTGGAAAGTGGATCATTGAAAAAGCCGTGGCGCGATGAGTGAACTTCTGGTTTCGGTGTCGGTGGAGAATTATCCTCCCTACTCTGCGCAGGTTGTGGATGCTATGAGCGTCTGTGGTGCAGACTTTCAGGCGCTTATGCAACGCTATCAGGAACTCTATGCCATGATGGAGGAAACAGGGAGCATCGAACTGCAGCCATATCTGGATCAGATAGCGTCTCTGCAAGGGCAGATCACAACACTCATAGCATCGCATCAGGCAGCCATCGCACAGCTTAACGAAGCACATGATCAGGTCCTGGCGGACCTCAATGCGTCTCATCAGGCAGCCATCGCGGCCCTAGAAGGACAGGTGTCAGGCTTGGAGGGTGTCATAGCACAGCTCAACGCGGAGCATGCTCAGGCCGTCGCTGATCTTAACGCCACCCATGACCTTGCTGTTGCGTCGCTGAACTCTCAGATCTCAGAGCTTGAGTACAGCATCGATCAGATGGCCATCGCTTTTCAGTCGTATCTAGACCAGATTAGCGGGGAGTCTCAGACGGATCTCGCGGACATCTTGTCCTCCAAGGAAATGATCCGCGACGCAATAATCGCAAAGGGTGTCGATGTTGCAGAGGATGCCACATTGGGGTCCTACGCAGCACGCATCTCTGAAATTGATCCCCCAGAGCCAGGCTATACGTCTCCTGCTGACTGGCCTGATATATCCAATGTGGCCGCAAACTCTATTAAGATCATTTTCTGCGACTATACCTCCCTGGGTGTTGGCTTCACCGTCTGGGCTACGGGTCAATATCAGGTGGACTGGGGAGATGGATCGACACCGACGACCCACAACTCAGGCAGCAGGGCTGAGCACGTGTATGTCAAGGGAGCCGGGGCTCCATGTAGTCGTGGATACACAACATTTGTGTGCACGATAACATCAATCGGCAACATCACAGGATTCCGCAATGACCGACACAGCAGCGTCTCGGTCTCAGGCACGGTCTTCCCGGCTTTGGGCGTGGCGCTCAATACTCCATATCTTGAGACGTTCAATAACGCATTCGAGTATTTTGCTATTGGAGCTATGCTCGAGTTCGTGGAGTTCATCGGGAGCACTCCATATCTGACCAGTGCCGGATCGGCGTGTAAGAGCTGCATCAGCCTTCGCCGGTTCGTATTTCCATTAGAGGCGCCACTACTAAGTAACATAGACTCGATGTTTTTCTATGCGTGTAACTTGCGTGAAGTGGTGTACCCTGAATCGCTCCCATCAGTGACAACACTGAACATGATACACAGGGCGAATCACTCAATCAAGATAGTGGAGCTACCAGCATCTATGGGTTCTCTGGCATCGATGAATCAGGCCTTTGTTGATTGCCATTCTCTGGAGGAGTTGACGCTTCCAGGCAATGCCCCGCTGCTTAACGACATGCGCAATTTCGTGCAGAACTGCTATCGTCTGAGGGTGATTAACAACATAGGGATATCGCATGCTGATGCACAGATTAGCTATAACGATGCGTTTTCGAACACACGGAATCTGCAGGATGTGGTGATTACCGACAAGGTATCGGCTATCGCATTCAACAGCTCAGATGGCAACATGAAAAGCGCTCTGAGGAGCATACGATTAACCAATCAGGGCAGTTTGTTTGGCGTCAATTCAACCGTCAATATCAGTCGCACTTTACTCAATGCTGATGCCTTGGTGCGTCTATTCGAGGATCTTCCCTCTCTTTCCGGGAAGACGATCAATATCAGTGAGTGTGCCGGGACTCCGTTTCTGACTGCCGAGCAGCGGGGCATAATCACAGCCAAGGGCTGGACAATAATAGGATAAGCAATGGATGAGATGGATACCAGCGGGTTCTACAAGTATGAGAATGGAGAGTTGATGTATGCTCCCAATTTCGTATGTGCCCACGACTTTGAGATATTCCGGGAGCAGAGAGAACAGTATAACTACCCGGTTCACGGGTGGTACTGGTTTGCCTCCCGGCTGGATGCAGAGCATTTTATTACCACCCAATCAATCACTTAAAACAAACGCAAATGGAACGGAAAATTGGAGAAAAGTTCGAGGACGCAGGAGTCGTTCTCAGGGTACGCAGGGCCAAGGGTCTGCAGCTAAACCCCTGCTATGAATGTGCCTACGATGGCAACGGGAGGCTGTCCTGTAAAGCCTCACATGCCGTGCATGGAGAATGCAAGGGTAAGATTTTCACCCCATGCAGCCTTGCGGGTACGCTGCTGTACCGGTTGTTTGGTCTCTAATAATTAACGACTAATGTTCTATCAATGACACAAGATCAATTGCTCGACCTGACCCTCTCCGCTGGAGGTGTGCTATTCGCAATCTGCGGTGTGCTGATTACATGGCTGGTTAACATCCTCAGGAAGTCGCTGTCCGAAAACACGGCAGCCATCAACAAGCTCAATATCTCCCTAGCAAAGATTGAGGAGTGGATGCTTGCCCGGGAGGACAAGTGTAAAATGGCACATGCCAATATTGATAAGGATATTGCGGACCTTAAAGGGAGAAGGAAATGAAACTGACCGATAATTTCTCGCTCTGGGAATTCACCAATTCCACCCGGGCGCAAATCCTGCAAATCAAGAACGAGCCGGACGCTTCGGATATTGAGAACCTTCGGAGGTTGTGCCTGAATGTGATGCAACCGCTATCAAATTACATGCACACGCCCATCCGGATCACATCCGGGTTCCGGAATTATGAACTGAACGCTGCCGTAGGAGGTGCTCCATCCTCACAGCACCGCTACGGTCAAGCCTGTGACTTCACCTGTTCGGACATGAAAAGAGCCTTCGAGTTTCTGCGCTACCACACCCCTTTCGATCAGCTGATCTGGGAATATGGGACGGACGAGCAGCCCGAGTGGATACATGTGAGCTACTCAAACCGGAACCGCCGCCAGGTACTCCGGAAATACAAGGGAGAAAGCAAGTACAGACCATTTTAATCTAACCAGTATGAAAGAATTTATCCGTGAGTTCCGGGAGCGGTGGAGGGCAAGGACCCCCCGGTTCCTGCGCAAAATCAAGAAAACAGCCGTGTCAATCGGTGTTATCTGTGTGGCCATTCTGGGGGTGACGCAATACCCCGGAGTGGTAGTGCATCCTGTGTTCGTGTCGGTGATCAGCTACATCCTGGTAACCTGTGCCGCCATTGCCGGTACTGCCCAAATGGCAAAACAAGACCCGGAGGAGGCTGCCAGGGAAGCAACTGAAAAGATTGAGCAACACAAACAGCCAGAGGGGCACGATTATGGGAGCGATTATTAGGCTGATTCGCAGGATTCCGGCCACCTGGACCATCATTGCTCTGCTGGCCATGGCCCTGTGGGTGGTACGTGGAATGTACCTGCAGGAGCGGGAGGAAAGAATCAGAGTGTCCGCAAATCAGGAGGTCCTTTTCGACCGCATGAACAAGGCCATACAGACCTACAAGGTGCGGGACAGTCTCAACGCTGCAAGGGTAGATGCGCTGAATATTACTGTGTCTGAGTTCAAGGATCATTTTCGTGAGCAAACGAAAATGATACGGGACATGGGGGTGAAGTTGAACCGCCTGCAATCTGTGTCCACAATGGCCACAGAGACCGAGCATAACATCATCACTACGGTCCGGGACAGCCTTGTGCTCCGGGATGGGCCGGAGTCCATTCAGAGGATTAATTACGCCGATCCGTGGCTGTCATTTTCCGGGGTAATCGACAATAAGCAACTCACCGCCTCATTCCAGAGCCGGGACACCCTGATACAGGTGATTCACCGGGTGCCGCGAAAGTTCCTGTTTTTCCGCTACGGAACAAAAGGGGTCCGGCAGGAGGTGGTGAGCAAGAATCCTTATAGTCGGATCACCTATAACGAATTGTTGATGTTCCAATGAAATACCTCCCCGACATAGTGCTGCTGTTCATGCTCGCCCTGGGGTGCGTGTTTCTGTACCTGTACGCAATCGAAATTGTTTCATTTTTCTCATAGTTT